>NZ_JAHUTG010000004.1:0-297244 GCF_020889545.1 Rhodococcus sp. I2R
GCAAACGCCCCGGGACCAAGACCACCTGACAGCCGAGCCCGTCACCGATATCCTCACCACAGCAGCACCCGGCATGGGGAATTACGTGACAACTACCCCTGGGGAATTACGAGACCGTCGACAACTGCCAGTCCAGTGTTCTGGTCGAGGTGGCGTAGCAGCGGCATTCGTAGCGGCGCGGGACGGCTCCGACGGTGCTGTGTGCCATGTGCAGGTGGTAGGCGATGCGGTGCGGTCCCCAGCGGCGAGTGAAGCGAAGGTTGATGATTCGGCGTTCGGTGCGTGTCGGTGTCCTGCCGGGGCTGCGGTGTGGCCTGCTCGAGCGATCGGCCATCGCCGCCTGCCCGCTGGCGCGGTAGCGGTCGGCCCATTTCTTCGCTGTGGTCGGTGAGACCTGGAACCGTTCGGCGGCCCGGCGGATCGACCACCCGTCATCGACGATCGATGTCGCGAGTTTCAATCTCCCCTTCGAGGTGAGCAAGACATTAGCGTGTGACACGAGGACCTCTCGGTTGTCGGTGCAGTTGTGGTAACCACACCGATACCGGAGGTCCTCACCTATCTGTCGCTGACGCGCCGTCCACAACGTCCCTGGTCACTGCACCTAGCACTCGAAAATGGTCGCGATGACCCCGACATGGAAATCGTCGCTCTCGTCGGAGAATCTCTCGATGCGATCAAGCGGACTCACTCCAGGTATTTTCGGGGCGGTCTGCTGTCCGACTAGCTCTGCTCGACCTTAATTTGGGACATTGTCGACTCGAGCGCCGAGGTTCTCGTCGGTGAGTGGCTGCGCGATCAGCCCGAAGCAGAGGCCGTGGCCGTGGCCACGCTTGATAGCCTCATTGCGAGTGAGAGCCTGTGGGAGCGCAGGGTCGCCATGATCTCCACACTCGCGTGGGTAAGAGCCGGAGACGCGGAGCCAACCTTCCGTGTTGCGCGGGCAAGTCTGCACGACACGGAACCCCTCATGCACAAGGCGAGCGGATGGATGCTGCGCGAAGCAGGCAAACGTGCCAACCGCTCCGAGTTGACTGCGTTCCTGGAAGAGCATGCGGGAGCGATGCCACGCACGATGCTCTCGTGCGCCATAGAACACCTCGAGCCGACCGAACGAGTCAGGCTGCGTGCCATCGCGCACGTAGCTGCGGACGCGCTCAGCGATGCTGATCGATAAGGATGACGTTTCCGTCGGGATCGGTCACGGTGATCGACCCCGGCCCGGATTCCGCCTCGATTGCAGGCCCCTCGGGGTGAACACCCCGCTCGACAAGGTAGCGCTGGATGTCGCGGACGTCGGTGAACGGCTCGACGTCGTGGGCTGCGGCATCCCACCCGGGGTTGAAGGTCAGGATGTTGCTCTCGAACATTCCCTGGAACAGTCCGATCACCGTGCTGTCGTTGCGGAGCATGATCCAGCCCTGCTCGGCATCTCCGCCGAACACTTCGAAGCCGAGCGCCTCGTAGAAGGCGCGGGATCGCGCGAGATCGATCACCGACAGGCTCACCGAGAACGCTCCGAGGTCCAACGCGACTCCCTCCTTGCCTGCCATACGCACACGATAGCACCGGCGGCCGGGGCGTGGTCGAGTTGCATCTACGAGATGCCTCTCGCATCTGGGATTCGGGACCTTAGACAAGCTCCATTTTCCCAGATCCGAGAGGCATTTCCGTGTCACGACGCCCCGCTCAACACCCGCCTCATCGGTGGATCGAGGTTTAGGTGGCACCTTGGGCCGATGAACGACGAGGCCGCAGCCGAGCAGGAGCCGGATGCATACTTCTGTCCCTTGTGCGGGGTCCCAGCAGGCACAGACCAGTGGTGGACCAAAGAGCAGCTCGAGTACGCTCAGGCCCGCGCAATACCGGAAGTCCTCGCTCAAATGTCGAACGAGACCGGGCTACGGTTCGAGCCGACCTCCGACGTCCCTGCGGCGATGACCGAGCCCAATGACATGGACATCGTGCAACCACCCTGCCACCCGCACGAGCCGATCAAGGTGCCGACGGATCACGAGCAACCGATCCATTGCCTTGTGTGCGGATCGACCTTCGCTGTCTGATCGTTGCCCGTGGCGGGCCGCCCGTTCGAGTTGCTGGTACAAACTCGCAGACAGAGGTTTGCATGACGGTCTGACTTGGGGATGAAGAACTTCGAAGCTCGTGCGGATGCCTTGGAGACCATCGACAACGGGAGAACGCCACGCCTTTTTTGGCGCTGCGGTGATTCTTCGATGGTCGGCCTGGGGACCCTGCCGATGGCGAACCGATGCGGGCTGGGAGAGGGACTACCGGTTGGATGACGGACCAACAGCGAGGTCGCAATTTCCGCGCCCGCTGCAGACGAATTTGGATCGGAAAAACCCAAACGATGCAGTGAGCTACGACGAATCGTCCTGACCGGACTGCACGCGCCGCGTTCTCAAGAGCTGTTAGCGTCGACCGCCCGCTGATCATCATCATGTGGCGGAAACGAGAAGGGACTTGCAATGGACGACGACCACATTCGGAAGCACGACTTGAACAAGGGGTTCGACCGGTTCATCGCTCGTCTGGAACGCGCGGTCGAACATCGCGACTCCCTGGAGCAGTACTGCAAACACGAGTCAGCGGTGGTTGTCGACTGCATAGCGCACGAGAATTTCGTCTCGGTGATGGTCAAGCAGGCCGAACCTGTGCCCTCGCGCGCGTCTACGGTCCTTAGCGACTGGCTTCACCAGGTCCGGGCGTCACTCGATGGGGCTTTCTACACTTTGGCCGCGCTGGAGACGGGTTCTTATCCACCGTCGCGTCCGCGTACACGAACATTTCCGATCCGCGCCACTGCTACCGAATTCGAGCAAATGCTCGCTTCTGATTCCAACCCAACAAAAGGAATGTCCGCGTCGACGGTAGAACGAATCGAACACTCGCAGCCCTATCACGGAAAGTACGGTGCTGATGGGGATAGCCTGCTGTGGATTCACAACATGTCCCGTATCGACCGTCATCGCCACTCCTTTGGACTAGCGTTACGCGTCATTCCTGACGGAGACACTGGCCTGAATCTTGACTCGCGTTCTCCTCGCCCGGTGGCCATCCGTTCCGGTCCGGAGAACGTGACGCTTAATGCTGATAGTGGCGTGCTGCTTGCCGAGATTGAGTACGAATCAGCCTCCAGCGCGGCCTGTGTCGTGCGTGAGGGGTGGGTGAAACCGCGCTTCATGTTCGGGTTGGAGGCGACGGAATGGTATGCAGACGCTGTTGCGCGTGACGTGTCTAAGAACATCAGAAATGACAGCCTGACAACGAGAATGCGTTTCTGCGAGTGGTTCGTTGCAGCACTGGTGAAGACACTATCGGACCAGGTAACGGCCGAACAAATTCACATACCGGAGTGGGTCAACGTCGGATGATTGGCCTACGGGGACACCTCCCCGGTGACGCAACCCGTTTGCCATCTTCGAACCTTGGATGCGGCACCCGTGACGTATTGCAGACGGCCAAGAGAAACCAATCATGGTTGCTGACCCCGCTGCGCAACAGCTTCGCATTTCGCTGTCGACGGTCTCGTAATTCCCTAGGGCTCGTTGTCACGTGATTCCCCATGCCGGGAGCTGCTGAGGTGAGGATATCGCTGGCGGTCTCGGTTGTCGGGCGGTCTTGGTTCCGGGTCGTTTGCGGGGTCGGTAGGACGGCCCGTCCGTGAGCACTTGATGGCTGGTGTTGATGAGTCGATCGAGGAGGTCGAGGAACTACTCAGCGACGACGGGTTTCGGGAACAACGATATCGCACCCGCGCATGAGCTACTGATCGAATACTCGGGTCAGCTCGTCGCGTTTGGTCGACATCTGGTTCTCGATCGAGATGGCATTTGCGACACCCAGGACCAAGGCCAGCACCGCCAATACTCGGATAATGACCGACGCTCCGAGGAAGAATGCCAACGCAGTACCCCCGGCAATCACCGCGACCGCGGTCCAGATGGGTCCGCTGCCGGTGAGGAGGCTAACTGACTGCGTCGACATCATGAGCCCTATCGCGATGAGCACGAAAGCCCCAAAGTTGACCGCCGTCTGGCGGCCCTTCCCGTTCTGACTGGACACCGCTGGAGCCGACTGGCCCGCCCACGACCGCCCGTCCCAGTAGACGTTCTTGGATGGATCAGATGGGTCTGGGTACCACCCCGGTGGGGGAGTTCGGTTCATCGGCCGAAGGTATCAGGAACTCCGCGTGGTTCTGCCAGCAAAGGATCTGTGTCTCTTGACTCCGAACGAGTGCGGGGAAACGTCCAGTTCCCGTCGGATGAGGAGGCGCTGGATGTTGCATCGACAGCCATCGGCTAGCCGCGCTCGGGCTATGGATGCTGCTCGGACTAGTAGTGCTCTCGACGGTGGCCGCAGTACCGATGAGACCCGAGCCGACCAGGATGCGTATGTCCGGGGTGAGATCGATATCGGCGAGCTCGGGTATCGGGTGCGTGGCCGGTAACGTTGTCTGATGACACTGGACGGGGTGTCACGGGCGTGTCGCCAGGAGGCCCTGAACCTGGCTTTTCGATGTGAGGTATGACGTCAGTTCCGGTGATATGTAGTTGGTGAAGCGCCGCATTCGTCTCAGCGAACCGTTGAGCTCGCTTCGGTTGACTGGTTCGTGGTGGGCGACGCGGTTGCGGAGCTTGCGTAGCTCATCGAGCCCCGAGTGGATCTGTTGCCGGTTGGAACCGGCAGGGAACACGTGCTGTAGGTGCGGCTGCCAAATGAGCGGCGCATTTCGTGAGCTGGTCATCAGTACCCAGAATCCGAATGTGAGCTCCGCCATCACTTTTCCGGGTGGAGCGCTGGGGCCGCCAGCGGCCCTGCGGGCTTTCTCTAGATCTGCATGGGTTCGTGTGGCGTGCGGAAACAGCAGAGCGGTGGAGCGCGTGTCGGTCCAGTGGTTGTCACCGTGGACACGAGCGCCGAGCAGCGCGAGGTTGTACATGTTGCGTAGGCCCACCTCAAGGTGTGCGAAGTCGTGGAGAAGTGCCGCGTTGACGCAGGTGTTCCACTCGTGCAGTGCGAGCGCCCGGATCCGGCTGCCGCCGGCGAGTCGCAGATAGGTACCGAAACGTTCGGGACTCAGCCACTGTTCGACCCAGGGGCCGGGTGCTTGTGTTGTCACGGTTGGCAGTCCTACCAGATGGGGCTATGATCGTCGTGCACAGGCCGGTGCTACGTCGCAGGACGTGACCCGGTTGAAGAAGTTCGAAGAACCCGGTATTCAGCTCATGCAGCTGACCCGGGTTCTTTGCTTTCGGTAGTATGCCGCATCGCAAGTATGCGGCTTGTTTGTCCGAGCGGACCGGCGTGCAACCCGGAGGTCGGTGTTTCAGAATCGTTCGAACCCATCACTTTCAGACGAGGTGGACTCGCGTGGCCATGACGGTCCGTTTGGACGATGGGGGACTCTGCGGGACGGTGGTGGCGTGGATTCACACGGACACTCGCGGTTGCTCGATTCGCCGAACGCCCACCTCCGCAGGCCTGTGGTGGGCTCTGCTATATCCAGATGAATTGTTGCCTCTTAATCAGCGGGTCCGGGGTTCGAATCCCTGACGGCGCACAAGTTATGCCCCTGTCCACCGGAAACCGCTGGACAAGGGCATCTTTGGATTGCGGCTTCGTTCGGGTCGAGTCGTCCCATCGGGCAAGACTCACGACCTGATCGCCCAATCGAGTGGTTGGTCGACGACTGTCGGCACCCACATCCGGTCGAAGACCGAGACTGTCGGCCAAGTCGGCGAGGAGGGCGCCGAGCGAGACCCACCGGCTTCCTCGGTTGCGGCGGCGTCGAACGCGGCCTGAATCCGGCGAGCGACCTCGTCGACGCTGGTCTGGGGATCCGTTACTTCCTCGACTTGCACATAGTTGCGTTGCACGTGCAGCGAGTTCCGGCTGTTGTACGTGCCCCCGTCCTGGGCCATGTACGCGCGCGCTTTCACGACCATGTCGCGCAGAGCCGCGTCGTGAGTGTCGGAGCGGCCGGCCAGCGGCACCGGCACGTTGCCGGCCTCCCTATGCAGGCTGATGCGCCACCAGACGTCGCCGACGTCGTCGAGTCGCAAATATGCGTCAGTGCTGTCCATCGGAGCGATCATGGCCCCGCCGAGCGTCTTCGACGCGGGTCGACGAACGTATCCCACGGACGCGATCGCCTACGTTGTCCGAGGGTCGACGGCGGCGTGCACTCCAACGCCGTAGGAGCTCGGAAGGTCACTGCTGCACAGTCGTTGGGCTTCGTCGTCCGAGATCCCTAGTGCTCGCAGTACACGTGCAGTGGTCTCGTCCACGGTCGCTTCCTCGTCACGGTCGGGTGCGGCGAGCAACAGTCGCCCCATGGACAGCAGGGAACCTGCCACCAGCGCGAGCGCGAGATCGGCATCCTTCACATCGAACCGGCCGTCGCTGGCCGCCGACTCGATATCGCGGCGCGATCGTGGCGCCAGGCCCCCGGCGGCGGCGACCGCTGCAGCCTCGGAGTTGAGCAGAACGCGACTCAGCTGAGGCTCCAGGCGGAACAGTCGACCGGACAACCGGAAGGACTGTGTGAATTTCTCGACCGGATCATGCAACTCGACTGTGAGCGAGTCGAGGTAGGCCCCCACGGATTCGAGGGACGAGTCGACGGCCGCCTGCCAGAGTTCTTCTTTGCTCTCGAAATAGTTGTAGAACGACCCGTTGCTGACGCCGGCTGCTTGCGTGATCTCCAGGACAGGTGCGTTGGTGTTGCCGCTTGCGAGAAAGCCCTGTGCGGCCCGGACGAGGGCGGCCCTGGTGCGTGCCTTGCGGCGTGCTGCTCGGCTGACTTCGGTCACGGTCGGCTCTGCTCTGTACCGGGCATGACATCAGCTTATCGCCGCGAATTAATGACGATTTCGTCAAAAACCTTGACTGTCGACGCTCTCATGGGTGACGATATCGTCAATAACCAAGAGTGGGTACGCCCGCAGGCCCGACTGCCGGGCCGTCGTCCGCCCTTCCCAAGACAGCACCGAGGACTTGCAATGACATATGCTGTTTCGATTCCGCAGTACCGCGCCGACATTTACTCCACCGACGCCATCCTGGACCCATATCCGCATTATGCGAGGTTGCGGGACCTGGGTCCGGTGGTGTGGCTCTCGCGGCAGCAGGTGTTCGCGGTTTCGCGCTATGCGGACTGCAAGGCCGTGCTGCTAGACGACGAGACCTTCATCTCCGGGGACGGAGTCGCGCTCAATCCCCTGGCCAACAGGCTCGGACGCGGGACGACCCTCAACAGTGACGGCAGGGAGCATTCGAAGAAGCGCTCGGTTCTGGCTCACCGCCTGACTCCGAAGGCAGTTCGCAAGATGACTTCGGCAGTCGAGGACAAGGCGGAGTGCATCGTCGACGCAGCCCTGAACAAGCAGATCGTCGACGGTGTCGATGACCTGGCGACTGCGTTGCCCATGTCGGTGGTCCCCGACCTTGTCGGATGGCCGCAAGACGGGCGCGAGGACCTCCTACGCTGGGCCGGGGCAACGTTCGATTCACTCGGACCGATCAACCGGCATTCGATCACTGCGGTGAAGGCTGCCACCGAGATGCTGAGCTTCTCCAAGCGTGTGGTTCGCGAGCGGTCGGTAATCCCCGGAAGTATGGGCGACGACGTACTGACCGCGGCCGACGAGAACCGAATTGGTCGGTCGGAGTGCCCGGCGCTGATGATCGACTACCTTGGACCATCGCTCGACACCACCATCGGAGCGATCTCTGGAGCGCTCGACCTGTTCGCTCGGCATCCCGAGCAATGGCGGGCCATCCGGCAGAATCCGGACCTGATCCCCAATGCCGTCAACGAGGTGGTCAGGTACGAGTCGCCCATCCGAGCGTTCTCACGCCTAGCTGTGCGCGACGCGGACGTCGACGGGGCGAAAATTCCCGCAGGGGCACGCGTACTGGTGATCTACGCCTCCGCGAACCGAGATGCGCGAGAGTGGGAAGACCCCGACACATTCGATATCACCCGCGATGCTGCCCGCCAACTCGGCTTCGGGTCGGGCATCCACGGGTGCGCCGGTCAGGGCCTGGCGCGACTCGAGGCGCAGACCATGCTCCGAGTGCTCGCACGGCGAATCGAACAGTTCGTCCCCGCGGGTACGCCGACACGGGCCGTCAACAACATCATTCACCGATTCGAACGATTGCCGCTGAAACTGGTTGCTGCAGAAGGGATACAACAATGAGAATCGACGTCGACTGGGATCGATGCGAGGGCCACGGGATTTGCGCCGACCAAGCTCCCGAAGTGTTCGCCCTGGACGACGAGGGCGAGCTTCACTACGCCTTCGACAACGGCGACATCCCCGACGATCTTGCCTCCTCGGTGCGGTCGGCGATCGGCGCGTGCCCGGTCGCGGCGCTGCGCGAACACACGTGAGCACGTTCGACCGCCGGATTGTCATCGTCGGAGACTCGATCGCGGGGTGCACCGCGGCCCGGGAGCTCCGCGCCCGAGGACATCGAGGCCCGCTCACCATGATCGGTGCCGACGCCGACGGTTGCTATGCCCGGCCGCCACTGTCGAAGCACGTCCTGAAAAGCGAAGCGGCAGAGGCCGAGAGGTGGGACCTGTCCGATCTCCACATCACGTCGATCGTCGATCGTGCTGTATCGGTGGACACCGATACTCGCACCGTCACGACTGTGAGCGGTGCCGACGTGCCCTACGACGCCTTGATCGTGGCCACCGGTGCCGCCGCGCGCCGAATCGCAGCCCACGGTCAGGCGGGCGAGACGGTGTTGCGCACGTTCGCCGACGCCCGTGCGCTCGGATCTCGCCTGAACCAGGCACGGACCGCCATCATCGTCGGAGCCGGCTTCCTGGGCATGGAGGTCGCCAGCACCTGCGCATTCCGCGGTATCGAAGCCACGGTCGTCGACATCGATGCTCCACTCGAGCGGCTCCTGGGTTCGTTTCTGTCCGAATCGATTTTGTTGCGAGCCGAATCCGCATCAGTGAATTTCGTCCGAGTCGACAGACCGGTCTCCCTACTTGGCAATCCCGTCGTCGGTGTCGAGCTCGCGGAGCGGACCCTCGCAGCCGATCTGGTCGTCACCTGCGCCGGGGATGTGCCCGAGACGAGTTGGCTCGACGGAACCGGTATCTCCGACCGATACGGCGTCGGGATCGACGAGCGTTGCACAACAACGGTATCCAATATCTTCGCCGCTGGCGATGTTGCCTACTCGCGCACTGCGCCGGCTCAGGTTCGGTCCCCGTTTTGGTCGAATGCCGTGGCACAGGGCAAAGTTGCAGCGGCCTCCGCTCTCGGTCTCGATCCGACGTGCGCACCCACAGACGACTACTTCTGGACCGAGATCCTGGGTCTGGCTATCAAGGTCGTCGGTCCCCTCCCTCTCCATGGGGACCCGACCGTCCTCGAAGGATCCGTCGACGATGGATCTGCCCTACTGCAGTGGAATCACGACGACGGCCGCAAGACCATCGTGGCCTTCGGTATGAAGAAGCCCGTCGGTCTGCTCCGACGATTGGCTCGCGAGAGTGCTGTCCCGACTACTTAAGGAATTCACCCATGGTTTACGGCTCCACATTGCCCGGGAATTCTTCCGGCCTCGTTCGATTCCTCCCCGAGATCGTCGGAATTGCCCGTGCCGCAATCGGAATTGCCCATATGGCCGCCCCCACCCGAGCAAACGAACTCCTTGCCGGTCCCGACGCCGCAGTTTCGACCACGCGTGCTGCCGCACGCACCTTCGGGATCCGAGAAATCTACATCGGAGGGGGACTGTACGCAGCGACGAAATACGCACCCAAGGCAGTGCGACCGCTGCTTCGCGCCGGTGTGGCCGTCGATGTCTGGGATACCGGTGTATTCGCCCTGACCGCCTACTTGCCGCGCCGCACGCGGGTGGCCGGCTGCGTCATTGCCGGTGGGTTCGCGATTGCCGGTGTCCTCGCAGAATTGCAGCTGGACCGGTAGAAACAAGGGACTGTGTCGGTGGTTCTCGAACCCGTACGCATAACTGGCACATGCGCACTCGTTTGTCCGTGGTCAGCCTTGCATACCGGCGGAGCGGTTCACGAACCCGACGACGGAATGAACCGCAGAGTCTGCACTGATTGCACTTGACGCGCCCTTTGCGCGCCACCGGCGAGTCGCCGGGCGTCCACTCGGACACCGCCATTGCGGACCCGTACAGATCACTCAGAAGGAATGCGCATGATCAGCAACAACATTCGTCCGCTCCGAGACGTCGATGTCGATGTCGTCATCATCGGGTTGGGTCCGACCGGAGCGACGGCTGCGAATCTTCTAGGACAGCGGGGCATCACCACTGCGGTGATCGAACGCGACATCTCGATCTATCCGCGCCAACGAGCCATAGCCTCGGACGAGGACGCGCACCGTGTCTGGCAGGGGCTGGGTTTGTTCGACGACATGCTGGCCACCATGTCCGCTGACGTCCGCGTGCATTTCAAGCACGGCGGCAAGACGTTTCTGTCGATGTTCTCGGCGGAGAGTCGCGATCAGGGTGTGCCGGGTATGGCTTACTATCACCAACCCGAGCTCGAACGCGTATTGCGTGAAGGAATCGCCCGGTTCCCCTCTGTCACCGTTACATCGGGTTTCGAAGCAGTCGATCTCAGCCAGGACGCCGACTCGGTCACCATCACCCTGCGTCCCGTCGAAGGCGGCGGTGACGACCAGCTGATCAGGTCGCGCTATGTGATCGCCGCCGACGGTGGCTCGAGCGCGATACGCAAGTTGCTCGGTATCGCTCTGCCGGGCAAACACATCGAAGAACCGTGGTTCGATATTCAACTGCGAGCGTGGTACGACCTTCCAGCCGATGCTCCGTTGGATTTCACTTTCATTTCCGACCCCCGGCGGCCTGGTGTGGACTGCCCGTGTCCGATGGGCTACCACCGTGTCGAGTATCGGGTCAACAAGGGTGAAACAGTTGAGCAATTGCAGACCGAGGCAGGCCTTCGTGGTCTGCTGGCCGAACGCGGAATCGACTACGACCAGGTCGAGATATTCCGTAGCTGGGGTTACACCTTCCATATCAGGCAAGCTGAACGGTGGAGCAAAGGGCGGGTTTTCTTGGCCGGGGATGCCGCGCACATCATGCCGCCGTTCGCCGGACAGGGCGTGTCGTCCGGTGTCCGTGACGCCGCGAATCTCTGCTGGAAGCTCGATGCAGTGCTCAACGGTAGCGCCGATGCCGAACTACTGCAGACATACGAATCCGAGCGCCGACTCAATGTCGAACAGCTGACCAACTTTTCGCTACGCATCGGCCGCATCGTGATGCTCGAGAACGAGGCCGCAGCACGGGTACGCGATGGTCTCTTCGTGGCAGCGTCGAAAGTGCCAGGTGTATCGCGCCTGCTCGCGGGCAATGGGCTCAAGCCGTTGTACAAACTCGGCACCAAGGGCGGGTTCTTCGGTATCGCTCCATTGCGACGTAGTCCACGCGGAACCTTCATCAAACAGCCGTGGGTGGTTGGATCGGACCTCACGCCCGTGCGCCTGGACGTCGTGCTCGACAACAAATGGACCTGGGTCGGGTTCCCTTCGGCACCGATCCCAAGACAGCTGGCCAGGGCCGGAGTTGCCGAGGTGAAGCTCGAATATGCGTCGGCGATTGCCAGCCACAAGGTAGGCGCGGGCCATTTCGTGGACAGCGAAGGTGTGCTCGAGCGACAGATGCGCCGTGCCCGTGCCGACGGCTTTCTTGTCCGGCCCGACCGGTTCATCTACTGCAGCGACCGCGAGTTCGCCCCGGGAGATCACCGCAGGGTGGCCGCGGCCGTGGTGGGTGGACTGCACGTAGCTGAGAACCGGGCCTGATGCTCACCGGGCGAGATCAACCGCGCATCGCCGATGCACCCGAAGATGGGTCGTGGCGCATGCGCGGTGCCTGTCGCCAACTACCCAGTGACATCTTCTTTCCCCCGCCCGGGAATCATCGGTTTCGATTGGAACGGCAGGCCAAAACGATCTGCGCACACTGCCCCGTCCTCATGCAGTGCCGAAGCTACGCCATCGCACACCAAGAACCACACGGTATCTGGGGCGGCCTGACGGCCAGCGAGCGAAGCCGGACGGCACGCGCAGTCCTGCGCGGTAGATCGCGACCAACACTCAGAAAGACAGACTGATATTCGATGGGGATGACGCTGTGGCCACTCGACTGGTAAGGATTCAGCTGATCGCATTCGTGGTCGTCGCGGTCATCGGCATCGTCTATGTCGGCGGCACATACGTCCGAATCGACAACCTTCTCGGTTTCGGGCAATACCGCGTGACCGCGGAGTTCGCAGACTCCGGCGGCATCTTCACCAACGCGGAGGTCACCTACCGGGGTGTGCCCGTCGGGACCGTCGGCACCTTGTCGTTGACCCGCGCCGGTATCGATGTGGAGCTGTTGCTCGACACAGGAGGCCCGGACATTCCTACCTCGGCGCTGGCCGTGGTGGCGAATCGATCGGCCATCGGCGAGCAGTACGTCGATCTACAGCCCGCAAACAGCGACGGACCTTTCCTCGCGGAGGGTGCGATCATTGCTCCCGCGGACACTCGAACGCCCGTACCGGTCGAGAACGTATTGGCCAGCACCGATCAGCTCATCAAGACCATCCCATTGGACAACCTCACTACAACGGTCAGGGAACTCGGAGCGGCGTTCGATGGCAAGGGAGAAGATCTTCAGGTTCTCGCGGACTCACTCGGCACTTTGTCGGAAACAGCAGAGGAAGCACTGCCCGAGACGCTCGGACTCATCCGGGACAGTCGAACAGTGCTCGACACCCAGTCCGAGCAGTCGTCGGCGATCGGACAGTTCAGCGCAGACCTGAATGTTCTTACGGCACAACTGCGCAGCAGCGACCCCGATGTTCGGCGCCTGATCGGGACCGGCACGGATGCAAGCGACCAGATCGGCGCACTCGTTGCCGACGGCGGTCCGGCCCTGACCACGAACCTGAACAATATCGATTCTGTCACCTCGCTGTACGCCCCAAAGGCGTTCGCTCTCAGGCCTTTGCTTATCTTCTTGCCGTCTATATCATCGGCCGCGCACACCCTCGTCCAAGGCGACGGCTCCATCCACCTCAGCTTTGCTGGTTTGGAAGTCAACAACCCGCCGCCGTGCACCATCGGGTACGAAGCGTCGCAATCGATCCTGGATGCGGAGCAGGCGAAGAACCCGAACTTCGATCCCACCCGAGAGGACTACCCGTTGAACTTGGAAGCGAACTGTCTGACGCCTCAGGGAAGCGTCACCGGTGTCCGTAGTTCCAGCCGCATCGTGTACGCAGATCCAGAAACGCCGCAACCGTGGGACAACAAGCCGAAGGTGGATCCGGACAAGCTCAACCTGAATCCCATCGCTACACAACTCGCACCCCTGATCGGGGTCACCCCGCGTAGGTAGTGCGCAAGGGGCCTCGAGATCGTCTACCGTGTTCGGCACATCGACCAAGGTCTCGCGTGCACGGCACCCAGATCTATCGGTATTGATCTCATTCGCGCTGAGCAGTGGTACGGCACTCAGATGACGGACTCCGGCGGGGGAATTCGGTTTGTCAGGGTGATGGGACCACCTGTTTGCCAGAGGGTAGTGACCACTGTGGCGCCGGAAGCCCGACGACACGGTCGACCTACGTCGGTCTTTTCATCAGTGACCACGGCCAGGTCATCGCGGCCCACACAGTGGCGACGAGCGCGGAACCGATCAGCAGATACACCGGCCACGGGCCCATCAGGTCCAGCAGTGACGCGTTGGCCGGCTTCCTGTTGAGGAAGCCGTAGTTCGTTCCAGCGATGGTGTTGAACGTGATGGTGATCCCGACCCACACCGCGGTCACCGTCACCGCGGTCCGGTAGCTGCGCCACGTCGGCCGCATCCTTCGCCCCCAGGTCAGATAGATGGCCGCCCACACGACGAGTAGGTGAATCGCCCAGAATCCGAGAAATTGGTAGTGGGGGAAGTCCGGACCCGTCAGGACCGGCGAGATCAGGGCCTGCACGCTGAGCACAAGGCCCCAATAGTAGGTGAGCGCGAAGGCCCATTGTCGCTGCGACCACAGTGCATAGGCTGCGGACAACGTCGCCAGGTCGGTGAGGTGCAGCGGGACAGACCCGTCGATACTGGGCGGAATCAGCGCGTTGACCGACGCGCCGAGGTAGAGCAAGGCGGTCAGAGCCCCACCGATGCGCCCGAACCGTCTGGCCGCAGTTTCGGTCTGCCGGCGTCCAAGCCAAATCAGCAGCACCGCACCCACCGCAAACACAGCGATCGCCGACCAGTACGACGGACCGTATGCCACGAACTCGCGTGCTGTGGAGGTCAACTCGGCGGCCCCGCCAACAGGGCTCGCCATGAGCCTGGCTGAGCAATCGACAATGCCTGCACCCGCGCCGGTCGCGGAAAGCAGAGAAGGCAACCAACGCGCCACCTCAGGAACACCAGCCAGACGGTACCCGACACCTTGTCGGTGAACCAGATCATGAGCCCATTTCCGGTACGCCCGTCGTGACTATGCCAGCGACCCTCAGTCGAGAATCGCCGTTGCCTCGACCTCCACGAGCACGTCCGGCTCGAAGAGGTAGTCGACACCGATGAGCGAGGCCGGCGGCATTGGCAGCGACAGTCCGATTTCGGCAGCGACTTGTTCGACGCCAGCCATGAACTCGGCGATTTTCGCAGGTGCCCATTTCGTGACGTAGAACGTCAACCGCAGAACATCGTCGAACGTGGCGCCCGCACCCGCCAGTCCGGTCGCGGTGTTTCGCAGCGCCTGTGCAACTTGTCCCGCAAGGTCGTCGACGGCCACGGGAGTCCCGTCGGACAGGCGTGCAATCTGCCCGCTGACGTGCACGTGGCGCGTGCCCGTCCCCACTGCGACGTGATGGTAGGGCACGTGCTGGGTCATGCCCTCGGGGGTGAGATATGCGACGGACACGGTTTTCTCCTCTGTAGATCCGGTTAGGTATAACATTGATACCTGGTACACGGAGGACACTTCAAGGAGACGTAGTTTCATGACCGATACCTCGGATGCGCAGGGCGAGCTCACGATCAGCGCACCCCATCGTGAGTTGCTGGATCAGGTGCTCGACAAATGGTCGCTGGCCGTCCTCAACGAACTCTGTGAAAAACCCTGCCGTTTCAACGAATTGCGCCGCGCGATACCAACCGTGACGCAGAAGTCGCTCACCGCGACACTTCGCAGGCTTGAACGAAATGGAATCGTCGAGAGGGTTCTACTGAGTTCGCGCCCTGTCGCCGTCGAATACCGAATCACGCCACTGGGGAAGACGCTGAGGCCGCCGATCGACGTGATTCTGCACTGGGCAACCGAGCACATGTCTGAGATCGAACGAGCTCGCGAGAGCTTCGACCTCGGGTGAGAACGGCTTTGTCGGCGCTCGACGAGCTTTGCCGTCGATGGTTCAGTCGGATTCGGCTGGCGTCGCCAGCACCATTCCGGTTGTCGCGCCGCCGTCCACGACGAATTCTGACCCAGTGGAATACGTCGCCTCGAAGACGATGAAACGCACCATGGCCGCAACCTCCTCTGGCTCGCCGAATCGAGGGATGGGCTGATTCGCCGCGGTCTCATCGCCGAAACCGGCCGTCATCGGAGTACGGATCGGACCCGGATGAACCGAACAGACCCGCACCCCGGCAGTACTCAAGTCCAAAGCCGCTGCCTTTGTCAGCCCCCGCAGCCCCCACTTGCTCGCAACGTAGCCGCCGAGGCTCGAATATCCCATCAAGCCCGCTGTGGAGGAAACATTGACGATCACTCCGTCGCCCGCACGCCGCAGCAACGGCGCGGCCACATGCATCCCCAGCCACGGACCGTAGAGATTCACATCGAGTATGTGCCGAAACGACTCCGGACTCTGCTCGTCGATACCGCCGAGGGCCAGGATGCCCGCGTTGTTCACGAGAATCGCAAGCGGGCCGAACATCGTCTCCGCCTCCTCCAACAGCACCTCCCAATCCGCCTTCTCGGTCACGTCGAGGTGGCGGTAGCGCACAGCGTCGCCGAGAGACTCGGCAAGACGCTCACCTTCCTCGTCGAGCACATCTCCGACCATTACCCGCACACCGCTCTCGGCCAACGCGCGGACCACTGCCGCACCGATCCCACGCGCACCGCCCGTGACCACCGCACTTCGACCCTCGAATACGTTCATCGCTGCAGACCTCCCGTCGTCGTTGTCCCTGTACCCGCAGAGCCTGACACGACAACCGACCCGCACAGGATGGCCGAAAGTCACCAATCCGATGACCTCCCTCCGGGGCCCACGAACCCGGCCTGGCACCTCGTTGATGCGAGCGTGCAAGGTGATCGTCCTCGTCGCGGTCGGATGGAGCGGTAAACAAGTGACTTCGGTCCCTACACGCGCGGTGGACGAGCAGGGACGATGGACTCGGCCCGTTGGCAGGTGCGGAACTGAAGTGCGGGCACGACACGTGATGAATACGTGAAAACCTCGGCCCCAACACGATGTTGCAGTGGTGGAGCCCACCAACCCGAGCGGTGCCACGACGGAGGGCGATATGCGAGCTCATTTCTATGCCGACACCATGGAGCGTCTGTTCACCGAATTCGGGGGCCAGGTGCCGCTGCCCGTCATCACCGCGATGGTCCACGAGTGCCGAGAACAACTGTGCACATCGCCCGAAGCAGCGATGCCCGAACTCATCGAGCGCCTCGCCCGCCAACGATTGACCCCCACCGCCCCGGCCGTTCCCGTGGTCGGCATCTAGGAAGCCGATGACGATGGTTGTGTTCGCTGATCGGGTCGAGGCTGGACGATTGCTGGCAGAGCAGTTGGAACACTTGCGTGGCCAGAATGTGGTGGTCTTGGGCTTGCCCCGGGGTGGGGTGCCTGTGGCCTTCGAGGTGGCGGAGGCGCTCGGTGTGCCGCTGGATGTGATCGTGGTGCGCAAGCTGGGGGTTCCGTTTCAGCCCGAGTTGGCTATGGGCGCTATCGGTGAGGGAGGTGCGCGGGTGCTCGACGCATCGGTGTTGGCGCACACGGGGGTTACCGACGAGGAACTGCAGACGGTCGAGTTTCGTGAGCGCGCGCAGCTGGAAGAGCGTGTCTCACGATTTCGGAAGGGCCGTGGGCGCATCGACCTGACCGGGCGGACCGCGCTGATCGTCGATGATGGCATCGCGACAGGATCCACCGCCCGGGTGGCGTGTGAGGTGGCCCGTCACCTGGGTGCGGCGAGAGTCATCCTGGCGGTGCCGGTCGCGCCGGCTGCCACGGTGGGGGACCTGCCTGTCGCCGACGAGGTCGTGTGCGTGTCGACGCCCGAACGGTTCATGGCGGTCGGTCATCACTATCGGGACTTCTCGCCGACCAGTGACGAGGAGGTGGTCGTCCTGCTGGATGCGGCCGAGCGGCGTGTCCGGGCCAGTGCTGCCGGACCCGACTGCGACATCGATGTCGAGATCCCTCTCGGCACAGTCGCTTTGCAGGGACATCTGCACCTTCCCGAGCCGGCGGCTGCTGTGGTGGTGTTCGCCCATGGCAGCGGCAGTGGTCGCCACAGCCCGCGCAACCGGTTCGTCGCCGCAGTGCTCTACGAGGCGGGTCTGGGCACTCTACTGCTCGACCTGCTCACCCCGGAAGAGGAACTCGATCGTGCCAATGTGTTCGATATCGCGCTGCTCGCAGACCGCCTGACGGCGGTGACGACGTGGCTGGGAAGTCGGCCCGACACCGCGTCGTGCCGGGTCGGCTACTTCGGTGCGAGCACCGGAGCCGGGGCTGCGCTGCACGCGGCGGCGGGGGCGGGGGCGCAGATCGCGGCCGTCGTTTCCCGAGGTGGTCGCCCGGACCTCGCGGGCCCACGCCTGGCCGATGTTCGGGCCCCCACGCTGCTGATCGTGGGCAGCGCCGATGAGGCTGTCCTCGAGTTGAACCTGCGCGCCCAGGCCATGCTGCGTTGCCCCAACCAGCTAGAAGTCGTCGAGGGTGCCACCCACCTGTTCGAAGAGCCAGGGACCCTGGCCGAAGCAGCGAACCTCGCGGCCGGCTGGTTCACCCGCTACCTGTTGCCGACCGGCACCGACGACACAATGGGAGATTCCTGATGCTCCCGCGGCGGTCCGGCGTCACGATCTGTCGGTCGAGGGTGCCTTCAGCAGCTCAGTGAGCGAGCTTTCCGGATCTGCCAACAGACTCCGATCTATCGGCACTCGATCATTGAGGGCCCGACGACTGAACATGAATTCCTTTGGCCGGTTGACGCAATCGGCCGCAATCATCTCCCCGTTCTTGAAGTAGAAGCAGGCGAAGCTACGACCAGATTTCGGATCTCCACGAAGCACCACGTCGTCGTACCCGTCGTTGAGGCCAGCGATCTGCAGCTTGAGCTCGTACTGGTCCGACCAGAACCACGGCAGCGCCGAGATTGTCTTCGGCTTCCCGCACATGGTCGCGGCCGCTACCTTGGCGTGCTCGACAGCGTTGGGCACCGACTCGAGGCGCAGGTGGCGATCGTAGCGAGGTAAGAAGTAGCTGGCGCAGTCGCCGGCGGCGACGATGTCGGGGTCACTGGTCAGGCCGCTGCCATCGATGACGATGCCGTTGTCCACCGTCAGGCCTGCGGCCTCGGCCAGCTCGGTGTTGGGTTGGACGCCGATACCGATGATGACGAGATCTGCTTCGAGGAGTTCACCATCAGCCAGACGTACGCCGCGTACGCAGTCATCCCCTTCGATCGCAGCGACTGCGACGCCGGTACGCAATTCGACGCCCTCCTCGCTATGGACGCGAGCATAGAACTCCGACACTTCCGGTGCGGTAACCCGCTGCAGCACGCGTTCAGCGCTTTCCAGAACTGTCACCGAGGTGCCGCCCAGCGTGCGCAGCGAGGCTGCAGTCTCCAAGCCGATGTAGCCCGCACCGATGATGACGACGCGACGGGTATCGGTGAGTCCACCGCGGATAGCCTCGATGTCGGAGGCATCGCGAAGATAGTGCACGCCGGCCAGCTCTGCGCCCGCAATGGGTAGACGGCGCGGACGGGCACCCAGACAGAGCGCGAGCTTGGCGTAGCCAATCTCCTCGCCGTCGCTCAGCGTGACCGACCGTGCCTGGCGATCGATGGCCGCTACCCGGGCGTGACGGATTGTGATGTCTTGCTTCTCGTAGAACTCCGGCGGGCGGATGAGCAAGTCAGCGAGGCTGGACTTGCCCGAGAGATAGGTCTTGGACAGCGGCGGGCGGTGGTAAGGAAGCGCTGGCTCGTCGCCGATGATCAGTATCTCTCCTACCCACCCCTCCTGACGCAGACTGGCGCAGAGCTGCGCGCCCGCATGGCCGCCGCCGATGATGATTGCCCGGTCACTTGCCACAGAGTGCCTCTCCCGCTCGCCATGCATCAGTCAGGCCGGCTGCTTCTTCGTGAGCTCGACCATCATCTTCGAATAGCCTCGAACGAAGTTGGACTGCACGATCTCCGGCTCGCCCAGCACCTCGATATCGGAGAACCGCACCAGCAGCTCCTCCCATAGGATCCGCAACTGCATTTCAGCAAGTCGGTTGCCCATGCATCGGTGCACACCGAATCCGAAGGCCACATGGCTGCGCGCATTGGCGCGGTCGATGATGAGTTCGTCCGGACGCTCGAAGTGGCGCTCGTCGCGATTTCCCGAGGAGTACCACATGACGAGCCTGTCGCCTTTCCGGATGAACTGCCCATTGAGGACCGTGTCTTCCTTGGCGACGCGGCACATGTAGGCCAACGGGGTCTGCCAACGGATGATCTCGGACACCATGTTGGGGATCAACCCGGGGTTGTCCTTGAGCTTGGCGAACTCGTCCGGGAACTTGTTCAGTGCCAGAACACCGCCGGTCATCGAGTTGCGGGTGGTGTCGTTGCCACCCACGATCAGCAGCGTGAGGTTGCCGATGAACTCCATCGGACGATTGATCAGATCCTTGGTGCTCTCGTGCGACTGGAGCAGACTGATCAGGTCGAAACCCGGCTCCTCACCGGCCGCTTTGCGTGCGGCCTTGTCATGCCACAGCTTTGCGAATTCGCGAGACATTTCGATCGCGGCCTCGAACATTTCATCGACTTCGGATGTACCGCCGGTAGCCCCTGAGCTACCTGCGGCCAAGTCGGACAATTCCGCGAGCCTGCGGCGCTGGTCGTAGGGGAAGTCCAGCAGCGTCGCGAGCATCCGCGAGGTCAGCTCTTTCGAGACCAAGTCCACCCAGTCGAAGGGTTGGCCGACCGGCAGGCCGTCGAGGACCTCCTGCACACGTACGCGGATCAGCTGTTCCATCTCTTTGAGGTTCTTTGGTGCCACCACACCCTGCACGGCTTGACGCTGGAGGTCATGCTTGGGCGGGTCCATGGCGATGAACATCTCGACGTCCAGGCCCTCCGGCGGAGCACCGATCACGATGTACGGCTCGGCCGAGAACTGGTGATGGTTCTTGTCGACGGAGAGGATGTCCTCGTGGCGCGTAACCGACCAGAAGGGGCCGAAAGCGCTGTTCGGTTGGAAGTGCACCGGCGCCTCGTCACGCAGGCGCTTGAAGTAGGACTGCCAGCGTCCCTGTCGATACATGAACGGATTGCTCATATCGATTTCCGACAGCGGCACGTCTGCGACGTCGGGAATCGGCGATTCGGTGAAGACCGGTGGCTGGGCGCTCTTGAACGCAGCCCGCTTCGCCTTGCTGTACAGCTGTGCGCCGCGGATCTGTACGGGGAGCGGAATGTTTGCCTGCGCCTTGTCGATCACTTTGTCGAGAACGCTCATGAGTTCGCCTGCCTTGCCATGGCTCGAAGAATGTCGGTGTGCATTACATCTGGAATTCGGGTAGGTGAACCGTCATGCCGTCCATCGCTGCCGAGGCTTTGATTTGGCACGATAGGCGCGAGGTCGCCTGACGTTCGGGCGTCAACTCGAGCATCTCTTCTTCGTCGTCACCCTGCTTGCCTGTCAGGCTCACCCACTCGCTGTCGACGATGACGTGGCAGGTGCCGCAGGCACACTCGCCGCCGCAGTCGCCATCGATACCCGCGACCCCATTGCTGGTCGCGATCTGCATCAGCGACTGTCCCTCGACAATTTCGGTCTCGTGCGATTCGCCTTCATGTGAGATGAAAGTGATTTTTCCCATGCCGTACTTCCTTCCAGCAGATGCACATTGCCTGCCAACTTCCGCGTGGTCGTACCCACTGGAGGACGTCGATCCAACCTAGGAACTGGACAGTTCCTAGTTAATCTATGGCGTGCCAATGCAATGTGTCAAGATTGTTCGATGACCGATCCAGTCGCCGTGGTCCGGCCGTTCAAGGGCGTCAGCGCCGCTGATCGTGTGCGGCAGCGGCGTGACGCACTACTCGACGCGGGGCTCAAAGCGCTCGCGGACGGCTCCCTTGCGTCGGTCACCGTCGACGACGTCAGTGCCCGGGCAGGCCTATCGAAGCGCTATTTCTACGAGCACTTTCGCACCCGGAATGACCTCTTCGCGGCCCTGGTCGAACGACTCATCGAGCAGTTGACCGCAGCCGTCGCCAGCACCTCGCAGGCGCCCAACGCCGGAATGCTCGGTCGGCTACAGGATGCGGTAGTGGGCGTCGTATCGGTTCTGATCGAGGACCCGGGTAATGCACGGCTGTTCGTGGACACTATCGGCGGTGATCAACTCAGAGATACCGTTCAACGGACCGAGCATGCGATGGCCGCCGTGCTCATCGATGTGACAATCGCGGACGCGCAGGTGACGGAAAGAGAACGCACACGTCTGGATATGGCAGGCCTCATCCTCGTGGCGGGGACTGCGCAGGCCGTGAGCGATTGGCTGAACGGCGGCATCGATTTGTCGCGGGCCGAACTGCTCGAGGAAATCGTTCGCTTGGCAGCGGCGGCAATCCGCACAATCCTTCCCGATCTTTGATCCCTTGGTCCATCCCGCCGTCGCACCACCAAGTCGCGCGGGTCTTGACACAGCGTTGATCAAGGCGTTTGACTATGTGTCCGCCCGGGGGCGTTCTGGAGGTTGACGTATGCGCAGCATAGGGATATCGAGTCGGGAGCATCGACGCGGAGCAACCCCCCACCGCGGGATCTTCTCAGTACTGACACTGGTTGCGGTGTGCCTTCTCCCCTTGGCAGTCACCCAGGCAGCGAGCGCAGAACCGGTGGCAGATCCCGGTTTCGCGATCCCCTTCTCTGGGGCGCCTGGCTTTGAGCACTTGGCACCGACGCTGATGACCAGTCCGGATCAGCTCAACCAGCCACTCGGCCAGCAAGCGGCGGACGAGATTGCCGGCCAGATTGGGCTCAGCAGTGCCGACGCGTTATCCGAGCAGCAGTATCGCGACCTCATGGCCGGTGGCGGAGTCGGCGGCAGCCGCGACGCTGCCGACGTGATCGATGCATGCGTCCAGATCCTCACCAACACAAACGGCCGTCCCCTCTATTCCAACGTCAACGGCCACCTCACACCGTCGGTACTGGCCAGCTACGGGCTCTACGTGAACCCCAATGGGCAGCTCCAGAGCCCGGCCAACGCATCCGCGCCGACGAGGCAGGTGAACTCTTTGATCGCTCCAGGGGGTTTTGTGGGCACGTGGATGCGGAACAACGGTGCGACGCGAACCATGATAGCTCTCTATCGATCGGCATACACGATAGAAGCCGTCTATGGCTATGCAGCGCAACAGATTTCGGGTGAATCTCAACTGGTGACAAACACCAAGGGGGGAGTGACGTCGACGGTAGGCATGTCGATGGCGCCGCCGCTCTGGATAGTGAACTTCGCCCTGCTCTACATATTGAAGCCCTCCCTGGCGGCCGCGATGCCTGCCTACTGGACTCCCATTCCTCCGCCGGTCGCCGACGCCGTGAGGTCGAGCCCCACTGGCCAGGTTCCTTTCAGCGACTATGCGTCCTACTTCGGGTAATTCCGCTTTCGCACCGTCACCTCCAGCACGGCTTCGACATTGATCGATGACCGATCCAGTCACCGTGGTCCGGCCGTTCTGTCCCCGGGTTCGATGGAGGTGCTCATCGCCCGCGCCTGGACTCGAAAAGCCAAGCGCGGTAGCAGCTTTCTTTCTTGATGCGAGGGGCCGAGAAGACCGAGAACCCAGCAGGTCACCGTGACGGAACTTCGTCAGCGGCAGGATCGATGACCAGCGCCGGGTCTCGGTCAGCCCTTTTCGGGCGCGTCTACGTTCCGATCATCGACGCAGCGAACGTCGCGCCTTGCGTGGTGCTTCCGTTGGTGGCATACGTCAGGTGGGCGAAGCTGTTGAAGCCTCCGAGTTGGCAGACTGGGTCGCCGAAGTTGCAGAAGCTGCGTGCCCGTGAACCGTACGTGGCGCTGGCTGATTCGATCGTCTGTCGTGTGAGTCCGAGTGGGTTGCCGAACACGACCACGGCTTTGACTCGGCTCGCTACGTCAGCGGGCAACACGGCACCCGTGAAGCTACTGGGTGTCCGGAGCCCAATTGCATTGGAAACCACTGTTGCACCTTGGGAATACCCTCCGAGGATGAACTCGGTGTCAGGGCATGCTGCGGCTACGGAGGTGACGCGCGCGACCAGGTCGCGCGAACCGGGACCGGCACTCGTCTGACCGTAGCTCGCCGCGTAGTTCACCGCGTAGGTGCTGACCGAGCGGCCCGGTAGTTGTGAAGTAACGCTGCTGGCGAATGGGCCACCCGTAATTCCCAGTCCCGGGAATTCACCAGTACCGCGCGCGTACGCGATTTCGACGTCGGAGCACGGCGCGGCCGTGGCAACAGCCGTCGGTATCAACACCGTTGAGGCGACAATAGATGCTACTGCGCACGCTTTGGCTACAAATCGGGTCTTCATGTAGTCCTTTGGGTCGGATGGGTATTTCCGCAGGGAACTCTATCGAGCTTGGGCGCAAATCGCTGTCGAACCTTCTTGCACGGCATGTCAGATGATTTGTGTTTGTCCGAACTGACACGGGCACAGCATATTCAGTGAGCGTGACAGTCGCGTGCGGAACCGCTCAGAGCAACTGTCGGCGCGGCCAGATTGAAGGGGCCACGCGCGCGCAGACACGATGGCTTCGACCACATCTGCTGTGGCGACTGCGGGCAGCAAGATCGATCGGTCCATCGGGAGCACGGGCACCTTGTCCACCACCTGACACCGCTCAACCGTTCACCGAACGCCAACGCCCCGCACATCCGTTTCGGATGTGCGGGGCGTTGGCGTCGATCGGTTCAGCTCACTTCAGGTCGAAGCGGTCGTTGTCCATGACCTTGACCCATGCGGCGACGAAATCGTCGACGAAGCGCTGCTGGGCGTCGGACTGTGCGTACACCTCGGAGAGTGCGCGTAGCTGCGAGTGCGATCCGAAGGTGAGATCGGTGGACGTTGCAGTCCACGTCGGCTCGCCCGTCTTGCGGCTCGTTGCCTGGTAAATGTGCTTGTCCGACTCCGATGGTGCCCACTCGTTCTCGAAGTCGAGCAGGTTGACGAAGAAGTCGTTGGTCAACACTCCGGGGCGATCGGTGAACACCCCGTGCTTGCTTCCACCGTGGTTCGCGCCCAGTGCACGGAAACCGCCGACCAGAACGGTGGACTCCGGTGCCGTCAGCCCCAGCATGTAGGCCCGATCGAGGAACAGCACCTCGAGTGGGGTGTCGGAATCCTCATCGGTCGGGATGAAGTTGCGGAATCCGTCGGCACGCGGTTCGAGCCATGCGAACGACTCGACATCGGTGTTCTCCTGTGAGGCGTCCGTGCGGCCCGGGGTGAACGGAACCGTCACCGAATTGCCTGCATCCGCGGCTGCCTTCTCGACGGCTGCAGAACCTGCGAGCACGATCAGGTCGGCCAGTGACACCTTCTTCGAACCCGAGGCCTTGTCGTTGAACTCTGCCTGGATCCGTTCGAGCACCGGGAGTGTCTTCGCCAGCTCGGCGGGCTCGTTCGCCTCCCAGTTCTTCTGCGGTTCGAGGCGAACCCGAGCGCCGTTCGCGCCGCCGCGCATATCGGTGCTCCGGTAGCTGCTCGCCGATGCCCACGCGGTGTTGATCAGTTGGGTGGTCGACAACTCGGACTCGAGAACAGCCTTCTTGAGCGAGCTGATGTCCTGGTCGTCGATCAGATCATGGTCGACGGCCGGAACAGGGTCCTGCCACAGCTGTGCCTCGGGAACCCACGGACCCTTGAAGCGGGAGACCGGTCCCATATCGCGATGCAGCAGCTTGTACCAGGCCTTCGCAAAAGCCTCTGCCAGCTCCTCCGGGTGATCGAGCCAGCGCCGGGTGATCTTGGCGTAGGCCGGGTCCTCACGCAGGGAGATGTCGGTGACCAACATCGTCGGCGCGCGTCCGGGGCCTCCGAACGGATCGGGGATCGTTCCCGCACCGGCGCCATCCTTGGCAGTGAATTGCCATGCGCCAGCGGGACTCTTGGTGAGCTCCCATTCGTAGCCGTACAGGTTCTGGAGGTAGCCGTTGCCCCACTGGGTGGGTGTGGACGTCCAAACGACCTCGAGACCACTGGTGACGGTGTCCTCGGCCTTGCCCTTGCCGTGCCCGTTCTTCCAGCCGAAGCCCTGCTGCTCGATGGGGGCACCTTCGGGCTCGGGGCCGATCTTGTCCGCGGGACCTGCACCGTGGGTCTTGCCGAAGCTGTGACCGCCGACGATCAGTGCGGCCGTCTCCTCGTCGTTCATCGCCATCCGAGCGAACGTCTCGCGGATGTCGTGTGCAGCCGCGACGGGATCGGGCTCGCCCTCCGGTCCTTCGGGGTTGACGTAGATCAGGCCCATCGTGGTGGCGCCGAGCGGCTTGGCCAGCTCGCGCTCACCGGAGTAGCGCTTGTCGGTGCCCAGCCACGCGTCCTCCGGGCCCCAGAACGTTTCCTCGGGCTCCCACACGTCGGCGCGACCGAATCCGAAGCCGAACGTCTTGAATCCCATGGATTCGAGCGCGACGTTGCCGGCAAGGACCAACAGGTCTGCCCAGGAGATCTTGGTGCCGTACTTCTGCTTGACCGGCCACAGCAACCGACGAGCCTTGTCGAGGTTGGCGTTGTCGGGCCAGCTGTTGAGCGGGGCGAAACGCTGCGCGCCCTGACCGCCGCCGCCGCGGCCGTCGAATACACGGTAGGTCCCGGCCGCGTGCCAACTCATGCGAATGAAGAGACCGCCGTAGTGCCCGTAGTCGGCGGGCCACCAGTCACGCGACTGTGTCATCAGCGAGACCAGGTCGGCCTTGAGTGCGTAGACGTCGAGCCCCTCGAGCGCGGCCGCGTAGTCGAAGTCCGCGCCGAGCGGGTTGGACTTCGAGGAGTGCGCGTGGAGGATCGACAGGTCGATCTGTTCCGGCCACCAGTCCTTGTTCGTCATAGGAGCGTGCCGTTTGGGCTTCGGCGACTCGATGACCGGGTTTTCGCTCTCGCTGGTGCTGTCGGTCTCGGTGGCAGGGGTGGGCGGGCGGCTGTCGGAGGTCACAGTGTTCCTTTCCAATTGCGATGTCCGGCGAAGTGATCACGAACGTGATCAGGTATCGAATGAGTCGGCGCAACCGACACCGGCGATGAAAGCCGATGTACTGCAAGGGAAAGGCCTCGCGCAAGTGCGAGGTGGGTGTTCGCCTCGCGCTTGCGCGGGCGAGACGAACCCGCCTCGCGCCGTGGCCGTTGCCTGACTCATGTTCCCCACGATAAACACGTTCAGCGCTTCGCGCGAGCCTTTTCTGGAATTATTCCAAAAAAAGTTTTCGCGCTACGGACACACGACAGTCGGCGGCGTGTCAGTCGTCGCCGCGGGGTGGGGGAGCGACGTCGACGCCGCCCGAGTTGTGCTCCGGACCGGCTGCCGGATGGCCGGCCGGAACTCGGCTACGCGACCTCGCGGCCTCGCTTTCCGCGGGCGTCTCGTTGAACTTGCGACGCCATGCTTCTTCCGGCCGGTAGGGGCCGGGCTTGGGCCGGGCCTTGCCGCCTGGCAGCGCGAGTCGCGCGATGGTGCGGTGGACCATGCCCCACTGCTGCATCAACGGCCCCGAGTTGTAGGGCAGTTGGTAGCGCTCGCAGATGTCCTTGACCTTGGGGGCGACCTCCGAGTACCGAGTGCTGGGCATGTCGGGGTAGAGGTGGTGCTCCACCTGGTAGCTGAGATTGCCGCTCATAAGGTGGAAGAAGGGGCCGCCGTCGATGTTGGCGGCGCCGACGAGCTGGCGGACGTACCAGCCTCCGCGGGTCTCGTTCTCGACCTCCTCCTGGCTGAAGGTGTACGCCTGATCGGGAAAATGCCCGCAGAAGATGATGCCGTGAGACCACACGTTGCGGATGATGTTCGCGGTGAAGTTGGCAGTCAACGTCGACAGGAAGGTGCTTTCGACGCCGCTGAACCGACGATCGAGCAGGCCTTCGATTCGACTGGTATTGCCGAAGCGGCCCGACCGACGCAGGCGCGAGGCGATCCGCGACTTCTTGCTCTCGCGAAGGCGGCCACCACTTCCGAGCTGTGCCAGCGCGAACGCGCCGGCGCTGACGACCGGCCAGCCGACGTAGTCCTTGACGAACTGTCGACGTGCCTTGCCGGCGATGCCCTTGAGATCGCGGGCCAAATCCTTGAGCGGCTTCTCGCGGCGCCGGATGGCCTCGATGTCGAGGTCGTGCAGCGCGACACCCCATTCGAAGAACGCCATCAGGAGCACGTTGTAGAAGGGCTGCGCCAGATATATCGGATGCCACTTCTGGCGCGGATCGATGCGCATGATCTCGTAGCCGAGATCTTTGTCCTTGCCGCGGATGTTGGTGTAAGTGTGATGCACGTAGTTGTGCGAGTGCTTCCAGGACTGTGCGGTCGAGGCCGTGTCCCAGTCCCATACGGACGAGTGGATTTCAGGATCGTTCATCCAATCCCACTGCCCGTGCATGACGTTGTGCCCGATCTCCATGTTCTCGAGAATCTTGGCGATGCCGAGGCACGCGGTACCAGCCACCCAGGCGGGCTTGCTGGTGGAACCGAGTAGCAGAACTCTGCTGGCGGCGAGGAGCTGACGCTGCGCTGCGATCACCGAAGTGATGTAGTTGCGGTCCTTCTCGCCCAGGCTCGCGTACACCTCATCGTGGATGGCATCGAACTCTTTGGCGAGCTCGGCGATGGTCTCGTCGCTCAAGTGCGCGAGCGGGTTGGCGGGATCTGCCCTGGTGGTGCCGTCTATGGTCATTCGATATTCCTTTCCAAGTGCGACCGAGTCACAGTTCGATCTCTATGTCGCCCTCTGCGGTGTTGACGCAGATGCGCACCGCTTGCCCGGTCGGTTCAGAGACTTCCCCGTTTCGCAGGTCCCGCAAACGCCCCGTTTTCAGCGTGCCGACGCATGTGTGGCAGATGCCGATTCTGCAGCCGTACGTGAGATCGAGGCCTGCTTCCTCGCCTGCGGCAAGGATGGTGGTGCCGCCGTCGCACTCGACGTCCTTCTCGCTGTTGACGAACCGGATGGTTCCGCCCTCGCCGTCGCCGTGATCCCCACCGATGACCGGCTGGAAACTCTCGTGATGGAACCGATCGAAGTCTCCCTGCTCTTTCCAGTAGGACTTCAGGTCTTCGAGGTGCTCGCCCGGCCCGGAGCAGAATGCTTCTCGCTCCCGCCAATCCGGTACCAACTCGTCGAGTTCCGAGGCCTTCATGCGGCCCTCGTCGCTGGTGATGCGCAGTTCGACCCGCAATCCGGGGTGCTTGGACTCGAGTCTCTCGAGCGTTTGCGCGAACATCAACTGCTCGCGTGTGTGTACCGAGTGGACGACGACGACATCGGTCATCCGATCCTGATGATCGAGGCTGCGCAGCATCGAAATGATCGGGGTGATTCCGCTACCTGCGCTGATGAAGACCATCTTGTCCGGAATCGGCTTCGGCAGCGTGAAGGTGCCCTCGACCTCGCCGAGACGGACGACGTCACCCTTCCTGATCCTCCTTACGAGATAGGGCGAGACCTTGCCGTCCGGCACGAGCTTGGGGCTGACACTGACCAGGCCGTCCACCGGATCGGGATCGGAGGTCAGCGAGTAGGCGCGCCAGTGGTAACGCCCGTCGATCAACACCCCCAATCGCACGTACTGTCCCGGGATATGGCCCGCCCACTCGAAGCCCGGCCTGATGAAGACCGAGACGGCCTCGGATCCCTCGGGAACGATCTTCTCGACTTGCCCACGTAGCTCGCGGGTCGTCCACAGTGGATTGATCAGCGCCAGGTAGTCGTCCGGGCGCAGCGGATTGAACAACAACCTGATTGCGCGCAGGAACGACCTGCGAACCAGTGATACCTGGGGTTTTGCCCCGCGCTCTGCCACATATGCAACCTAACCGGCACCGAGTGCCGGGGTGCGGGAATCAGCGAGAAAACTCGAGAAAGTAATCCGAACACTATGATGTGCAAGGGTTTTGGAGTGTGGCAGATCCGTCGAGCGGGCACGTCTGAACATGAGCACGCCAGGCCCCTGGATGAGTGTTCCTCGGCACCTGCAGTACCAAACATGGAAAATGCCGAGAACAAGGCCAGGGCTCGCCGTCCGCTCGACCAGGACGGGAGTGAGAGACTGATTGCGTGGATGTGCGAGTCAAGAACAACGTGAGAGTCGTGGGCGCCGAAAACGGGCCCACGGTCATGCTCGCGCACGGATTCGGATGCGATCAGCACCTGTGGCGCGGGGTGACCCATCTGCTTGCGCCCACCTGTCGCGTCGTCCTGTTCGACCATGTCGGAGCGGGCGCCTCGGACAGAAGCGAGTGGGACGAGGAGAAATACTCCACACTCGAGGCCTATGCCGCTGATGTCGTGACCATCGCGCAGGAACTCGGGTTGCATGGCGCGGTCTTCGTCGGCCACTCGGTAGCGGCGATGATCGGTGTACTGGCGGTCGCCGATCAGCCCGATCTGTTCAGCAAGCTCGTTCTGTTGACCCCATCGCCCCGGTACCTCGACGACACCGACTACCGCGGCGGTTTCAGCCGCGAAGACATAGACGAACTGCTGGAATCGCTGGACAGCAACTACCTCGGCTGGTCTGCCGCCATGGCCCCGGTCATCATGGACAATCCCGAGCGACTCGCGCTGGGCGAGGAGCTGACCGCGAGTTTCTGCCGAACCGACCCGGCGTGCGCCCGAGCCTTCGCGCGCGCAACGTTTCTGTCCGACAACCGCTCGGACCTCGCGCGGGTCACCGTGCCGACGCTCGTCATCGAATGCGCGAACGATTCGCTCGCTCCCCGCGGGGTAGGCAAATACGTCCACGACGCCATCGCCGGAAGTGAGCTCGTCACCTTGGACACGAGCGGTCACTGCCCGCACGTGAGCGACCCAGAAGTCACGGCGGCCGCCGTGTTGGCCTTTGTCGACGCTTCATGAGTGACATCGATCCGCTGCTGCAGGACTCCGCAGAGGACCTGTACGAGTTCGCTCCGTGCGGGTATCTGTCGACGTGGCCTGACGGGACGATCGCGAAAGTCAATGCAACTCTGCTCAATTGGCTGCAATTCGAACGCCGGCACATTCTTGGCCGTCGCTTCGTCGACCTCCTGACCGCCGGGGGCCGGATTCACTACGAGACGCATTTCTTACCTCTGCTGCTCACACACGGCAAGATCGACAGTGCGGCCGTTGATCTCGTGAACTCGCACGGAGAGAAGCTCCCGGTGTTCATCACAGCAAATGTGCGAATGGGCAAGGACGGGGCGCCGGCGCTGATTCGCATCACCGCTCTCGACGCGCGGGACAGGCGCGCGTACGAGCGTGAACTGATCGAGGAACGGCGGCGCGCCGAACTCGAACGCGAACGCGTACAGGTGTTGGCCACCACCCTGCAGCGATCGCTGCTACCACCGTCGCTGACCCCACCGCCGGGCATCGAAGTCGACGCGTACTACCACTTCGCTTCGAACTTCGATGTCGGCGGAGATTTCTACGACTTCTTCCCGCTGACGGATCAACGGTGGGGATTCTTCCTGGGCGACGTGTGCGGGAAGGGCGCCGATGCAGCCGTCGTCACGTCCTCGACCCGATACACCCTCCGCGCAGCAGCAGTGTACGAGCGCGATCCCGTGGCGATTCTGCGCAACCTCAACTCGGTGCTCGTTCGAGAATTCGGAGCCGAGGCATCTCGCTTCTGCACAGTCGTGTTCGGCACTCTGACGTGCCGCGAAGGCGGTGCCGATGTGGAATTGGCCAGTGGGGGTCACCCGCCGGCGCTGGTGTTGCGTGCGGACGGGACCGCCGAGTATGTGGGAACTCCAGGAGGTCAGTTGGTCGGAATTCTGCCGGATGCACGCTTCGTCTCGGCGCGGGTGCGCTTGAGCGTCGGCGACACATTCGTGCTGTACACCGACGGGTTGACCGAAGCGCGAACCGGGACCGGGAGTCACCGATACGACAACGAAGGCGCGCTGCTCGAATTCGCGACCAAGCACGCACCGACTACCGCGTCGGGGATCGTCGGCGCGCTCCGCGAGCTGATGGAGAGCTTCGGCAGCGGGCTCGAGGACGACGCGGCGATCATGGCACTGGGAATCCCGCCGGACGGGAGTTCTTGAACGTATCCCTCCTGCGCCGAACAGCTTTACCAGGAGAAATAGCGGAGGTCAGCTACTCGATCCGCCCGAACGCCACCGCGCCGAGGATGGTGTGCGCGCCGGCGATGGTGCTGTCCAACGGCTCGGATGTCGGATCGAGCAACCACTGTTGAGTCATCATCAGCACAGCCCCGACCAGACCCACCGCGAGCGTGCGCCGATTCGGCCCGGCCAGGCCGTTGGCTCTTCCGGCGGACTCGGCGACGGTAAGGACCGCGTCGACAAACACCGAGGTGGTCTGCCGGTAGAGGGCATCGACCTCGGCCGAGACGCCCAGGACTTCGAGCAGCACGATTCGTGCCGATCGGGGATCCTCGGCGATGGTGCCGAAGAAGTTCGACAGCGCCTGCTGAAGAACCTCCTCCGCAGTCATCTCCGTACCCGGTGGCGCCGGTAAGGGCGCACGGATGCCGTCGAGCAGCGTTGCCGCCGCCCGCGTATAGACAGCCTTCAGCAAATCCTCACTGTCGGAGAAAGATTCGTAGAAGTATCGCTTGGTCACTCCGGCCGCCCCGCAGATCCGATCGATCGATGCGGTTCGATAGCCGCTGGTGCCGAATATCTCGACTGCGGCGTCGAGAATTTTCTCCCGTCGTTCCTCGCGTCGTCGACCGGGCGGTGATCCCCGGTACGGCCGCCCGTCGGGTTCGTCGATACTCACCCGACGATCTTGGCATTGATTCGATTTCGAACCGTCCTTGACACCGGGGCCCGCCGACTGGAAAGTGACACGTAGCAGTTCCCGATCAGGGGGGAACGGAAACTGGAGGCCACGCGCGATGTCGACGCTGTCGAACAAAGTTGTGTTCATCACCGGTGCGGCGCGGGGGATCGGCGCCGAAACCGCCCGCGCGCTGGCAGCGCGCGGATGCCGGCTCGTACTCACCGACGTCGATGCGGTCCCGCTGCAAGAACTGCAGATCGAACTCGGCGCAGTCGCGGTGACCGTCGTCGCCGACGTCCGTGATCTGGATGCGATGAACCGCGCGGTCAAGCAGGGGATCGACGCGTTCGGTGGGATCGACCTGGTACTCGCCAATGCCGGCATCTCCAGCTACGGCTCGGTCATGCAAGTCGATCCGGCCACCTTCGCGCGGGTCCTCGATATCAATATCCTCGGAGTCTTCCACACCGTCCGCGCGACGCTACCCAGCCTGATCGAGCGCAAGGGATACGTCCTGGTCGTGTCATCGCTTGCGGCGTTCGCAGCATGCCCGGGGCTGGCCTCCTACAACGCAAGCAAAGCGGGCGTCGAACACTTCGCCAACGCCCTCCGTCAGGAGGTCACGTACCAGGGCGTCGGTGTCGGCTCAGCCCACATGGCATGGATCGACACTCCGCTCGTGCGGGATGCGAAGAGCGACCTGGCTTCCTTCAGCGAGATGCTCGCGGTGATGCCCGGACCGCTCGGCAAGACCACCTCGGTGGACAAGTGCGTGAACGCATTCGTCGAGGGACTCGACAAGCGCAAGCGCAAGGTCTACGTGCCGAGATGGGTCGCCGTCGCCGAGTTCTTCCGCGGAATCCTCAACTCTGCCATCGGCGATCGTGCACTGCTCGAGCATGTTCCGCGGCTGCTCCCGAAGATGGACGCCGAGGTGGCCGAACTGGGCAGGTCGACGAGCAAACGCAATACCGCACTGTAAATCCACCCGCCCACACGAAAGACGCTCCTGTCGATGACAACAACATCCACCTCGGAAGCCTCGAACCAGACCGGTGTCGAGACGGTCGACTACCTCATCGTCGGGGCGGGGCTGTCCGGTATCGGCGCCGCACATCACCTGCAATCGACACTCCCGGGCAAGTCCTACGCGATACTCGAGAGCCGCGCGGCGATCGGCGGGACGTGGGATCTGTTCCGCTACCCCGGAATTCGTTCCGACTCCGACATGTACACGCTCGGCTACAACTTCCGGCCCTGGGTCGGTGACAAGTCGATCGCCGACGGCGCGTCGATACGCGAATACATCGAGGACACCGCCCGTGAGGATGGGATCGACGCGCACATTCGGTTTCACCACAAGGTAGTCACCGCCGAATGGTCCTCGGCCACCTCGCAGTGGACGGTCCGCGCGATCCGATCCGACACCGGTGAAACAGCGACTTTCGTCGCCTCGTTTCTGATGTGCTGCAGCGGCTACTACGACTACGACAAGGGATACACACCGGAGTTCGCCGGTATCGAGAACTACGGCGGAACCGTCGTGCATCCGCAGCAGTGGCCGGAGGACCTCGACTTCGCAGGCAAGAGGATCGTCGTGATCGGCAGCGGCGCCACGGCCATCACCCTCGCACCGAATTTGGCGGCCGACGCCGCGCACGTGACTCTTCTCCAGCGCTCGCCGAGCTACATCATGTCTCTGCCGGCGAAGGATCCCATCGCACTGGGGCTGCGGAAAGTTCTGCCCTCGCGCGCCGCGTACTCGGTCACCCGTATGAAGAATGCAGTGACGGCGATCGGCATGTACGTCCTGTGCCAGCGCTATCCAGAGTTCATGAAGAAGCGCATTCGCGCACTGCAAGAGGGCTGGTTGCCGAAGGGCTACGACCTCGACACTCACTTCACACCGAACTACAACCCGTGGGACCAGCGACTGTGCCTGGTTCCGGACAACGATCTGTTCCGGGCGATCCGCAAGGACCAGGTCGAACTCGTCACCGACCACATCGACCACTTCACCGACACCGGGATCGCGCTGAAATCCGGCAAGCACCTCGATGCGGACATCGTTGTCACGGCCACCGGACTGAACCTGGTGGCATTCGGTCACGTCACCCTCACAGTGGACGGGCGAGCCGTCGACCTCACCGAGACGATGGCCTACAAGGGCATGATGCTCACCGACGTTCCGAACTTCGCGTTCGTCGTCGGCTACACCAATGCTTCGTGGACACTCAAGGCCGATCTGGTGTCCGACTACATCGCGCGTCTGCTCGAGTACATGGACAAGAACGGCTACCGCGAGGTGCGGCTCGCACGGGATCCGTCGATCGAGGAGGAACCGTTCCTCGATTTCGCTGCCGGGTATGTCCTCCGCGCAGTCGACTCGTTCCCCAAGCAGGGCTCGAAGGCGCCCTGGAAGCTTCGGATGAACTACTTCCGGGATCTCCCGGCGCTCCGATTCGGCAAACTCGTCGACGAGAACATGAGCCTGCGCTGACGAATGCCGTAGCCGAGACGTCACCGAACCGACTGTGACGTAACACCAACCGGGGACCGGACGATTGGTACTCGAACGTTACTCGAAGAACAGCCTGTGCGGTTGGTTGGTTGCGGCCAGGCCTGGCATCATCTGCCTCACGTGTCCGCTCGAGTCGGCGCAAGAAAATCGGTAGTTTCGGGAGTGGAGTGTTCATGGGTATCTCGCGCGGGGTCGTACTGACCGCGGTGGTCACGTTGGCAGCGACAGTCGTGTTGTCCGGCTGTGGAACCGACATCGAAAGCACGGCCGATGCGGCCCCTATCGACTCGAACCCGATTGCCGAACTGCTCAAGCCCAAGCTGACATCCTCCGTCGCCGACGGCGCCGTCGGGTTCTCGCCGGCAGACCCTGTCACGGTGAACGTGGCCGACGGCAAACTCGCGCGGGTCACCATGCTCAACCCGGAGGGCGAACCGGTCTCCGGGGCCATTTCGCCCGACGGCTTGACGTGGAGCAACACCGAGCCGCTCGGCTACGACCGGCAATATCGGATTCAGGCGGACGCCTACGGACTCGGCGGTTCCACCACTACCGTCAGCTCCTTCACCACGAGCCAGCCGGGCAACTTCACCAAGCCGTACGTGATGCCTTTCGACGGTGCAGTCGTCGGTGTCGGTCAACCCGTTGCCGTTCAGTTCGACGAGAACATCACCGACAAGGTTGCCGCCCAGAACGCGATCGAGGTGACCACCACGCCGGCCGTCGAAGGGGCGTTCTACTGGGTCAACAACCGCGAGGTTCGCTGGCGGCCGCAGAACTACTGGGCGTCGGGCACCCGGGTCGAGGTCGACGTGAAGGTGTACGGCCGCGACCTCGGCGGCGGAATCTTCGGTCAGGAGAACGCGAGCACCTCGTTCACCATCGGTGACGCCGTCGTCGCCACCGCCGACGACAACACCAAGCAGGTCACTTTCAACGTCAACGGTGAAGACGTCATGACCATGCCGACGTCCATGGGCAAGAACAGCACACCCACCGACAACGGCGTCTACATCATCGGTGATCGTTTCGAGCACCTGGTGATGGATTCGTCGACCTACGGCGTGCCGGTCAACTCTTCGTCGGGATATCGCACGCCTGTCGACTGGGCCACCCGGATGTCCTACAGCGGCATCTTTTTCCACTCGGCGCCGTGGTCGGTCGGCCAGCAGGGCTCGGTCAACGTCAGTCACGGTTGCCTCAACCTCAGTCCCTCGAACGCCAAGTGGGTTTACGACAACACCAAGCGCGGCGACATCGTCGTCGTGAAGAACACCCTCGGTGGCACGTTGTCCGGAGTGGACGGTCTCGGCGACTGGAACGTGCCCTGGGAAGAGTGGAAGGCCGGCAACGCCACCTCGATGTGAGCGAGGCCGGACCGTTCGGTCAGTCGACTTCAGGGCTCTGGTAGCGGGTGGGATCGATACCGAGCGTCTTCAGGTAGGCGAGCGGTTCGACACTGGACCCGTTGTTCCTGACTTCGAAGTGCAGGTGTGGGCCGGTGGAATTGCCGGTGCTCCCAACGGTGCCCAGCTGATCGCCCGCTTGAACGGTGTCACCGACGTTGACGGCGAGCGTGGACTGGTGAGCGTAGTAGGTGACCGTGTTACCGCTCTTGACGCGGACCAGGTTGCCGTAACCGTCGCCGGCATTTCCGGCCTGTTCGACGGTACCGCCGGTGACCGCGTAGACCGGTGTCCCCGACGCGGCGGCGAAGTCGACGCCCTGGTGGAACTGGTTTCCGTTGCCGGTCGGGCTGTTGCGGTTGCCGTAGTGCGATGAAACCCGGTAGCTCTTCGGTGGCAGCGGAAGGATTGATCCGCCCAGGCCGATGGCCGGGGGAGCGAGATCGATCTCGGGTACCGCCTCGGTTGTGTCGGCCTCAGGAGCCGTCCCGAGTTCCGAATCGAGGATTGCGGCCGCGACCTCGTTGATGAGCACGCCCGTCGCGTCCAGGACGGCAGCGAGGATCGCTGCGCGCTGCGCAGCGTCGGGCATCGGGAACGATGCTGCGGGGAGTTCGATGGTCGGCTGCGCTGCGGCAGTGGCGGGATTGATCAGACCCGTCGTGCCCAGGCATAACGCCGCCGACAACACCGAACCCGCGATGACCCTATGAACTCTTCGACCCACTGAAATGTCTCCTCGTCTCTGCCCGACTTGCGTATCCCTCGTGGGGCTTCGAACTGCTGATGGCGCATTTCGGGGCGCGTCGAATCGACGCTGCGAGTTCACAGCTTCAACATCGGTACTTTTCTTCCCCAAAAGTGCCGTTTGTAACCGTACGTCACATCAATCACATAAGAAACTCTGGTTCGCGAATTACATCATCGTAATTCGTTGTGCGACTTCGTCGCCCGTGTGTGCACGGGTGCCGACGGGGTAGTGCGGGCGCTCTTTCGCGGTCAGGCGACTCGACTGGACGGCGCGGGCACAGCAAAAAACCCGGCCTCCGCGAGGAGGCCGGGTTTCTTGTTCAGGTGGGGTGAGTGACGGGACTCGAACCCGCGACCCCCAGGATCACAACCTGGTGTTCTACCAGCTGAACTACACCCACCAAAACTACGTCAGCTCCGCCCTTACGGGCTTTCGCATCAGCAGCGGAGGTAATACTAGCGGTTCGAATTGCTAGTAGCGAATCGCCCTCAGGAAGGGGTGTCGAGACCCTCGACGACGGCTGCGATGTCGCTGGTCGACGGGCCCGGGGGAGCCGCGAAGACAGTCTGACGGTAGTACTGAAGTTCCTTGATCGATTCCTGGATGTCTGCCAGCGCGCGATGCGCCAGACCCTTCGGTGGCTGACCGAAGTACACCCGCGGGTACCAACGGCGCGCCAGCTCCTTGATCGAGCTCACATCGATCATGCGGTAGTGCAGATACGTGTCCAGCTCACTCATGTCCCGGGCGATGAAATTTCGATCGGTGCCGATCGAATTGCCGGCCAGCGGGACCGTACGCGCGACGGGGACATGTTCGCGGATGTAGGCGAGGGTCCGCTGCTGCGCTTCCTCGAGGGTTACGGTCGAGGCCCGTACCTCCTCCGTCAGCCCCGATTTGTGATGCATCTTCTTCACCACGTCGGGCATGTTCGCCAGCGCCTCGTCATCGGCGTGAATGACGATGTCGACACCCTCGCCGAGCACATTCAGGTCGCTGTCGGTGACGAGCGCCGCAATCTCGATGAGTTTGTCCTTCGCCAAATCCAGGCCGGTCATTTCGCAATCGATCCACACAAGTTTGTCCTGCACAGCTCACACCCTAATCCGACCGGGTACGCCGCTAAGGTTTGCGGTGTCGATGCGAAGGCAGAAGCCACGGGAGGAACAGCAGAAGATGACACTCGATCCGGAGTCCTCGGCCGAGAAAGCAAGAGTCGCCAGGGCCGCGGCCGTCGAAGCCGCCCGTGTCGCCGCCGAAGCTCTTGCTGCCGCCGAAGCCGCCGAAAACGAGGCCGCTCGCGCTACCGCGGCATCATCGATGCGGCCCGACGGCGCCGCCTCGGAGCCGACAGGCATCGCTCGCGAGATCGCGGCGGGATACGCCTTCGACGGTGCTGCCCTCGAACTGGGTTCGGTCGTATTCGACGGCACTGCCGACCCTGGCGCCAGGATTCGCATCCCGCTCGCCACGCTCAATCGTCACGGACTGGTTGCGGGGGCGACCGGAACAGGCAAGACCAAGACGCTCCAGGGCATCGCGGAGCAGCTCTCGGCCGCAGGCGTTCCAGTCGTCATGGCCGATGTGAAGGGCGATCTGTCCGGGTTGTCCGCACCTGGCATCGACAACGAGAAGATTCGCGACCGCGCTGCCGCCACGGGCGAAACGGACTGGCAACCCACCGGATACCCCGTCGAGTTCCTCTCATTGGGCACAGATGGGATCGGGATACCGGTGCGGGCGACAATCACGGCGTTCGGTCCCATCTTGCTCAGCAAAGTTCTGGGACTGAACAAGACTCAGGAGTCCACGCTCGGTCTGGTGTTTCACTGGGCCGACAGCAACGGGTTGGCACTGCTGGACCTGAAGGACCTTCGTGCCGTCATCGCACACCTGACCTCGGACGAGGGTAAGGCAGACCTGAAGGGCATCGGGGGAGTGTCCACGGCGACAGCGGGTGTCATCCTGCGGGCGCTGGTCAATCTCGAAGCCGACGGTGGTGACACGTTCTTCGGCGAACCCGAGCTCGAGACCGACGATCTCCTGCGTCTCGACGACGCGGGACGGGGGATCATCTCGCTGTTCGAGCTGGGGGCACATGCAACGCGTCCGAAGATGTTCTCCACATTCCTGATGTGGGTGCTCGCCGAACTGTTCCAGACGCTGCCGGAGGTGGGCGATGTCGATAAACCCAAACTCGTCTTCGTCTTCGATGAGGCGCACCTGCTGTTTGCCGATGCGTCCAAGGCATTTCTCGAACAGGTGGAGCAGACCGTCAAGCTCATCCGGTCGAAGGGAGTCGGCGTGATCTTCTGCACCCAGCTGCCGACCGATGTGCCGAAGGAGGTTCTCTCGCAGTTGGGTGCGCGCATCCAGCACGCGCTGCGGGCCTTCACCCCTGACGACGAACAAGCGCTGAACAGAACAGTGCGCACATACCCCACAACCGATGTCTACGATCTGAAGAAGGCTCTGACCTCGCTCGGCACGGGCGAAGCAATCGTGACCGTCCTCGCCGAGAACGGTGCCCCGACCCCGGTGGCCTGGACCAGAATTCGGCCGCCGCGGTCGTTGATGGACACCATCGGTGAAGAAGCGATCCGCTCGGCCGCCGGATCGAGCGCATTGGGCTCGCGGTACCACGCCACCGTCGATCGCGAGTCTGCCTACGAGAAGCTGACGGCCCGACTCGCGAGCACGCCGAGCGAGGCAGAGAGGTTCGATATCCCCCCGCTACCGTCCGAGGGGCCATCGGCCGCAGAGCGCATCATGGCCAATCCGGCGGTGGAGAGCTTTCTGAGATCTGCGGCCTCCGCTGCGGGACGAGAGATTTCGCGCAGCATTTTCGGGACGGGCCGCCGCCGTAGGTGAGCGGAAATACGTGTCCCACTATGTATTTCCGCTCACATGCGCGAAGCGCCTACCCGCCGAGCTTCTTGTAGAAACTGCCGACGATAGGAGCGGAGATCGCCCTCGGGCTGTACTGCCCGGCGACCGACATCCCCTTGCTCAGCAGCCCGGGGACGACGCGCATCTTGTTCTTCGCGAGCGAATCGAGCGAGAGTTTCGCGGTGTACGCACTGTCGATCCACAGGAAGTCCGGCACCAGCTTGTCCACGATCGACGCGTCGGCGGGGTCCGGAGTTTCGGTGCGCACCGGCCCCGGCGCGAGCAGGGTGACGTGTACGCCGCTGTCGGTCAGCTCGAGGCGCAGTGACTCGGAGAACGTGTTGACGAACGCCTTCGTCGCGGCATAGGTGGCGTTGTTGGGGATCGCCATGTTGCCTGCGGCAGATCCGGTGATGAGGATGCCGCCGCTACCTCGGGCGATCATTCCGGGTAGGACGGCGAGCGTCAGATCGTGTACTGCCACGGCATTGAGCTCCACCTGGGCGCGCTCGTACGCCGGGTCAAGCCCCGCGACCGGGCCGAACGTCGCAATCCCGGCGTTGTTGCACAGGATGCTGATCTCGCGATCGGCAAGTTCGGCGGCGAACGGCTCACGCGCCGCACGGTCCGACAGATCCACTACGCGAATTTCGACGCTCACGCCGTGCGCGGCTCGCAGTGTGGTTGCCAACGTTTCCAGTAGCTCACCGCGACGGGCGGCGATGATCAACGAGTGACCTCGGGCCGCCAGCTCGGTGGCCAACGCCTCACCGATTCCGGAGGATGCGCCGGTGACTACGGCTCGGGCTTCGGGTGCAGGACTCGGCAGGCTCACGGTCAGCCAGGGTAGTGGATGGAATCAGATCTTCGCCGCGAGACGGGTGCCCTGCTCGATCGCGCGTTTGGCGTCGAGCTCAGCAGCGACGTCGGCACCGCCGATGACATGCGTGATCGTCCCGGAGGCCGTCAACTCGTCCACGAGATCACGTACCGACTCCTGGCCAGCGCACACAACGATGGTGTCCACGGCCAACGTCCGAGGACGCTCGTGATCTTCACCGAACGTGATGTGCAGACCATCGTCGTCGATGCGCTCGTAGTTCACCTCGGTCAGCTGGTGTACGCCCTTGGCTGCAAGCGAGGCCCGGTGCACCCAACCGGTCGTCTTGGCGAGCCCGGCGCCGATCCTGCCCTTCTTGCGTTGCAGCAGGTAGACCTCGCGCGGTGAGGGCGCCGGAACCGGCGTCGTCAGTGCCCCGGGGGCTGCCTCCGGTTCGGTAACGCCCCACTCCTGCTTCCATTCCTTCAGATCGAGGGTGGGCGAAGAGTCGGTGGTGAGGTACTCGGAGATGTCGACGCCGATGCCACCTGCGCCGATCACCGCCACCCGATCGCCGACGGGTTTTCCCTCTTCGACGAGCTCGGCGTACGAGAGCACCGATGGATGATCGATGCCGGGGATGGAAGGAATGCGCGGGACCACCCCGGTTGCGAGGACGACCTCGTCGAACTCGGCCGCCAGCAACTCCGCGGCGGTGACCCGGTGGCCGAGTCGAACCGTCACGTCGGCCTCGGCGAGTGCGTTGGTGAAGTAGCGAATGGTCTCTGCGAATTCTTCCTTGCCCGGAATGCGTCGAGCGATGCCGAACTGCCCGCCCAGTGCAGCGCGTGCTTCGAACAGGCTGACCGTGTGTCCGCGTCGCGCAGATTCGAGCGCGGCCGATAGTCCTGCGGGCCCGCCACCGATGACGGCGACCTTCTTGGCGCCGCGCGTCGGGAGCAGCTCGAGTTCCACCTCGCGGCCCGCCCGAGGGTTGACCAGGCAGGACACCGTCTTGTGCGCGAACGCGTGATCGAGGCAGGCTTGATTGCACGCGATGCAGGTGTTGATCAGCGCTGCCGCGTCGGCCTCGGCTTTGCGAACCCAGAACGGGTCGGCCAGCATCGGGCGCGCCATCGAGATCAGCTGCGCATCGCCGCGCGCCAGGATGTTCTCCGCGACATCGGGCATGTTGATGCGATTGGACGCGGCGACGGGAATGTCGAGGTGTTTGTCGAGCTTGCCGGTGATGTCGGCGAACGCCGCCCGCGGCACCGATGTCACGATCGTCGGCACCCGCGACTCGTGCCAGCCGATGTCGGTGTTGATCATATCGACACCGACGCGTTCCAATTCCTGTGCGAGAGTTGTTATCTCGTCCCATGTCTGTCCGCCGTCGACAAGGTCTGCCATCGACAGCCGGAAGCTGATCAGGAAATTCTCACCGACCGCCTCGCGGATCTTTCGTGAGATCTCCACGGCGATTCGACGCCTGTTCTCCGGGGAGCCACCCCACTCGTCGCGCCGGCGGTTGGTGCGCTCGGCAAGGAACTGGTTGAGGAAATATCCTTCGCCACCCATGATTTCGACGCCGTCGTAGCCCGCACTCTGTGCGAGCCGAGCACAGCGAACGAAGTTGCGAATCTGCCACCGCACCCCTCTGGACGTGAGTCGACGGGGCCGAAAGGGATTGATAGGGGCCTTGATCGAGGACGCGGAGACACTCAGGGGCTGATACGAGTACCGCCCCGCGTGCAAGATCTGGAGCGCGATCTTGCCGCCCTCTCGATGCACGGCTTCGGTGATCCTGCGATGTCTGCGCGCCTCGATGCGGTTGGTCAACTTGGCGCCGAAGGGGAGTAGCCAACCAGTACGGTTCGGTGCGTAGCCGCCGGTGATGATCAGTGCCACACCGCCGCGGGCACGTTCGGCGAAGTAGGCCGCCAATCGGCCCGTGTTCCACGCGCGATCCTCGAGACCGGTGTGGATGGACCCCATGATGACACGGTTGCGGAGGGTGGTTGCACCTACGTCGATAGGGGACAACAGAATTGGGTAGTTCGTGGGACCTGTCACAGCTTCTCCAATACTTCGTTGCACCATTGTGCGTACCCCTCCTCGACGCGGATCCCACCGCGTAAGACGAGATACTGATGCAATGCGGGCCCGTCGAGATCACCGGGCGAAGGAAAGTCACGTTTTTCGATGAGTCGGTACATTTCGAGCCGCTCCTCGTGGACGGAGCGGTGACGGCGGACCTCGGCTTTCAATGCCTGGAGGTCGCCACTGGTGGCTCCGCGGATTTTGACGGCGAGTTCCTCGCGCAGAGCGCTGGGGTCGGTGGGCGCTGCGATCCAACGATTGAGTTCGTCCTCGCCAGCCGAGGCGACGACGAACACCTTCTTATCGGGCCTGCCGTCTTGCGGGACGGTCTCGCCGACCACCCAGCCGGAGTCTTCCATCCTGCGTAGGACGCGGTAGATCTGCTGGTGCGTGGCGCTCCAGAAGAACCCGATGGATTTGTCGAAGCGCTGCGCGAGTTCATAACCCGAGCCCGACAGCTCGGTCAACGAGACGAGCAACGCGTGTTCCAGGGCCACACCGAAGAGTATGACTGCAACGAGGTGTGTATGCAACCAGGTGCATAGTCGAGTCGCGCAGTGACCAGGCGCCGCACCAGCGAATCCCACTAGGCTTCGCCTCATGAACGCAGACGCGGATGGTCATTCCGCAGGCTCCACTCCTGCAACGAGTGGTCATTCCGCAGGCTCCACTCCTGCCGCCGCGGTGGTGGGTGTCGCGACCACGCGAAAGCAGGTCTTCGCGTGGGCCATGTGGGATTGGGGATCGGCAGCGTTCAACGCCGTCATCCTGACCTTCGTGTTCTCGGTGTACCTCACCGACGCGGTCGGCGACGACCTCCCAGGGTCGATCTCGGCAACGTCGTACTTCAGCTGGGCGATCGGTCTCGCCGGTGTCGTCATCGCCGTCCTGGCACCGATCTCCGGTCAGCGGTTCGACGCCAGGGGAAGGCGCAAGCGCTCGCTGGCTCTTCTGACGGGATTGACCATCGCGACGATGGCCGGTCTCTATTTCGTCAAGGACGACTATCGCTATCTATGGCTGGGGCTGGTCCTCCTCACCGCCGGGTCCATCCTCTTCGAACTGGCGAGCATCCCTTGCAACGCGATGCTCCGGCAGGTCTCGACGCCGACCAACATTGGGCGGGTATCCGGATTCGGTTGGTCGATGGGATATTTCGGCGGGATCGTGCTGCTGCTCCTGTGCTACGTCGGCTTCATCGCCGGAGATGGAGACACGCGCGGTCTGCTCGGCTTGACCACCGACGACGGTCTCAACATTCGGCTCGTCGCGCTGCTCGCAGCCGTCTGGTTCGCGGTCTCCGCCATTCCGGTTCTGCTGTCGGTGCCCGAACTGCCCGCCACCGGCGTCGACTCCGGGGCGGCCAAGGCGGGTCTCGTCGAGTCCTACCGGGTGCTCTTTCGCGACCTTCGTCAGCTCTGGGTCACCGATCGCAGAAGCGTCTGGTTCCTCGGCGCGAGTGCGCTCTTTCGCGACGGATTGAATGGCGTCTTCACCTTCGGCGCGATTCTGGCCGTGAGTGTGTACGGGATCAGTGCCGCTGACGTGCTGTTGTTCGGCATTGCCGCGAACGTCGTGGCGGGCGTCGGAGCTGTGACAGCAGGGCGCATCGACGACCGCGTCGGCCCGAAAGCGGTGATCGTGTTCTCCCTCGCCTCGATGATCGCGGCGGGAATCGTATTGCTGTTCGTCTCGGGGCCGACCCTGTTCTGGGTATTCGGTCTGATCCTCTGCCTGTTCGTCGGTCCCGCTCAATCCTCGTCGCGTTCCTACCTCGCGCGGCTCGCCCCACCGGGCAGGGAAGGGCAGTTCTTCGGCCTGTACGCCACGACCGGGCGCGCGGTGTCCTTTCTCGCCCCAACCCTGTTCGGTCTCTTCGTCTGGATGTTCGACGCCGACCGCGCCGGTATCGGCGGCCTGCTCGTCGTCCTCTCGATAGGGCTCGCTGCACTGCTCGCGGTGCGGCCGCCGGACAAGGCCGCGACGGAGAAAGCCCGCTAGGCAGCGCGGACGCGCGCGATGATTTCGGCCGCGAGGCGGGCGGGCGCTTCCTCCGGGACCCAGTGCGAGATGCCGTCGAGTTCGACGAAGGAGTACTCGGACGAGGTGAACTCGCCGCAACGTTCGGCCGCGGCGCGGCCGATGGCGGAATCGCCGTTGCTCCACACGTACGTGGTCGGAACCTTCACTGGGCCCAGTCGGCCGAACTCACTGGTCATCGCTCGGTACCACTCGAGGGCAGCGGTCAGAGCGCCGGGCTCGCTCAAGTGCGCGACGTACCGGTCGTCGGGGCTGTTGCTTCCGAACATGGCGCGCAGGCGCTGGGCATCGTTCTCGAGGAGGACTTCCTCGGCCTTGCCCTCCTGCCGGAGCAGGTTGATGTACGTCGAGCGCTCTCGCTGATCGGCGTCCTCGCGCAGGGCCCATCCGAACGCCGCCGTGTGCGGCACGGAAACCGCGGTGAGCGAACGTACGTACTCGGGATACTCCACTGCCGTCTGCCAGGCGACGGCCGCGCCCCAATCGTGTCCGACGAGATGGACCGATTCCAGGCCGAAGCCCTTCACCAGGCCGATCACGTCCTTCACGAGCAACGCCGAGCGGTAGGCCGCGGTGCCGACCGGCCGGGCGCCGGGGGAGTACCCGCGCTGGTTGGGGGCGATGGTGCGCAGACCTGCCTCGGTCAGGTGTGCGACGACTCCGTCCCAGCAGAGGAACGTTTGCGGAAATCCGTGCAGCAACAGCACCGGTGTCCCGTCCGCCGGGCCTGCCACCGAGACATCGAAGGTCAGGTCGTCGACGGTCATCGTGGTTGTGCTCGGCATGAGCGCCCTTTCAGTTGCGTTTCGGTCTCCAGGCTCCCATGCCGAGGACGATCAGACGCACCTGCTGCTCTGTCTTTCGGAGAAGTTCGCGTTCGTTCTCGCTGCCTGGCCGGTCGATTTCGAGCAAGCCGACCGTCGCGGTCAGCATCGTCGACACGATGAGGTCGGCTGCCATTTCCAGATCGGCAATGTCCCACGTCTCGAGCCCCGGCATGCGTGAGAGGTCGATGGTCAGCTCGCTGACGAACATCCGCAGCTCGGTGGCAAAGGCCTTACGAACCTCGGCGACGCCGCCGTACCGTTCACGGGCCAAGAAGCGGAACTGGTCCTCGTGGCTACGCACTTGCCGAACCAGGATTCGCAGCGATTCGGTGGCGTTCTTGACGCTCGGGTCCTTGCGTGCATCGCGCAGCATCTGTCGCAGCATGCGCATCGAATCCTCGACGAGCGCTACGCCGAGGTCTTCCATGGATGCGAAGTGGCGGTAGAAGGCAGTGGGAACGATGCCGGCCGAGCGTGTGACCTCACGCAGACTGACGCTGGCGAGCGAGCGGTCGCGAAGCAGGTCCAGGGTGCCATCGATCAGCGCCTGCCTGGTGCGCTCCTTGCGCTCGGCGCGCGTGCCTGTCTCCGTCACGCCGTCGAGCTTATTGCTGTCGACTTTGTTGCTGTGCACTGGTTGCACACCTCCGGTTCCGAGGTTCGGCCGCACTAAATGTGATGGCGGTCACTACATATTCTTGCATGTCACACATGTCACATTGGCGTTGACAGCTCTGGGTGCCGATCTGTCACACTCATTCTAGTGCACATACGTACACTGAAACGGATTCGTCATTTCGACCGAACTCGGGAGGGCATATGACACTCCAGCAGCAACCGCGCCAGGGCGGTGTTTTTCGCAAATTCTCATTGCTATCGCTGATCGAAGCCATGGCGACACCGCACCAGCTGGACCGCTACCTCGAGCTCGTCGACCCGATGACGACCGTTCGTGATCTGCGCGCCGAGGTGACCGCCGTGCACCGATCGACCGCTGACACAGTGACGCTGACACTGCGGCCCACTCATCAGTGGCAAGGTTTCCAAGCTGGCCAATTCGTGCAGGTAGGCGTGGTGATCGACGGTGTCCGTCACACTCGCTGCTACTCGCCCGCATGCTCCCAATACCGCAACGACGGACGCATCGAGCTCACCGTCAAGGCTCATCCCGAAGGACGTGTGTCGCAGTACCTGCACCGTCATGCGCGTACGGGACTCGTCGTCAGCCTCTCGCAGGCCGACGGCACCTTTCACCTGCCCAGCCCGAGGCCGGATCGCATTCTGCTCGTCAGCGGCGGAAGCGGAATCACCCCGGTGCTGTCGATGCTGAGGTCGCTGCTGGACGAGGGGTACAGCGGCGACCTCACCTTCCTCCACTACGCGTACACCGAAAACGACGTTTCGTATCGGCAAGAGCTCGCCGATATCGCGGCCGAGCACGACAACGTCCGGATCGTTCTCGCCTATACCGAGCAGAAAGAGGGCGGTGACCTGCACGGCTTCTTCGGGACCGAGCATCTCGACGCCGTCGCGCCCTGGTACGCGGACGCGGAGACGTTCCTGTGCGGGCCGCCGGGGCTGATGCGCGGCGTCAAGACCCTCTATGCGGACCTCGGTCTCGGTGAACGGCTGCACCTGGAGGAGTTCGCGCCACCGACGGTGGAAATCTCCGAGGACGTCGACGGTGACGTGTCCTTCACCGAGAGCAACGTCGTGGCCGTCAACTCGGGGCGCTCGCTGCTCGAGCAGGCCGAGGATGCCGGTCTGACGCCCGCCTACGGGTGCCGGATGGGAATCTGCTTCACCTGCACGTCGGTCAAGACCTCCGGATGCACCAAGAACGTGCAGACCGGCGAGACGGACAGCGAGCCGGACAAGAAGATTCAGCTCTGCGTCTCGGTTCCGGTCGGCGACGTCACCGTCGAGATCTGACGTCCCCGGAATCGCCGCAACCCGATCGCATCCGAAGAAACGCCAACATCGATCCGAAACGGAGAGTGTTTCAATGTTCGGAATACCTTTTCCATCAGTCTCTTTGCCCCTCTTCGGCACCAGCGCCAAGTCCGAGGAGCGGGCCCCCACGGTCCTTTCGTACGAGCAGGTCCAGGAGTTGGGCCGTGAACTCGACGAACTGCGCGCCCGTATCGTCGCAAAGCTCGGTGACGAGGACCGCGAGTACATTTACAAGATCGTCAAGACGCAGCGCGGATTCGAGATCGCCGGCCGCGCAATGATGTACATGCCGTTCCTGCCGCCCGTGTGGCTGGCCGGCGTCGGCGCACTGGGAGTGTCGAAGATCCTCGACAACATGGAGATCGGGCACAACGTCATGCACGGTCAGTACGACTGGATGCGTGAGCCCGGCTTCAACTCACAGGTGTTCGAGTGGGACACGGTGTGCCCGGCCGATCAGTGGAAGCATTCGCACAACTACATGCACCACACGTTCACCAACATCGTCGGCAAGGACCGCGATATCGGCTACGGAATTCTGCGGATGGACGAGGGGCAGAAGTGGAACCCCTACTACCTGGGCAACCCCGTCTACGCGTTCCTGCTGATGACCTTCTTCGAGTGGGGCGTCATGCTCCACGATCTCGAATCGGAGAACATCATCCAGGGCAAGCGCAAGTGGCACGACGTGAAGCCGCTGCTGCAGGGAATGTGGCGCAAGGCCGGGCGTCAGGTGCTCAAGGACTACCTCATCTTCCCCGCACTGTCCGGGCCGTTCTTCGTTTCCACGCTGGTGGGCAACGTCGGAGCGAACCTCATGCGTAACCTGTGGACGTACTCGATCATCTTCTGCGGTCACTTCCCGACCGGAGTGCAGACGTTCACCGAAGAGGAAACAGCCGACGAGTCGCGCGGCGAGTGGTACGTGCGGCAGATGCTCGGGTCCGCGAACATCGAGGGTTCGCCCCTCTTTCACATCATGTCCGGCAACCTCTCGCACCAGATCGAACACCACCTGTACCCCGACCTGCCGGCGCATCGCTACCCGGAGATCGCCCCCGAGGTCAAGGCGCTGTGCGAGAAGTACGATCTGCCCTACAACACGGGCGGATTCTTCCAGCAGATCGGATCGGTGTGGGGCAAGATCTTCAAGCTGGCCCTGCCGAACTCGCTCACCGGATCCGATTCCACGGTCGGTGTTATCGTCGAGCGCAAGAAGGTCGCTGCGTAGATGACCGCCAAAGCCGGTAGGGGCGTCGATGCCGCCGAATCGGACAACGAATCAGGGGTGATCGTGGTGGTAGGCAAGTTCGAGCGCAACAAGGACACCGTGCAAGAGATGACGGAGTCGGCGGCCAATCACGTCGGCAAGATCGCCGTCATCATCGCCGGCGCGGTCCGCGACGTCACCCGGGAAATCGGTGACTGGGTTTCGGACGGAATCGAAATGCGCGAGGCAGCGAAGAAGGCAAGTGAGGACAGGCCTGTCGGTCAAGTCATCAACGGCGAGTTCGAGAACCGCTGACGTTCGAGAATCGCTGACGTTCGAGAACCGCTGACGTTCGAGAACCGCTGACGTTCGAGAACCGCTGACGTTCGATTTCTGCGGCTCTAGGAGCCGCCGAAATCACACGTCCTACCGAGGGCCACCCGTTGTACGACGGGTGGCCCTCGGTTTCGTACGGGGCGAGGGTTTACGCTTCAAACAAACTTGATGAAGGTTTTTTGCACCCTTTTCGAACCCATGGACGTGATGTGGGTTACTGTTACGGCACGATTCACGCAAGCGGTAGGAAAGGCGGCTCGACATGCGGGTTGAGACCTCGATCGCACATTCTCCCAACACGGCTCAGGTTCTCGATCGGCGTCGGCCCGAGCGTCAGCGGCCATCCGGCGATCGGACGTCGGTGCTCGGCGCGACAACGGCCTTGGAGTCGCTTTGCGGGAAGCTCGTCGGCGCAAGCTGCCGCGCCGAAAGACTGCCCGCACGAGAAGAACTCGACGAGGTACGGCGGGCGGCGCAGAAGCTGGCACGTCAAGCTGTCAGTCTTCGAGACGCACAGCGAGCCGTCCACGAGGCCGTCAGCGCAGGTTTGAAGGGGAGCGTCGACGGCGCCCGAGGGTCGAATGTCGTCGACAGTGCGGTTTTCATGATGCGTGTGCTCGAGCTGCTCGGCAATGCAGTGTCCTCGGCCTACATCGATCAGTGCCAGCTGGATTCGGGGTCCGCCGGAAGACGGGTCACGCAGCTCGTGGAGTTGCTGACGGCCGATGATGCCGACGCGCGCATGGTGGGTGAACGACACGGGATCGACATCGCCGCCGCGTACGACGTCGTCGTCGTTCAGTTCGTCGGGGAAGTCGACAGCAATGCACTCGCAGCCGCTGAAACCGCACTGACGGCACACAGCGCAGGGTCCCGACCTTTGACCGCGTTGAACAAGCACGGTGGAACGATCCTGGTGCCTTGCGATGCTGCGGGCGAGGTGGACGACATTGTCGTGCGCCTGTCCGCGAAGACGGGAGTCGACATCGTTGCGGCTACCGCCAAAGCAGCACCCGGCGCCATGGCAGATGCGGTGGCGCACTGTCGCGAACTCGTCGAGCTGGCGAGATCGCTCGGTAAGGAACCCCGGTTGTACCGGACCTGCGACCTCGCGCTGGAATACCAACTCTCACGTCCGGGCCCAGGCCGGTCCAGGCTGCGGTCGGTCATCGCACCGCTGGCGACATTCCCGGAACTGCTGCACACGCTGCGTACGTTCATCGCGAACGAGGCCAACCGTCGCGTCAGTGCCAAAACCCTCTTCGTGCACCCCAACACCGTCGACTACCGCCTCAAGCGGGTCGAGCATCTCACCGGTGTGGACCCACTGAGCTCGGCGGGCTTGATGTCGCTACATGCCGCGCTGGTCGTGGATTGCCTGGCGCGCGCGAACGGCGCCGGTTCCGCTCTCCCGGCGGCCGTGGCGGAAGCCTCGTAGCGATCGGTCTTGCCTCCGAGTCCCAGCCGTCACACAGGCAGGTGTGGGTACTCGGCGGCTCGATTCTGAAAGGCGAGAATATTCGGGTTGGCGACTGTTCCTTCGCGGATCTCGATCGACTTTCTGATCGTCTCGTTCGCGTCCCACGCTTCGGGGCCGGACAGAACCACCCGAATGAACGGAAGCAGCGACTCGCTGATCTCCCACGTCGCGGAGTCCCACAGATACGACGGGCTGTGATCGACGGCGTAGTACCGGACGTTCTCGCCCACGATGAACATCGGATCGGTGAACGATGTAGGCCGCGCCCACTCGAACCCCATGCCCTCGTCGCACGAGACATCGACGATCAGTGTGCCCGGAGCGATCGAATCGAGATCGGCGTTCCGGAGGAAGGTCAACGGCGCGTTCGGGTCCTGCAGAACACAATTGACGATGATGTCGTGGTCGCCGAGAAACTGCGACAGTGGGACTCGGCCCTGGTCGGTGAGTGCTCGACTCTGCCGAGGGTTCTCACCGTCGAGATCGAAATTGACGATGCGCGCCGAGTGGATGGGTGAGCTGACGGCTGTCACACCGCGCTGAGTGAGAACGTCGACCTCGTGTATTCCGTGCGCATTGAGAGCGGTTACCGCTCCGCGCGCAGTCGCGCCGAAGCCGATGACCGCGGCGCGGAGGCGGCGTCCGTAATCTCCGGTGCTGCCGATCAGTTGCAGGGCGTGCAGCACCGAGCAGTAGCCGGCTAGTTCGTTGTTCTTGTGGAAGACATGCAGGCTGAAAGCGCCTTCGGCGGTCCAATGGTTCATTGCTTCGAACGCCATGAGCGTCAGTCGACGGTCGATTGCCACCTGAGTGAGGGCCGCGTCCTGAACGCAGTGCGGCCACCCCCACAGAACCTGTCCGACTCGCAACGCCTCGAGGTCGTGAACCTGAGGCTTGGGAAGGAGGATGACATCGCATTCCTCGATCAGCTCGGCGCGAGTGCGAACCCCTCCACTCGAACTGGCGATGCGGGCATCGGAAACTCCGAAGGGCTCGCCGTAACCGGCCTCGAAGTAGATCCGGGATCTGATGTCCTCGGAGATACGATCGAGGTGAAGTGGATGAATCGGGAGGCGGCGTTCGTTCGGCTTCGATGACCGTGACGTGACGCCGAGGGTGGACTGGTGCACTGTGGCCCCTTCGGTTGTCATCAAGTCAACCACGAAGCAGACGCCGTGCTCGACGAGTTCACCACCGCTCGGCCTTGGCAGCGCTGTCCACGGTCGAGCGGTTCGAGAGCGGTGCGGTCGAGCGGGTACACTCGTCCACCGTGCTCGGGCGCGGTCGAGAGACCGGGCCGGGGCGAAGCCTCCGTAGCTCAGGGGATAGAGCAAGGGCCTTCTAATCCCTTGGTCGCAGGTTCGAATCCTGCCGGGGGCACAACTGTTGGTGCAGGTCAGGGGTAGTTTCGGCCCGATCGGGGCGCGTGTCGTTCCCGCTGCGGTCTCTTGTCTGTGCGGATTGGGTACGGCGTTCCCGCATGTCACAGTCTGCGGCGGCGCACACTTGACACAGGTCGGGCCACAACCCTTGATACGGGAGGTTCAACTATGGACGACGACGTGATCTTGCTAGATGTGGCGACCACTCCTCGTGAGGATCAGGCCAGAGCACGTGCAAATGCCGCTGGGGCGGTCGAGGGCAACTACGCGATCAATCTTGTCTCGGTGGTGACGATCGCGTCTTGGTTTGCCGATGAGCAACCCGCATTGCGCCCGCTGGTGGACCACACGCCAGGCAGCAGGTCCGCGATGCTCGAAGCGGTCAACGAACTATTGGGGACGTGTCAGGATGCGGACGACGTGCCACTTCTCGCGCTGGAACGGTTCCTAAGGGACTGGCGTCCCGGCTTTTATGGTCAACTGTGGACTAAAGGGACTCGAACCCCATGAACGATCAGGAATTGCTCGACAGCGCCTCCCACGAGGATCTACTTATGGCACTGGTGACATGGCAAGTCAGCCGGCGGGAAATATCAAAAATAGGTCAAGAATTCCTGCCATGGATTGAATCGGCTATCGCTAGCGTAAATGGCGAACTTATTAGACGTTGGGGCACTACTGCATATCGAGTTCACAACGAGACGGACTACGGATATGATCCCGAAATTGCGGCTGCATTAAAGGAGAGACGGATTGATATTCTCAGTCGAATACACTCAAAACCCTTGCATTGATCGACATAGAAATAGCGTCGATAAACTCGAATAGTCGAACTCATACACGCCGTTAAGCCCGCGTTTCGGTGACTGATATGCCAGCCTGAACAGCTCGAGATTTGGCGAGTGATCCGAAGTGCGCGATTTCGAGGGGTCTAAAGCCTTAAAATGACTGGTCAGAGCCTCGCTTGGACATCTAATTATTGGATGTTAGAGGGAAATTGACGTCAGAGTGTGGGTCTTTCTCGTCATTTCCGGAACGCAATTCCAATTCCCCCCACCTCCACCGGCACCGGCTCGTACCCATTCCGTCGTGGGCCTATCCATTCCTGTTCGCAATGGAGTTGCACAAAGAATGCATGGGGCAAATGCGTAGTGTATTTACGGAGTGTTCAATTCGGGGTGTCGATCTTTCCAATTGTTGTATTCCATTCTGCGGTTTCGACCGAATTGTCGGCAGTGACCACACGGTGACGTAACGTGCGCACACGACCAATCTCGACTGACCAATACAGGCATTGGATCAACGTTTTTCTTTGCTTTCAACGACAAAGGAACTTTGCTTTTCTTCGTTGCTTCATCGAGCACAGTCTTGTCGGACTGGACGAGACGGTCTCGACGGACTCGTGGCACCACACCGATGGGGTAGGCATCGTCATCGAACGTGTTGTTGATCTTGGTGTTGGTTGATGTGTTCATCATGTTGGCAAGCTGCATCGTGTCGAGCTGTACAGGTTGTGTGGTGTTCACAGTGTGGTGCTGACGGAACTCGTCGGCTGACCAACCGTGAGCCTTGCGGCTGGCGTTGCACTTCTTGTGCGCGGGTCGGAACCACTGTGGATCGCACGCAAGGTCTGGTCGTTCGCTGACCGGATAGACGTGGTCCAGCTCGAAGGAGTCGCGGCTGTAGTGGTGCAGGGTGGTGTCGATCTCTTGCCCGCACAGCCAACACGCCGGGTACATGCCGAGTGTTTGCATCCATTCCCGCCGTGCCTTTTGGTACCTCGATCCGTAATGCTTGCTCGATGCCATGATTCCCGACCTTCCAGTTGCGTTGTGCTCGTTCAGAATTGGTGTCCGTGTGCGATTGCCTCGGGGCATGCCTGTCATCCCGGAGAATGAAGATCAGGCCGTGAATACAGCAAAATCCCCCACGAGTACCGAGTGCTGGGGCTATGACTGTCCAGGAATCTCGAAGTACTCGCGGGGGATTGCTTGTCGGGGGTGCGACGCCCCGACGTTCGGGCTGCCCAACGCCAATCAGTCCAGCCCGAAGTTCTGCCTTACGCCGTGGTGTTGTAGCGGAGCAGCTTCATCGCTGCCGGGTTCGTCACGTCTGATCCTGTGCGGAATGTCATGAACGCCCCTCGTTCGCCGGTAGGGCGGTTGGCCGCGCCGAACAGATGTTGGACAGGCTCCACTGTGGTGCCGATGCGATCCACAATTGTGAAGCCGTGGAGATCGCCGTACACCGCGACGTAGTTCGATTCGGTTGCAGCGGGGTTGATCGTCCCGTCGATGAAGCTGGCCTCGTTGACGGTTCGACCCAACAACGTCGGGGGGTTGCTGTCGAGGCTCGGGAACTTGACCGCGCCAGAGGTGGTCTCCATCTGGCGTAGGCCGTTGATCGTGGCGAGGTTGAGTACCCACTGTGCGTTCGACTGGTGCCGGGCACCAAGGGCGTTCTGCACCGCGTAGAAATCAGCGGCGTTCAGTGCTTCGCCGGTACCCGGCACGATGACCGAACCGCCGGCTGCGACCAAGGCCGTGATGAGTCCCCTCGGCTGATCCGTTCCCGTACCGAGCATGAAGGCTTCGGCCTGGAGCTGGTCTGCGCCGTCGACGAGCAAGTCGCGCAGCTGGGTCATGAAACCGATGGCGTCCTGGCCGAACTCCATCGAGAACGGGACGAACGCTGCACCCTTCTCGGCTTTGATCACCGGCTGTCCGAGCGTGGGTGAAGCGTCTGCGGCTTCTTGCGACTCGGGTAGCCAGGATGCGGTTACGCCTGCGGAGGTGATCCCGCGATATTCGGAGCCAGTGATCTGGACGACCTTGGCCACACGTCGCAGCGGATTAGAGCTGCCGTCGTTGGTCAAGATCACCGCAGGGTCCAACGAGATCGGGAGCGCGTACGAGCCGGTGCCGGTGTCGATCTGCATTGCGCGGGCTGCCTGGTCGACCTCTCGATAAGCGTTCTGCTCTTCGGCGGTCCAGAGTAGGTGCCCGCGCGCCGAATCGCCGACCAGCTTCGCGAACGCCGTCCGGTATGCGGGACTGCCTGCGGTGATAGCCCATTTTGCGGTGAGGTCGCCGTCGCGGGCGATCATGGTCTCGATCTTCTCGGCGGCGTGTGCCGGCAACTCGTCGGCTTCCACACCCCGTTCGATCTGGCGCATAGCTTGATCCCGGACGGTCGCCGCGGGGCGTGCAGTGGCCGACTGGATCGAGCCGGCTTCGACTGCGCCCGCGTCGACCAAGCTGCGGAGCTGGTCCTGTGTGGCGAGAGCCGCGGTGATGTGTTCGACCTCGGACTCGATCGTCTCGAAGCGTTCCTGGTCTTCGTCGCTGACCGATCCGGCTTCCTCGGAACGCGCGAGAATATCAGCGGCTTCGGCCCGGAGGTCATCGAGAACGGTGGTGTCGACAAAGGACTCGCGCTGTGTAGCTGCGGCCTTCTTCTTTCGTGGATATACCATGTCTATTTCCAGTTCATGAGTGCGAGCCGCATTTTCAGCAGCTCGGGTTGAATAGTTTCGGTGCGGGTTCGGACGCCGATACTCGTTCCTTTGTAAGCCGGAAAGACGACCGGTCCCAATTCTGCGAGTTCGACTTCTTTGATGCTGCGGCGTAGATGTTCGCCATGTGCGAGTGCCTGATCGACTTGTTCGGGTGTGAGCCGGCGACCTTTCATGTTCGTCCACACGTCGCGGGTAACCCTGAATTTGAAACTCGCACCGGAAATGGCTTGTGCAGCGATCGCCTGACGAATCGGCTCTACGGTCGGGTTGTCGAACATTCGGGCTTCCAAGAACAGGCCCGCGGCGTCTTCGTGGAGTTCGAGAATTTCCGCGATCGGAATAGAGCCGACTCGACTATCACGTCCGTGGTCGTACTGGACGACAGGCTTGCTCCGGGCAATCGACTTCGTGAACGCACCGCGGGAAATGCGTTCGGTAAAGCGGCCCTCGAACGGGGAATTGATCTCGGTGTCCTGATCGAACACGGCCATGTAACCCGACAGCGTGAATCCGTCGTTGGTGGCCGTGTCCGATCGCATGGAAAAGTCGGCTGATCGCACAATCAATGGTGATTGCATAGTTCTGCCTTAAGCGATGATGGAGGAATTGAGGGTGTCGTCACCTCGTTAGACTGCATGAGCGAGAGCAGTATTCGGGTCCATGAACCGCACTGGTTGTGGCATACCTGGAATCTGCTTGCTGTGCTTCTACGACTGTAGCGGAATTCCACATCGACTGCATTGCGTCTTTCGGGAATTTCGAATACGTCCACTACGCCCGCATCTGACAGAACGACCGACTTACATCTACGTCCGGCCAAAATCCTTGGCGGTTTCAGGTGAGTTATTTCCCCACGGCCTTGGTTTACGTGAATCCCTCCGGTACGTAATCGGGAACTGCACCGATCGTTTCGACAACAGGTAGTTCGTCACCGCGGGAATGAAGCCACAACCGGTCGATCATGCACCACACCTCACCGTTGGTCGATGCCAAGAGATAGCGTCCGTCTACTCGGATATCGGTTCCGTTGCCGATGAATTCGGCTCGCTTCTCTTCTGAGATTCGCTGCCAAGCATCTTCGAGAGCCGCGGCCAGTCTGCGCTGCACACCTTCTGCGCGTTTACGATCTCGACGTTCTTTGCGTGTTTCGGTCATCGTGACTTCTCCCATTCTTCCCATTTCACCTCGGGGCGTCCGAGCAAAACGTTCCATTCGTTCACGGTCTCAAATAGCTGGCGCTTGTATCTGCGTTCGCGTAGCCATTTCTGGGTCGAATCCTTACCGTTTCCTGCCGCCTTGATTCGTCGTCGGGTCAATTTTCATTTCTCGATTCGTTCGCTCGAAACCGCCGATAGGCCACAACACGCCGCTGGCGACAAGCTCACCGATAGTCCGCATCACCGCGATCAACGGAACCTCGGGGTGCTGGCGCTTCACGGCGGCGACGATGTCGGTCAGGTCTGGGGCGTAGTGGCAGGCGTCGACAGTGCGGAGGATCGTCCCGTGGACGCCACACCCCGCGGGGTAGTCGGGTGGGTGCATGTTGTCTCCCTTCGAAGGATGACAGCGGGCCTATGTCTGTGAAGCGTCATTCTTGAAAGTCTTCGCAGGTCAGAGCGTCATTCTTCGAAGGTGCACAGAAGAATGACGCGAACCTTCGCAGTCGAGGAGAAGAAATACGCTCTGACCTGCGAAGAAGAGAAGAAGAACGTTTATAGGAATTGGGTATTGAGCCTGTGGCCTACGAGTCCGGGAGTACCCACAACCAGGGACCGTTGTCGACAAGTGGGGCATTCATCGACTTGACGCGCAACGTCCGCTTGGCGTTTCCGAGTGCTCGATCGCTGTACAGCTCGGCCCTGGCCGCTGCCTTGACGACATTGGCTTCGGCGCTGCCGTTTCCGACCGTCAAAAACTCACGCAGCCATGTGACGCAATCTTTGGACTCGCCCTTGTCGTCGCCCGCATCGTGGGTGTCCTGGAATATCTGCGCGGCACTCGCATTCGCCTGCCCGATGTATCGGACTGAAACAATGTCAGCGTCTTCACCGTCGATCTCGAGAGCAACGCCGAACGTCTGGAACTTCGACGCGACACCGACTCTTGCACCGTTCGATTTGTCGGTGCCGACGAGCAACACGTCGTCGGTTCCTTGCTCCCGTTGCGCCAGCAACGTCGACCGTGCTGCCTTGCGAAGCTCTCCGGTCGATCCATAGGCGTCCCGGACGTTGCCTGTCTGTAGCCGATTCAGGTGGGTAACGAGCAGTATCGAGACACCGGTCCGTCCGCACCATTCCTTCATCGGATGAAGGACTCGTCGGGCTTGCTGCGAGTCCTTGACGGACAGGTTCGCCGGTACCGTATCGAGCCACGCATCCACGATCACGAGGTCGACATCTTCGGGTAGCCAGTCGAGGTTGGTCGGGAACATCGGTGACCCTTCACCGTCGTCGGTATCGGACACCACGCGGATACGAGACAAGTCCGCACCTGCCGCCGTGAGTCGGGGCAAAACATCCATGCTCCACGAGTCCTCGGTGATCACGAGGGCGATCTGCAGCGGTGTGGTCGACGTGATCCCGAACTCTGGTGCCGGCGTCCCGGTGGTCAGTTTGGCGACACACCACACCCACCACGCGGACTTGCCGATACCTTCGACGCCGACGAGCAGAGTTACCTTTCCCTTCGGGATGCGCTTTTCGGCTAGCCATTCCTGTCGTCTGGCGGGTGCCATCTCGGACGCCCATCGAACATGCTTCTGCTCGGCAGACGTGACTACAGTCGAGACCGGTGCGATGTCGTTGGTCAGCAAGTCCCAATCGTTGCGGCCTTGGACGACGGTCGAGTTCCCGAACAGCCGGTGAATCTCATCGACGCACGTTGTGCGCTTCTGGCGGTACCGCTCGTGGAGTTCTGTCGATTGCAGGGTGCACCACAGTGTCTGCTCCTTCGTGTAGCCCGCGGTGATCGCCGCATTGATGACCTTGCTCGCGTGCCGGGATCTATCCCCATCGGGATCGGGTGTGTTCACCGCGGCACGGACGTATTCGGTCATCTCGACCGGCTCGGGCGCGATATCCGATGTCTGGAGAACTTGGCTCTCGTCGGTCAGCACCACACCGAACTTGTCGGCAAGATCGTCGGCGTCGTACTCGTGGCCTTCCCATTCGCGGATCACCACGACATCGGTCGGCGGGTCCGTCTTGTGGTTGGGGGTGCCGGGGACACGGAGTATATCGTTCGACGCGATCTTGTTGTCTACGTCCACGTCCGCGTCACGAAGGTGGTCACGGAGGCCGGCACACAGTTGTGTGAAGTGATGCTCGGACAGCGGCTCGTCTACCCGAACATAAACGTGCCCGTGCCCCGGCGATCCGCTGCCGACGACGTACGCGTCGAGTTCTTCGAAGGTGCTGGACAGCCGGTCGATACCGTCGTCCACATCGGCGTGAATCCACACCGCACCCACGGGGCTTGAGAATTCGCGCCTTCTACGGGATTTTGAGCGCAGACTTGTGCAGTAGTAGACATCGGCACCGGGAGCTGATTCTGACGCGGCTGCGGCCATCTCAGCGGTCTGAGTGGGGTACTCGAACGGGGTGTCGATGACGACAGGATCGTCGTCTGGCTCGATGGGGGGCGTGATGGTGGTCAGAATCGCGAAACCCTGACTGTCGCCGTACATCTGGCGCAGGAACGATTCGATCAGAGTAGTGTTCGGCATGGTAGGCAGCGTCCTTTCAAGCGCAGCAAAAAGCCCCGAATCCGTCTGTGTGAAAGATGGGTTCGGGGCTTTACGCTTGTTTCTGGACGATGCGGTCGATCTGGTCGGGGTGAATCTTCGTCAGCCACCCGCCGATCTTGTAGACCTCGATTTTGCCTTGCGTGATCCATCCTCGGACGGTTCTGGGGCTCATCCCGACCGCTGCGGCGAATTCTTCGATCGTGAGCAGTTCCTTGGGATCGACGGTCATCGTGCACCTTCTTCTGTTGAATTATGTTGTGGCACAGTCACTCTAGCACTTTGGGGCTTTCATTGCCTGCGGCTGGCATTTCTGGGTAACTGTCACCGGGTGCACCGCGGACAGGTCAGGTTGTCGTCGTTGTCGACCAGCCAGCCGCGGGGATCGTTGCGGAGTCGTCGCCGGCATTGTCCACACCGCTGGACCCGCTGCCGGTGGTGCTCGCGCGCCGACAGATAGAAGTCCGACGAGGTCGGAGCGTTGGCGAACGCAATATCAGTTCACCGCCTTGAAAGCGGCATCGAGATCGTCGCGGCGAATCCGTACCAGCCTCGGCCCGATTCGGCTTGCTTTCAATACGCCCGTGGCGATCCAGCGGCGAACTGTGGTGTCGTCCGCTCCGGTGAGTTCTGCGACGTCCTGAATCGAGAGATAGTCCTGCATCGTGAAGCCTTCCACGCCGTGAGTGGCGCGGCTCCGAATCTTGCCCGGTCGAGCGGGGTGACTCGTGATGCGTTCGATGCCTTCAAAAGGGTCGTACCGTCGTTTCCCCCGTCTGCGGTACTCGACCAATACCTAAGGGCGGCTGTATAACAGAGTACATAGTTCTGCACGCTTGTGCCTGTCGCCTACATCTCGTCCAGCTTGCGGGCGATCTCGGCATCACGTTCGGCAGACGCATGTTGGTAGAGCAGTGCGGCGTCGGCGGTAGCGTGGCCGATCCTGGACATGAGTTCTTTGGTGGTCGCCCCGGTCTGCGCTGCCAACGTCGCCGCGGTGTGGCGTAGCTCGTGCGGACGAAGGTTCTCGATGCCGACAGCGTTCCCCGCGGCTGCCACAGCACGACGCAGCTGCCAGTCAGTCATATAGCCATCGTCGGGTCCAGGGAAGACCAGTGATGCCGGGTTCGTACCCGTATATTCGCTGAGATGATGCAAGACCACGGCTCGGATTCGAGTCGGTACCGCTACGTCACGGACGCCCGCTTCGGTCTTCGGGGTTCCGGGGTAGTAGTCACCACCGCGGTACGTCACGGCTTGTCTCACCGATACAACCGACCCGTCCTCGGCTATGTCCATCCTGCGCAGACCCTTGAGTTCGCCGGCACGCAAACCACACCAACCACCGATCAGCACCGCGGCTTTCAGGTTGTCGGGGGAGTGTTCGGCCACCTCGGTCAATTGAGCCGCGGTCAGCGCACGAATCTTGCGGGTCCGTTTCGCGCTCATCGCCTTGCGTTCGACACACGGGTTGGTGGAGATCAACTGCTCTTTGACAGCGTCATGGCAGACCGAATGCAACAGTCCGTACGCGTGAGCGCGGGCAGTCGGCTTATCGGGAAGCAGAGCGGCATACCAATCGCGTATGCGAGTCACCGTCAGCTCGGTCAGCGGTACATCTCCGAGAGCGGGGGCGATGTGGTTCTTCAACGTCTCCTCGTATCCTCGCCGGGTGCGGGGAGTGAGGGTGCGTTGGGCGATCCGAGCCTCGGCGTAGGCGAGCAGCGTCTTACCTGCGGTCGTCACACGGTCAGTCGGTGGTGTCCACACGCCCGCGGTGATCAACGCCCGCTCCGACGACAGCCAGGCATCAGCGTCGACTTTGGCGGCGTAAGTATGGTCTGCGGCGTACCGCTTGCCATCGGGGCCGATGTAGCTCGCTCGGTACCGACCCGACTTCGGCGTTCTACGTTTGACCGTGCCCCACCCTCGACGCTTACTCATGGTGTCCTCACTGGATTCGGTGCCCTCTGCGTTCCCTCCCTTGAGGATATTCGTGCTTGCCTATGCATGTCTGTGAGACACCGATACCGCCATGCAACCCCAGCTAGAGGGCAGTAATTGCCCGTTGACCTGCAACAACGACATCCGTTCACGGCTTATTCGAATCCTGCCGGGGGCACTCACGACCGGGAGGCACTGTGCGCGATGTCCTCGCTGATCTCGTCGCAATCTGGCGCGGCGGTGGCACAGCAGGTCTGGCAACGGTGGTTCGCACGTTTCGTTCGGCACCGCGACCGGCCGGTGCCTCGATGCTGGTCGCACCCGACGGTTCGGTGAGCGGTTCGGTTTCCGGTGGCTGCGTCGAGGGCGCGGTGTTCGACATCGCGACAACGGTTGCCGCCAACGGTATTCCGGTACTCGAACAATTCGGAGTGTCCGACGAAAGTGCATTTGCCGTCGGGCTGACCTGCGGTGGGACACTCGAGGTTTTCGTCGAAGCGGTGTCATCGTCGACGTTTCCGGAATTGGGCTTTGTTGCCGAGGCGATTTCGGCGGACCAGCCCGTGGCAGTGGCAACTGTGATCGCTCATCCGAATCCGGCGCGGATCGGTCGACACCTGATTCTCGACGGGAGCGGGTCGACCGGCTCGATCGGCTCTGCGCGCAGCGATGCGGCGGTGACCGACGACGCACGAGGACTGCTCGCTGCGGGCGGGACCGCTGTACTCACCTACGGGCCGGACGGTGAACGGCTCGGCGATGGGATGGAGATCTTCGTCGCAAGCTACGCACCGCGCCCTCGGATGCTGGTGTTCGGCGCGATCGACTTCGCGGCAGCGGTGGCCGAACAGGGCGCTTTCCTCGGCTACCGGGTCACCGTGTGTGATGCACGCCCCCTTTTCGCAACTCGGCAGCGATTCCCGTCAGCGGCCGAGGTGATCGTCGACTGGCCTCACCGCTACCTCGCTGGTGAACTCGCCGCGGGCGCGGTCGATCGACATACGGTCGTGTGCGTGTTGACGCACGACCCCAAGTTCGACGTGCCGGTGCTCGATATCGCGTTGCGTCAGGGGTTCGCCTTCGTCGGGGCAATGGGATCGCGGGCCACGCACGAGGACCGGCTCGCACGGTTGTCCAGCGCCGGTCTCACCGCGGCGCAGCTCGCCGGGTTGTCCAGTCCGATCGGTCTGGACCTCGGGGCGCGCACCCCGCAGGAAACAGCGGTCTCCATCGCTGCGGAGATCGTCGCCAGGCGCTGGGGCGGAACCGGTGAACCACTCGCGGCACGTCGCGGCCGAATTCATCGAGACGAACTAGGTTCAGAGTGACGTGTCGTAGGACATAGCGGGATCGATTATCGGTCCGGTGCGAGGACCTCCTACTCTGGACGGCATGGCAGCACCGCACGTGGAGACCACCGAACCGGCTTCGACGACGCCGCCGGGGCAGGCGTCGGGCTCCGTTTTCGCCACCGCAGGACTGATCGCGGCCGTCGTTGCTGCACTGGTCATCAGCTTGTCTGCCTCGGACGCACTCGTGCTGCTCGGAATTCCCGACCCCGGTCCCGCGACCACCTACGGACTTCCCGCCGTTCGTGCTGCCGGTGAGATCGCCGCAGCGATTGCAATCGGCTCGTTCCTGCTCGCTGCCTTCCTGGTGCCGCCGCAGAAGAGCGGTGTGCTCGACGTCGGCGGATACCGAGCGGTTCGCACCGGATCCGTCGCGGCCATCATCTGGGCCGCATGCGCCCTCGTCCTCGTGCCACTGACGCTGTCGGACACATCCGGGCAGCCCTTCACCGTGGCAATCCAGCCGAGCAACCTGTGGGTGGCCCTCGACCAGGTCGAGATCGCCAGCGCCTGGCGCTGGACCGCCATTCTGGCCGTGGTTCTCGCGATCGGATCCCGGGCCGTACTGAGATGGTCCTGGACGCCACTGCTTCTCGTCCTCGCGCTCGGCACGATGATGCCGATCGCCGTCACCGGTCATTCGTCCTCGGGTGGGTCACACGATGTGGCCACCAACAGTCTGATCTTGCATCTCATCGCGGCCACACTGTGGGCGGGTGGGTTGTTCGCCGTACTGGCGCACGCACGGCGCCGCGGGGCTTACACCGATGTCGCGACTCGGCGGTTCTCGGCCATCGCCACCGTCTGCTTCGTCGTCATGGCGGCGTCCGGAGTCATCAACATGCTGGTACGGGTGTCGGTGTCCGACCTGTTCACCACCGTGTACGGGCGGCTGGTACTCGCCAAGATAGTTGCTCTCGTCGTTCTCGGTTTCTTCGGATGGGTACAGCGCCGACGCTCGCTCCCTGCGCTGGCAGCGAATCCCGAATCGCGGGGGGCGCTTGTCCGCTTCGCCGGTGGCGAGGTGTTGGTGATGGCCGCGACCATCGGTTTGGCCGTTGGGCTCGGACGGACGCCTCCGCCGTCGAACATCGATCTCGATCTTTCGCTGACCGAAGCGTCTTTGGGCTACGACCTCGACGGGCCTCCCACCGTGGCGCGACTGATGTTCGATTGGCGCTTCGACCTCATCTTCGGGACCGCCTCGATCGTGCTCGCCGTGCTGTATCTACTGGGCGTTCGCAGGCTTCGTAAGCGCGGTGACGCATGGCCGATGGGGCGCACGGTGGCCTTCGTGCTGGGCTGCCTGGTGATGCTGGTCTCGACGTCCTCCGGTGTCGGCAAGTACTCGCCCGCCATGTTCAGTGTGCACATGAGTGCCCACATGGCGCTGTCCATGCTGGTGCCCGTCCTGCTCGCTCTCGGCGGTGCGTTGACGCTCGCTCTACGGGCATTGCCGGTCGCAGGCAAGGACGGTGTTCCCGGTCCCCGTGAATGGCTGCTCCAAGCTCTGCACAGCCCGGTCTCGAGATTCCTGACGCATCCCATCGTGGCGGCGGCGCTCTTCGTCGGCGGCTTCTACGCGCTGTATCTCGGCGGGGTGTTCGGGTCGGTCCTCGACAGTCACACCGCGCACTTGCTGATGAATGCGCACTTCATCCTCAGTGGCTACCTCTTCTACTGGGTGGTCATAGGCGTAGATCCGTCGCCGCGACACATCGAGCCGATCACCAAGCTGGCGATGGTGTTCGGATCGCTGCCGTTCCACGCGTTCTTCGGTGTAGCGCTGATGAGCATGAACACTGTGATGGGTGGCTGGTACTACCGCTCGCTCGGTCTGGACTGGAACGCCGACCTCATGGCGGATCAGAAGCTGGGTGGTGGCATCGCCTGGGCGACAGGTGAAATTCCACTCGTGCTGGTGATGCTGGCGTTGCTGATTCAGTGGTCGCGTAGTGACGATCGGACTGCCAAACGTTCGGACCGCGCCGCGGACCGGGACCACGACGCAGATCTCGCCGCGCACAACGCAATGTTCGCCGAGCTTGCGCGTCGTGATCGAGGCGACGGGGACTGAGCCTCGTCGTGTGCGTCACTGCTCGGCGGTGATCTTCGCCAACAGTCTTTGCAGTTCGGCTCGCTCTGCGGTGTCGAGTGCGTCGAACAGTTCGACGCCGACCTTGCTCCGTGCCGAATCGATGGCGCGCAGGCGGGCTCGACCGGCCTCGGTCAACGACACCAGCACCGCCCTGCGGTCTGCGGGGTCGTCCTCGCGCGTGACGAGATCGGCAGCCTCGAGCGAATCGACCACGTCCGTGGCCGATCGTGCCACGATTCGAAGATGGTCGGCGAGGGCGCGAAGCCGCATGGGTTGACCTGCGCGAGCGAGAACGTGCAGTGCCCGGCTCTGCGAGGGGTTCAGGCCGAACGGCTCCAGCGCAGCCATGTGTGTGTGACGGATCCTTCGCGCCACCGCCATGAACGAGTCGGCGAGGTTCGGATTGTCTGCGGCGTGCATACCCGTCAGCATAACGCCGTTGTCGACAACCTCATAATGAGGTAACCTCTGCTTATGTTGCTCATCGATTCAGGAGGCCTACTTGGCAAGACCACCCACGAACTCGCCATCGACTACAGCTGACCCCGCGCCCGTCCGACGGGTCCTGAGTCTCTTTCGCCCGTATCGCGCGCGCATCGCCGTCGTCACGGCGATCATCGTCTTCAGTGCCGTCATCGCACTCGCGTCCCCGTTTCTGCTGCGCGAACTGCTCGACCACGCCATACCCGATCGCGACGTCACCCTCGTCACGCTGATCGCCCTGGGCATGATCGCAGTCGCAGTCATCACCAACACCCTCGGTGTCCTACAGACCTGGCTCTCCAACATCGTGGGCCAAACACTCATGCACGACCTCCGTGTGTCGGTGTACGCCCACCTGCAAAAGCAGTCGCTCGGATTCTTCGCCCGCACCCGTACCGGAGAAGTTCAGTCCCGCATCGCCAACGACATCGGTGGCATGCAATCGGTCGTCACCAACACAGCCACGTCCATCGCGCAGAACGCCACCACCGTCGTGGCCACCGTCGTGGCACTGTTTCTGCTGGATTGGAAGCTTGCGCTCTTCTCGCTCGTCATCCTGCCGGTATTCGTTCGTATCGCCCGCCGCATCGGAAACGAACGCCGGAGGATCTCGGGCACGCGGCAGCGGTTGCTAGGTGAGCTGTCGGTGCAAATCGAAGAGTCGCTCTCGGTCAGCGGAATTCTGCTGGGCAAGACCACCGGATCGTCGAGCGTGCTCACCGAGCAGTTCGCGCGGCGGTCCGACGAGGTCGCCGACGTCGAACTCGAGGCGATGATGGCCGGCAAGTGGCGGATGGCGACTATGCAGATCAGCTTCGCCGTCATGCCCGCGCTCGTCTACTGGTTCGCCGGCATCACCATCGGCAACGGGAGCGCGCTGACCGTCGGAACCCTGGTCGCGTTCACGACTCTGCAGACCCAACTCTTCCGTCCCACCATGCAGTTGTTGAACACCGGCGTGGAAGTGCAGAGTTCGCTCGCCCTGTTCGGGCGCGTCTTCGAGTATCTCGACCTGCCGATCGACATAGCCGAACCGGTCCATCCGAAAGCGCTCGACCGCAACGACGTTCGCGGAGATGTTCGTTTCGACCACGTGGACTTCGCCTATGCCGGCGCGAACCAGTCGACGCTGCACAACATCACGCTCGATGTTCCGGCCGGAAGCACCCTCGCTCTCGTCGGGTCGACCGGATCGGGAAAGACGACACTGGGATACCTCGCAGCACGGTTGCACGATCCGACGCAGGGCCGAGTGAGCATCGACGGCATCGACCTGAGGGATCTCGCGACCACCACGGTCGCAGACCTCGTCGGCGTCGTCTCGCAGGAGACCTACCTGTTTCATGCGACGATTCGCGAGAACCTGCGCTTCGCCAAACCCGAGGCCACCGACGCCGAAATCGAGCACGCCGCAAAGATCGCGCAGATCCACGATTTCGTCTCCGCACTCGACGACGGCTACGACACCCTCGTCGGCGAACGCGGATACCGGTTCTCCGGCGGTGAGAAGCAGCGTCTCGCCATCGCGCGGACAGTACTGCGCAACCCGCCCATCCTGGTGCTCGACGAGGCGACCAGCGCATTGGACAATGCAACCGAAAGGGCACTGCAGGTAGCCCTCGACGAACTGATGAAAGATCGCACCACCATCCTCATCGCCCACCGACTCTCGACCGTCCGGGCAGCCGATCGCATTGCCGTACTCGACCACGGACGTGTCGTCGAATCCGGCACGCACGAGCAGTTGCTGACTTCGGCAGGCCGGTACGCCGAACTTCTCCGATCCTCGCAGGACGATCCCGCCGAACCGGACCCATCTCGAGTCGCCGCGTAGCGTCGGCACCGAAGACCGAAACCACAGGGGGACGGGTGTTCGTCACTATCGCCGGTTCCGTAGCCGCCGAGGCCATCGTGAAGAAGTCGAGATTCCTCGCTCTCATCGAGCGTGCGGAGTCCGAGGACGCGGCTCGCCGAGTGGTCGCGTCCGCGCGGTCGGCACACCCCGGAGCAGGTCATCACTGCTCCGCTTTCCTCATCGGCGATATCGCAGGCGCGCGGATCGAGCGCAGCAGTGACGACGGAGAACCGACCGGGACGGCCGGACACCCGATGCTCGAAGTGCTTGCCGGGCGTGATCTGACCAACGTCGTCGCCGTCGTAAGCAGATACTTCGGCGGTACCAAACTCGGTACCGGTGGACTGGCGCGCGCGTACTCGGGAGCAGTAGCGCAGGCGCTGACCGATGCCCGGCTGGTCCGGCGGGAGAGGCGAGAACTCGTACGCGTGGAGTTGAGTCACGCCGACGTCGGTCGAATCGAATCCGAACTCCGCACGCGCGGAGTAGAGGTGGTGTCGATCGAGTATCTCGCGCGCGCTGCGGTCACCTTCTCGACGGTGAACCCCGACCTGCTGGAGGGACTACTCGCGAGCTCGACGGCGGGGGAGGCTCGGCCCGAGCGTCTCGGCTCGCAGTACGTCGACGTCGCCTTGTAGTCAGCAGCCCGTAGCACGGACGCCCGACGACAGGGCCGCGAAATCGGCCAGTTTCGGCACTTTGTCCACAGCCTTCGCCTCTATCCACAGATTCCGCTCGCGGCCGTTTCGCGTCTCGTTTTCGAGGCAGAGTTGGCACACGGGTCGAGCACCGTTCGACCGAAACAGGCGAGGGGGAACAACATGTACGAGGCGCAATGTGCAGTGGTGGGGACCGTCATCACCAATCCGGTCAAACGGTCGACCGCATCAGGCGACGAGGTGCTGAGCTTCCGGATGGCGAGCAACGCCAGACGCCAGGACCGTGCGACAGGTGAGTGGACGGACGGCGGCACACTCTTCCTGACCGTGACCTGCTGGCGGAGGCTCGTCAAGGGCGTCGGAGGCTCGCTGATGAAGGGTGACCCCGTGATCGCGTACGGGCAGCTCAAGACCAACGAATACACGACGAGGGAAGGCGTCGAACGCTCCGGTGTCGAGATGACCGCCAGCGCGATCGGCCCGGACCTGGCCCGCTGCATCGTCACGGTCGCACGCGCGAGGCCGGTGCAAGCCTCGACCGCCGGCGAGGATGTCGACCGGGAGAACAGTGATCAGGAGAACGACGGGGCAGCGGGGTCCTTCGAGGCGAATGGAGACGGCGACAACGACGAGTTCGGGTTGTCCGACTCGGAGGTGGCCGAGGACGTCGAGGTGGGCGTCGGGTAGCACCGTGCTGCCGCGTCCGGACCCGTCGGCGAAGAGTCGGGTCCGGACGCGCGGCTGGTGAGCGCGCTGTGTTCGCAGCGAATCGGGCGATGGTGTCGGTGAGGCTCCGGACCGATAAGCTGGCCGGCATGGCGGAATTCATCTACACCATGAAGAAGGTGCGCAAGGCGCACGGCGACAAGGTCATCCTCGACGACGTAACGATGAGCTTCTATCCGGGAGCGAAAATCGGTGTCGTCGGCCCCAACGGCGCCGGCAAGTCGAGCATCCTCAAGATCATGGCGGGGATCGATCAGCCCGGTAACGGAGAGGCTTTCCTCGCGCCCGGCGCGTCGGTGGGCATCCTCATGCAGGAGCCGATCCTCGACGACTCCAAGAATGTCCGGGAGAACGTCGAAGACGGGCTCGGCGAGACGATGGTGCAGCTCAAGCGCTACAACGAAATCGCCGAGCTGATGGCCACCGATTACTCGGACGAGCTCATGGAGGAAATGGGCGATCTGCAGGAAAAGCTCGATCACGCCGACGCGTGGGAGATCGATTCTCAGCTCGAGCAGGCGATGGATGCTCTGCGTTGCCCGCCGCCCGAGTCGCCCGTGACCAACCTCTCCGGTGGTGAGAAGCGCCGCGTCGCACTCTGCAAGCTCTTGCTGAGCAAGCCGGATCTTCTGCTCCTCGACGAACCGACAAACCACCTCGACGCCGAGTCCGTGCTGTGGCTCGAGCAGCACCTCGCTGCGTATCCCGGCGCAATTCTTGCCGTGACACACGACCGGTACTTCCTCGATCACGTCGCACAGTGGATCGCCGAGGTGGATCGCGGTCACCTCTACCCGTACGAGGGCAACTACTCGACCTATCTGGAGAAGAAGGCAGAGCGCCTCGAGGTCTCGGGCAAGAAGGATCAGAAGCTGCAGAAGCGGCTCAAGGACGAACTCGCATGGGTTCGCTCCGGCGCAAAAGCCCGGCAGGCCAAGAGCAAATCGCGTCTGGCTCGCTACGACGAAATGGTCGCCGAGGCAGAGAAGACCAGGAAGCTCGATTTCGACGAGATCCAGATTCCCAACCCGCCGCGGCTCGGCGACATTGTCGTCGAGGTCAAACATCTCGACAAGGGCTACGACGGTCGGGTCCTCATCAAGGACCTCTCGTTCACCCTTCCGCGCAACGGCATCGTCGGTGTCATCGGCCCCAACGGTGTCGGCAAGACGACGCTGTTCAAGACCATCGTCGGACTCGAAGAACCGGACAGCGGAGAGGTCAAGATCGGGCAGACGGTCAAGCTCAGCTACGTCGACCAGAACCGCTCCGGAATCGACCCGAAGAAGACAGTCTGGGAGACCGTCTCCGACGGACTCGACTTCATCACCGTCGGGACTTCAGAGTTCCCATCTCGCGCCTACATCAGCTCGTTCGGGTTCAAGGGACATGACCAGCAGAAGCCGGCGGGAGTGCTTTCCGGTGGTGAGCGCAACCGTCTCAACCTGGCGATGACGCTCAAGCAGGGCGGAAACCTGATCCTGCTCGACGAACCGACCAACGACCTCGACGTCGAAACACTCGGTTCGCTCGAGAACGCACTGGAAGAGTTCCCCGGTTGCGCAGTGGTCATCTCGCATGATCGCTGGTTCCTCGACCGCACCTGCACGCACATCCTGGCGTGGGAGGGAGGCTTCGGCGACAACGAAGCAGCCTGGTACTGGTACGAGGGCAACTTCGAAGGCTACGAGGAAAACAAGGTCGAGCGACTCGGACCCGATGCGGCTCGCCCGCACCGCGTCACGCACCGCAAACTGACCAGGGACTGAAGTCTTTGTCGGGCAAGGTATTCGAGTACTCGCTGCAGGTTCGGTGGAGTGACTCGGATCGACTCGGGCATGTGAACAACACCCGTTTTGTCGAATACCTGCAGGAAGCGCGGGCGCATTTCATCACGCAAGTTCTGATGGAAGCAGTGGGCAGCAGGGGAGCGACGGTCGTGCGCAGGCTGACCGTCGACTTCTTGCGGCCGATTTTCGACGAATCGGGTCCGCTCGTCATCGAGGTGTCCATCTTGCGCATAGGCCGGACGTCGTTCCAGGTGAAGCAGCGTGTTCTGGATGTGAGCGGCGCACTGTGTTCCGAGGCGGAGGCAGTCATGGTGGCTTTCGATCTGGAGTCTCAAACGCCGCGTGCGCTGACAGATCGAGAGAAGTCGGTCCTGGCCGAATACGAAATCGCCGGCTAGGCCCCTCGAATAGGGCGGTTCCGGAGATAGGCTCGTCCGGGTGGCGGCGAATCGGGACACGTTGCCGCACGGACTTTCGCCGCGACAACCCTCACAGGGAGTGATTCGAGAACATGCCGAACTCGTCGGACAGGCACACGGCGGATACGCGCACGGTGGACAGCGGTGCGACGGATGGGGATTGGACGAGGGGACTTTCGGAGGAGCTGGTGGCCTCGCTCCCCGAGGTCAAGGCCGCCTACTTCGCACATGTCGACCTCGATGATCTCGACAGCTCCATCCCCGAGCCCGAGCTGGGCATGTTTCGACTGCATCTTCAGCTCGCGGCGCACAGAGGCGAGGGCGAGGCGAAGGTCCGCGTCCACGTTCCCGACGACGCGGCGAGCGGCGCGGCAACCGGCGTTGCGCTGCAGATCGTCACCGATGACATGCCTCTACTGGTCGAGTCGGTGGTCTCGCAGCTCTCCCGACTCGGCGTCGAGATCACCGATGTAGTTCATCCGATTCTGTCGGTGGCTCGCACCGCTGAAGGGGTCCTCGTTGCGGTCGCGCCGAGCAACGGTGCCTCCAGCTCTCTCGGTGAGTCGCGGGCTGTTCGAGAGTCGTGGATGCACGTTCAGCTCGAATCCTCGGTCTCGGAGGAGATCATCGACCGCCTCGGCGATGCAATCGTCGAGGTGCTCAGCGACGTTCGCACAGTCGTCACCGACACCGATGCCATGCGCGCGGTCCAGAGTGACGTGGCGGCCGCAATGGACAGTACGGCGCAACAGCGTGGCGAAAGCTCTGCTGCCGAATTGACCGATGCGGCGAGGCTGCTGAGGTGGCTCGCCGACGGCCACTACACGCTGCTCGGCTACCGCCGATGCAACGTCACCCGGGATGCCGAAGGTGATCTGCGTTCGGAGCCGGATGAGACGAGCGGCCTCGGAATGCTTCGAGACGACGACCGACTCGTCGCCGACTCGTGGGCGCTGAGCGACCGGTCCGCGATCGTCGACCTGACCCAGGGCTCGAGCCCGGCGAGAGTCCACCGCGCGGTGTACCCGTACTTCGTTACGCTGTTCGACTCCGAGGCACCGGAGTGGGGTGAGCATCGGTTCGTCGGCGTCTTCACTGTGACGGCGCTGCACGAGAACGTCTTGGACATCCCGGTGATCGAGAATCGTGTGCGCACGGTCATCGAACGGGCCGGGTTCGATTTGGCTTCGTTCTCGGGGCAGGCAATGCTCGAGGTGCTGCAGTCGATGCCTCGGTCGGAGCTGTTCGCAACTCGTGTCGATGCACTGTACGAGCGGGCAACTGCGGTGATGGCCATGGGACGCAGACGCAAGGTCAAGGTGTTCCTGCGAGCGGATTCGGGCGGCGCCTTCGTTTCCGCTCTGGTGTATCTGCCACGTGATCGCTACACCACACGGGTACGACTGGCGGTACAGAACGCTTTGCTCGAAGAATTGCGCGGCACGGGGCTCGACTACACCGCGCGCGTCACCGAATCCGATCTGGCCCTGTTGCATGTGACGGTGCGGCGCAGCGCCGACGAAGACGTGCCCGTCGATCTGTCCTCGGCGAACATCGCCCGTATCGAGGGGCTTCTGAGCGAGACGATCAGAACGTGGGAAGACGGACTGAGCGAGGCGGTCTCGCTGAGCGAGGACACCGATCGGGTGGTTGCCTCTCGCTACGCCGAGGCCTTGCCCGAGGCCTACAAGCAGGATTTCACCCCCGAACGTGCCGTGTTCGACATCGCACGGTTCGAGTCGTTGACCGACGGTGCGATCGACATGCAGCTCTACCGCAACGACGACTCCGACGTGGGTAGCTGGAGATTCAGTCTCTACATCGGTGGACGTGGTGTGTCGCTGAGCCAAGTCCTCCCGGTGCTGCAGAGCCTCGGCGTCGAGGTGGACGACGAGCGCCCGTACCCGGTGGTTCGACCGGACGGAATGCAATGCTGGATCTACGATTTCGGTGTGTCCGCATCTCGCGAGATGCTGATCACCGCAATCGACGACGATCTGCACGCGGAGCTGCAGGGTGCCGGCGCTCCCGACCGGGAATCGCGCGTGCAGCTGCGATTCACCGATGCCTTCACCGCGGTGTGGCATGGCCGCGCGGATGCCGACCGTTTCAACGAGCTGGTGATGCGTGCCGGACTGGATTGGCGGCAGGCGCAGGTGCTCCGCGCCTACGCGAAGTATCTGCGCCAGGCGAACTTTCCGTACAGTCAGTTCAACATAGAGGGCGTGCTACTCGCGCATCCTCATACCGCCCGGTTGCTCGTCGGGCTCTTCGAGGCTCAGTTCGATCCCGATCGCGAGTCCAAGGAGCGTTCGAAGGAACTGCGCACCGAACTCGGTTCTCTCATCGACGACGTGATCAGTCTCGATGCAGATCGCATCCTCAGGGCGATCTTCGAGCTGATTCGCGCGACGCTTCGAACCAACTTCTATGTCCTCGACTCCGAGGGCGCGCCTCGCGAATTCCTTTCCCTCAAACTGGATTCGCAGCGGATCGCCGAATTGCCCAAGCCCAAACCCACCTTCGAGATCTTCGTGTTCTCGCCCCGGGTCGAGGGTGTACATCTTCGTTTCGGTGAGGTCGCCCGCGGTGGGTTGCGATGGTCCGATCGGCGCGAGGACTTCAGGACCGAGGTCCTCGGCCTCGCGAAGGCCCAGATGGTCAAGAACGCAGTCATCGTTCCGGTGGGAGCCAAAGGCGGATTCGTCGTCAAGCGGCCGCCTGCGGTGACCGGTGATGCGGCTACCGATCGTTCGGCTACAGCAGCGGAAGGCCAGGCGTGCTACCGGTTGTTCATCGCCGGTCTGCTCGATGTCACCGACAACTTCGAACGTGCAACGGGGACGGTGATTCCTCCGAAGCGTGTGGTGCGACGCGACGGCGACGACACCTACCTCGTGGTCGCCGCGGACAAGGGCACGGCGACCTTTTCCGATATGGCCAATGCTGTTGCGGCGGAATACGACTTCTGGCTGGGCGACGCCTTCGCCTCCGGTGGGTCGGCAGGCTACGACCACAAGGCCATGGGTATCACGGCCAGGGGTGCATGGGAGAGCGTCAAGCGGCACTTCCGTGAGATCGGAACCGACACTCAGACTCAAGACTTCACGGTTGTCGGTGTCGGCGATATGAGCGGCGACGTCTTCGGAAACGGGATGCTGCTGAGCAGGCACATCGGTCTCGTCGCCGCCTTCGACCACCGCCACATCTTCCTCGATCCCCATCCGGATCGGGCCACGAGTTACGCAGAACGTGAGCGGCTGTTCTCGCTCCCGCGGTCCTCCTGGGCGGACTACGCTTCCTCGGCTATCTCCACTGGTGGAGGGGTGTGGGAGCGGACGGTGAAGTCCATTCCGATCAGCCCCGAAGCCAGGGTGACGCTCGGCCTCGACGACAGGGTCACCTCGATGTCGCCACCGGAACTGATGCGCGCGATCCTTCAGGCGCCGGTCGATCTGCTGTGGAACGGCGGGATCGGCACCTACATCAAGGCCTCGACCGAAACGAACGCCGAGGTCGGTGACAAGTCGAACGACGCAATTCGAGTCGACGGCAACGAAGTTCGCGCAACTGTCGTCGGTGAGGGCGGCAACCTCGGAGCCACAGCGCTGGGGCGAATCGAATACGACAAGTCGGGCGGTCGCATCAATACCGACGCCGTCGACAACTCGGCCGGTGTCGACTGTTCCGACCACGAGGTCAACATCAAGATTCTCCTCGAATCGGCCATCGCCGACGGCACGCTCGACCGTGATGATCGTGACGAACTGCTGGCGTCGATGACGGACGAGGTTGGACGACTCGTGTTGTGGGACAACATCATGCAGAACGAAGTGCTCGGAACCTCGCGGCGCGACGCGCCTGCCCTGGTCACCGTGCATCGACGCGTCATCAAGGATCTCGAAGTTCGGCGGGGGGTGGATCGTGAACTCGAAGCACTTCCGAGCGACTCGGACCTTCGTAAGCGCAAGCACAACAATCGCGGACTGACCTCACCGGAGCTGGCGACGGTGATGGCCCACGTCAAGCTGGGGTTGAAGAGCGACCTGCTGGCCAGCGAACTGCCCGACAGTGACGTGTTCGCGCCGCGGCTGCCCAAGTACTTCCCTGCACCTCTGCGGGAGCCGTACGCGCACGCCATCACCTCGCATCCGCTCCGTCGGCAACTCGTCGCTACCGCCTTGGCGAACGAGACGGTCGATTGCGGCGGCATCACGTTCGTCTACCGACTTGCCGAGGATGCCGGGGCCACGGGCACCGACGCGGTGCGCGCTTTTGCCGCGGCGACAGCGATTTTCGATCTCGACGCGTTGTGGGACGAGATCAGGTCGGCCGATCTCACCGCGGAGTCCTCGGATGCACTGTTGCTCGAATCGCGGCGTGTACTCGACCGCGTTGCGCGGTGGCTGTTGGCCAACCGGCCGCAGCCACTCGCCGTCGGAGCCGAGATCAGCCGTTACGCAAGAAAGGTCGCCTTGCTCAGGGGTCGGGTGAGTGGATGGATCGACGGCCATCAGGCCCGAGATCTCGACGACAGGGTCTTTTCTGCGGTCGAGCGGGGTGCGCCGCATGCCCTCGCCGCCAAGGTGTACCAGTTGCTGGATATCTTCTGCCTTCTCGACATCATCGACGTCGCGGACATCACCGATCACGACCCCGCCGAAGTGGCCGAGCTGTACTTCGCGCTCGACGCGCACATCGGCATCGACTGGTTGTTGACGTCGGTATCAGGCCTGGCACGGGGGGACCGCTGGCATTCGTTGGCGCGGTTGGCACTGCGCGATGACCTCTATTCCTCGCTCCGCGCCATCACCAAGGAAGTACTGCTCGGTGGTGAACCGCACGAGAGTGCCGCGGAGAAGATAGCGGAGTGGGAATCGACCAACTCGTCGAGACTCGCTCGCGCACGCGCGGCTCTCGGCGAGATCGCTGAATCCGGGCCGCTGGAGCTGGCCACGCTGTCGGTTGCGGCCCGCCAAGTCCGCAGTATGGTTCCCTGACTGCGGACCACGAGAGAAGGAAGCAACGTTGTGAGTGTGCCCGAGGGCCATCTGTCGGACAAGCGTGCGCCGAACGAGCGCATAGGATTTCACACCAGCGTCGATGTCCGCTGGTCGGATATGGACGTGTACCAGCACATCAACCACGCCAGGATGGTGACGCTTCTCGAGGAAGCACGCATTCCGTGGCTGCTGGTCGATGGTAGGCCGACCGCCGATCTCCGCAACGGAGCGGTGATTGCGGATCTGCACGTCAAGTATCGGGGACAGCTGCGGCACGAGGACGGTCCGCTGGACGTGTTTATGTGGGTCGACAAGGTGCGCGCAGTCGACTTCGTCTGCGGCTACGAGGTGCGCGCGCAGGGCAAGTCTCTCGATACTCCTGCGGCGATCGTCGCCTCGACTCAGATCGCGGCATTCGACATCGACGCTCAGCGGCTGCGCCGGCTGACCAACGAGGAACGCGCGTACCTCCAGAGTTGGCAACGTGTTTGAGCGAACGCTTACTGTCCCGGACGCAGTCGAGCGCGAGAACCTCACTGCCTTCCTGACGAAGGTCGTTCGGCTCGACGAGGCGGCGGTGGTCCGACTCCGTGCCAGATCGGACGGCCGCCTCTCGGTATGGGCCCCGACAGGATTCGATTCGCTTGCAGTGCGCGTGATCTCGGGGACTGTCGTGCCCGACGACACCTCGGCCGGGGCGGATCAACTCCTCGCGGCACTGGCAACCGTCTCCGAAGGCGTGGTGGACCCCGGTTTCTCGATGGATTCCGCCTGGCGTGGCGCGCTACCACCGGACCATGGTTTCGAGCACGTCGACGACGTGCCCGCGCGGGTACTGATAGACCTCGCCCAACGTGGTGCCCGCCTGGCGAAGGAGCACGGCAGTAGTCACGGTCCGCCGGTCTCGCTGCTGGACCAGAAAGTCCTGCACGTCGAGGGGGCCAACGAAACCGTTCCCATCACCATGCGGACGGTATTCGCGCTCACTGCAATGGGATTCGTTCCATTCACCGGACACGACGCTCTTTCGTCGGAGGCCGATCTCGCTCGTATCGACGAAAGCGAGAAGGTTCGCGTACGCGCCACTGCGGTGTGGCTCCGTCTCGACGCGCGCTACGGCTCGGTATTCAGCCGACGCTCCAACCCGTTGTCGCTGACCGTGGAGCGCTGACAAGACAGGCTCAAACGAGCCAGGCAGCGGTATCGGGCGGAAGGTGGCCGTCGACCAGCGGCGCGCTGGACATCAGTACCTCGCCGGGGGGAAGCGGAATGGGTACGTCCGTCGCGTTGAGCGCGCAGATCAGCCCACCGCTCCTGCGAAAGGCGAGGCAGCCGGGAGGGCTCCCGTACCAGTCGATTCCGACCCCGGTGAACTCCGGACGAAGTGCGCGCAGCTCGAAAGCGGACCGATACAGGCTCAACATCGAGTCCACATCCTCGAGTTGTTGCTCGACCGTCAGTGACGCCCATTCGACGGGCATGGGCAGCCACGTGTTCGGCGAGGAACTGAAACCGAAGGGCGGCTTCGAGTTTTCCCAGGGCAGGGGCACACGGCACCCGTCGCGGCCGCGCTCGGTGTGGCCGGAACGCTCCCAAACGGGGTCCTGCAGTGCGTCGTCGGGCAGATCTGCATTGGGTAGTCCCAGCTCGGCCCCGTTGTAGACGAACACCGCACCGGGCAAGGCAAGTTCCAGAAGGAGCATCGCGCGGGCACGAGCATGTCCTCTGCTGCCGCCGCCATATCGGGTGACCTCGCGCACGACGTCGTGGTTGGACAGTGTCCACGTCGGTGTGCCGTCGACGCGGGCGACCGCATCGAGGGAGTTCGACACCGCATGTCGAATCTCGTTCGCATCGAACGCGGCCTCGGCCAGACGGAAGTTGAACCCGAGGTGCAGTTCGTCGTGGCGGATGTATTCGCTGAACCGAGCGTTGTCCTGGACCCAGATCTCGCCGACGGTGACGGCATCAGGGAATTCGTCCATGACCTTGCGAATCTGGCGGTGAATGTCATGAACGGCGTCGTTGTTGAACCGCGGGTCGTCGTCGTCGTTCTTCATCAGCTCGTTGAGGTCGAGATTCATATCGATCAGCTCGTCGGGCTTGGCCATGCCGTGCGCGACATCGATGCGAAAACCGTCCACGCCGCGGTCGAGCCAGAAGCGCAGGGTCCTCGCCAGATCCTCGAACACTTCGGGGTTGTCCCAGTTCAGGTCCGGCTGCTCGGTGGTGAAGATATGGAGATACCACTGGCCGTAGGAGCCGTCCGCTTCGCGCACTCGAGTCCATGCGGGACCGCCGAAGATGCTGGGCCAGTTGTTGGGTGGCTGCGAGCCGTCCTCACCCTTGCCGTCGCGAAAGATGTACCGCGCCCGCTCCGGACTGCCGGGCGCAGACTCCAATGCTGCCACGAACCACGGGTGTTGGTCGCTGGTGTGGTTGGGCACCAAGTCCATGGTGACCTTGATGTCGCGTGCATGCGCCTCGCTGATCAATGCGTCCATGATGTCGAGGTCCCCGAACAGCGGGTCGATGGCCCGCGGGTCCGAGACGTCGTAGCCGTGATCGGCCATGGGGGAGCGCATGACGGGGCTCAACCAGATCGCGTCGATGCCGAGTAGCTCGAGGTAGCCCAATTTGTCCCGAACTCCGCCGAGGTCGCCGACTCCGTCGCCGTTCGAGTCCGCGAACGACCGGGGATAGATCTGGTAGAAGATTGCGTCCTTCCACCAGGGTGCGGTTGCCTTGCCCATCGGATCGGTCACAACTGGCAAGTCTGCCAAACGTAGGAGCGGGAGCGTAAACAGGGACGCCGATGTAGTGGCTCATCACATACCGATGTTTCGGTTTATCGGACCGAAACAGTCGATTAGTCCGTTTGATGAGGTACCGTTCCGGTTCGAACCGACGCGAGAGGTGCGACATGCCGATGTCCGAACGATCGATCGAAGCCGTACGCCTGAGTGAAGTGTTGTTGCATGCCGACCCCATCGACTCGGACTGGATTCTCGACGGGCAACCCGAGGCGCGATCGGCCGAATGGTCACGCAGTGTCGACGGAACCACGACGACCAACGTCTGGGACTGCACTGCGGGGCGCTTTCGCTGGTTCTTCGCCGTCGACGAGATCGTGCACATCATGGACGGATCGGTCACGGTCTCGTCCGAGGATCACCCAGCCCGCACATTGGTCGCCGGCGACGCCGCGCTCTTCCGCGCCGGAACCTGGTCGGAGTGGCACGTCGAGAACTACGTGCGCAAACACGCGATCCTGCGGCGGCATCTGCCGGCATCGATGTCCTTCGCGCTTCAGTTCGCCGGCAACGTTCGCGGCGCGCTCAGGCGAGCCAAACAACTCGGACGCACCGACGCTGCCGCGTCCACTACCGCTGGTATGCGGTCCGGTTCACAGAGCTGAATTGACCATCGAGTTGGCAGCCATCTCCATGTAATCCACCAACTGGGCCCGGTGGCTTGCGTCGAGCACCGATTCGTCGATCGACGCTATCGCGATGTGCATGCAGCGCAGCCACGCGTCACGTTCGAGTGGGCCGATCGTGAACGGAGCGTGTCGCATCCGCAGGCGGGGATGACCGCGTTCGTCCGAGTACGTGCGCGGCCCACCCCAGTACTGCTCGAGAAACATCCGCATGCGCCGCTCTGCGGGAGCGAGGTCCTCCTCCGGGTACAACGGCCGGAGGATTTCGTCGTGCTCCACCTGCTGGTAGAACGTTGCGGTCAGTTTGCGAAAGGTGTCCGCGCCGCCGACCGCGTCGTAGAAGGTCTGCTGCGGTTCGGTCATCGTCGGTTCTTTCCGCTCGGTGTCGCTGTCTGTCTCATAACGCTGTCTGTCTCATAACGCTGTCTGTCTGGCAACTGTGTCTGATCGTGTTGTTGCCGTCGGGTACGAGTCTGTCACTTCGTCAGGTCGGGGATAGGGCCACCCATGCGTCCCTGCGGGTACGGGGCCTGCACACCCGCGTCGACGAACGCTTGCAGAATCTCGCGGTGCAACCGGCGCTGAACCGCCCACTGGCGACCCGGTCGTACCTTGACCGTGATGCGGATGGTGACCGTGTCCGCACTGACCGCGTTGACGCCGAGCATCTCCGGATCGCCGAGCAGGTCTTCCTCGAACACGCCGGAGGTCACCACATCGTGTGCGGCTTTCTCGGCGACTGCGCACGCCTCGGCCACGTTCGCCGTGTGAGCGACGGGTAGGTCGAGTACCGCGACCGCGAATCCCTGACTCATGTTGCCGACACGAAGCACTTCACCGTTCCGGCAGTACCACACCGTCCCGTTGATATCGCGGATCGTCGTTACCCTCAGGCCGACGCTTTCGACGGTGCCGACAGCTTCACCGAGATCGACGATGTCGCCGACGCCGTATTGGTCCTCGAGCAGCATGAAGATGCCCGAGAGGAAGTCGCGCACCAGGTTCTGGGCGCCGAAGCCGAGCGCAACGCCGACGATTCCGGCAGACGCGATGAAGGGCGTCACGTTCACGCCGACGACGTCGAAGGCGGAGAGTACGAACCACGTGAGAACGACGACGGAGACGCCGGACTTGAGTACGGAGCCGATCGTGGTCGCGCGCTGTCTGCGACGTTCGCTCAGTATCGAGCCCTGCAGAGAACTTGTCGCGCGCTCGCGAAGCGGGCGCAGCAACATCGGTGACCGTTCGGACGTGCTGGCGCTTCGCTTGGTGAAACGGTCGATCAGTCTGTGCAGTACCCAGCGGAGCGCGATCGCGAGGAGGAGATAGCCGAGAACCTGCAGGGGCCGGTTGACCAGCCAATCCCGACTCGTCTCCGTCAGTTCGAACGACCTCGAGTCGATCGCGAGTGCAGTTGTGTTCAGGACAGAGTTCGGAGCGGATAGAAACACTTTCAAAGTCTACGGACGACGCGCAAACTTGCCACCCGCCTTCTTCGACCGCCGTGAGTTGGCCGCGCGTTAACCGTCCGGCCACGGTATTTATCGAGAAAAGGGGTGTGCACACCCGCCTGTTTCGTGTTCCACTGTCACACGTGTTCCGCGCAAGCCATGCGCGGGCGCCGACTCTTCAGGAGAACACCCATGAAGAACAAGCAACACCGTCACCGACAACTCCTGCCCAACGATGTCCACGACACCGCAGACCAGCGGCAACGGATATCGGGGGGCTCTCCGCTACATGTTGTCTCTCCTGGCGAGGACAGTGTCCCGGCTTGGGTAAAACGCCGCGTCCTGCTTCTCAACGCCACCTTCGAGCCGCTGACCGCTCTTCCGATGCGTCGCGCAGTTGTTCTTCTCGTCTGCGAGAAGGCGGACGTCATCCACGACGACCCCTCGGGACCGTTCATCCGCTCGGCGGACTTCTCGGTCCAGGTACCGTCCGTCATCCGACTCAGAACGTTCGTTCGAGTTCCTTACCGCGCCCGTGTCCCGATGACACGCGCTGCCCTGATGCACCGTGACCGATTCCGCTGCGCCTATTGCGGCGCCAAGGCCGAGACCGTCGATCATGTGATCCCACGAAGCCGCGGTGGGGAACATTCCTGGGAGAATTGCGTCGCGTGCTGCGCGCCCTGCAACCACCGCAAAGCAGACAAGATGCTCAGCGAGCTCGGTTGGACGCTGAGGGCGCAGCTCGTGCCTCCCAAGGGGCCGCACTGGAGGTTGCTCGCGAGCAACAAGGAACTCGATCCTTCCTGGCTTGCGTATCTCGGTGAAGGTGCTGCCTGACCCGGCGTCGCTCTCGAGCGCAAAGTCGACTAACCTCACATTCTGTGAGCATCCTCGAGACATTGCTGATATTCGGCGTGATTCCGCTCGCGATCATCGGAATCATCGGCGCTCTGTCCTACCTCTCCGCCAAGCAGCCCGGCATGAACATCACGCCGTACAAGCTGTCGGACAAGTGGACGCGCGACCCGATTCTGTGGAGCGCGACCGACGAAGTGACACCACACGGTGGACACGGAGACTCTCACGCATCGACGACTGACTTGATCGGAGGCTCGGCAAGTGGCAAGTGGTGATCTGGTCAAGAGCAACATCGACGCGGACGTCCTGCCCTACGGTGCGGCGCTGACCGGTAGCGGACGAATTTCGGCGGTCTTCCCGTTCGGCACGTTGAATCCGGAACTGCTGCCCTTCGAGACACCGGACCTGGTGGCGTTGGACGATGCACTCATCGAAGCCACGCGTGCAACTCAGATCCGTTTCAACATCTACGTCGGCGACCTCGGTGCCGACGCCGCATCCGGAGCGGACGAGGTCTTTCCGCATACCCCCGATGCGATCCGTTCGATCCTGATCGCTGTGGATCCCAACAGCAAGGCCATCGAGATCCGGAGCGGCAGCCGCGTCAGCGACCGAGCCAACGATCGCGTCGCCCAACTCGGTATCACCGCTGCAGTCGGCCCCTTCCGCGACGGAGAACTGATCGACGGGCTCGTCAGCTCGGTCCGCGTCATGGCCGCAGCTATCGTCAGTCCCTGACGCAGACAACTTCAGCTCAACGCACTGCGCCGTTCGACCGACTCGGTCGAACGGCGCAGTGCGTTGGTCTCTACCGCTCGGGCGTCAGCTTGCGTCGAATTTCCGAGCCGCCAACGAGCGCACAACCCCGGCGCGCCCCTCGATGACAAGACGACGAAGAGCCGGCGTCAAGTCCTTGTCGAGGAATCGATCCGCCGTGGCAACCGACTCGTCGCTGATCGACCAGGATGGGTAGAGGCCGATGACGACCGTCTGCGCCACCTCGCTGGAGCGACGTGCCCAGACGTTCTCGATGGCGCCGAAGTAGCGATCCACGTACGACGAGAGCAGCTCGGACTGCCCCGGACCGGCGAAGCCGCCGATGATCGCTCGGGCGGTGGTGTTGGGCACCGAATCGTCCTCGACGACCGTTGTCCACGCTTGTTCTTTGACCTCGCTGTCGGGGCGGATCGCGCGTGCCGCTGCGGCGGAGCGTGCGCCCGCGGCGGTGTTGTCCCGCTTCGCCTCGGCGTCGATGACCGGTGAATCCACGCCGTCGGCGTCGATTGCTCCGGCCGCCGCGAGCGCTGAGACCAGACGCCACCGCAGATCGGTGTCGACCTCGAGTCCGTCGAGGTTCTGGCCGGCGACATCACCGTCGAGCAGTGCCTGCAACACCTCGACGTGGCGATCCGCGAGAGCCGTACCGGTCAGAGTGTTGATGAAGGCCAACTGATGATCCGAACCAGCCTCCGCCGAACGGGCGAAAGCGAGGACCGCATCGGCGAACTCCGGCTCGCCGTGCTCCTTGGCCCAACTCGGCTCCGCGTATGCGGTGATGGCGGTCTGAGCCTGCAGCAGAAGCCGCTGCATGACCCCGACCTCGGTCTCGGTACCGATTCCGCTGAGCACCAAACCGGCGAAGTCGCGAGCCTTCATCTCTGCCTGCCGAGTCATTTCCCAGGCAGCCGACCACGCCAACGTGCGGGGGAGTGGCTCTGCGATGTCACCGATGCGAGCGAGAAGCGTCGACAAAGACTCCGGGTCGAGACGCACCGAGCAGTAGGTGAGGTCGTCGTCGTTGACCAACACGAGCTTCCCGCGCGAAACACCTACCAGCGCTGGCACCTCCGTACTTGCAGAGGCCTCGAGATCGATTTCGACCCGCTCGGTGCGAACCAGTTTGCCGTCGGCGTCGTCGTAGATGCCGACGGCGATGCGGTGCACCCGATGTTCACCGGCGCCGGGTTCCGCACCGCCCTGTTCCACGGCGAAGCGAGTGAATTTTCCGTTCTCGTCGACCTCGAAGTCGGGGCGAAGGGTGTTCAGGCCCGTGGTTCGCAGCCACTGGCTGCCCCAGTCGGACAAGTCTCTTCCCGAGGACTTTTCGAGCGCCGCGAGCAGGTCCGAGAAGGTCGCGTTGCCGTAGGCATGGTCGACGAAGTAGCTACGCAGACCGGAGAGGAACTCCTCCTTGCCGACGTACGCCACCAACTGCTTGAGAACGCTCGCGCCCTTTGCATAGGTGATGCCGTCGAAGTTGACCTCCACGGCCGCGAGATCGGGAATGTCGGCGGCGATCGGATGCGTGGAGGGCAGCTGATCCTGGCGGTACGCCCATGCCTTCTCGACGTTGGCGAACGTCGTCCAAGCGTTGCTGTATTCGGTTGCCTCGGCCTGGCACAGCACCGAGGCGAACGTTGCGAACGATTCGTTGAGCCACAGATCGTCCCACCACGTCATCGTGACGAGATCGCCGAACCACATGTGAGCCATCTCGTGGAGAACTGTTTCGGCGCGACGCTCGTACGACGCGCGTGTCACCTTGGAGCGGAAGACGTAGTCCTCCAGGTAGGTCACGGCACCGGCATTTTCCATGGCACCGGCATTGAACTCGGGCACGAAGAGCTGGTCGTACTTGCCGAATGCATACGGGGTGCCGAAGTTGGCGTGGTAGAAGCCGAAGCCCTGCTTGGTTTCGGTGAAGAGTCGCTCGGCATCCATATAGTCGGCGAGCGAGGCTCGGCAGTAGAGGCCCAGCGGTATCGTCCCGTGGTCGTCGGAGTACGAGTCGGTCCACTCGGCGTACGGGCCGGCGATCAACGCGACCAGGTAGGTGCTCATCAGCGGTGTCGTCTCGAACACGTGCTCAACCTCAGCGGGATCGACGGCGTGCGCGGCGTTGGAGATCACTTTCCAGCTCGAAGGCGCGCGCACCTTCAACTCGAACGTCGCCTTGAGGTCGGGCTGGTCGAAGCAGGCGAACATCCGCTTGGCGTCCGCAGTTTCGAATTGGGAGTACAGGTATACCGAGCCATCCGAGGGGTCCACGAAACGATGCAAGCCTTCACCGGTGTGCGAATAGACGCAGTCGGCCACGACAGTCAGTTCGTTGTTCTCGGCAAGATCGGGCAGCGTGATGCCCGTCTGCTCGTCGTACTCCGCCACATCGAGGTCGACGCCGTTCAGCGTGGCGGACCTGATACCCGCGGCGACGATGTCGACGAACGTCGAGGCGCCTGGCGTCGCCGTGAACGTGATGGTCGTGGTGGACATGAAGGTCTTCTCACCGGGATTGCCGGCCCCATCGGTGAGGTCGAGTTCGATTGCGTAGCCGGATCGGCCGAGCACGTTCGACCGTTCGGCAGCCTGGTCGCGGGTCAGGTTGGGAGCAACCACTTTGCGTATGCACCTTCTCGAAGTAGGAAACGTTGTATTCCACACATCCCACCACGTCCGCCGGAAAGCATGGTGGTCAAGGGATACGGTGGAATGTGTGGGGGGTTACCACGGTTGGCACTTTCGGAACCATCCTCGCCGAACGAAGGAGTTTTCACGTGACCGAAAAAGGACAGAAGGACACCGCGGATTTCTGGTTCGACCCGCTGTGTCCTTGGTGCTGGATAACATCCCGCTGGATCCTCGAGGTCGAGAAGGTTCGCGATATCGACGTCAACTTCCACGTGATGTCTCTGGCCGTTCTCAACCAGGGCCGCGATCTTCCGCAGGAGTACGCGGAGATGATGGAAAAGGCGTGGGGACCCGTCCGCGTCGCCATTGCTGCCGCAGAGTCCGAGGGCGAGAAGGTCCTGCCCGCTCTCTACACGGCCATGGGAACGCGCATCCACAACGAGGGCAACAAGGACTTCGCAGTCGTCATCGAACAGTCCCTGGCCGAGCTCGGATTGCCCGCGACCCTCGCGGATGCCGCCGACAGCTCCGACTACGACGACGCGCTCCGTACGAGTCACCACGCGGGCATGGACAAGTTGGGCCCCGATGTGGGTACCCCGACCATCCACGTCAACGGTGTCGCGTTCTTCGGACCCGTTCTCTCGCGCATTCCACGCGGCGAGGAAGCCGGGAAGCTGTGGGACGCATCGGTCATCTTCGCGGAATTCCCGCACTTCTTCGAGCTCAAGCGCACCCGGAACGAGGATCCCGCCTTCGATTAGGCGCTTCGCGCATGTGCGCGGAAATACATAGCCTGCTATGTATTTCCGCGCACATGCCTCAGGCCACGATGCGGTCGGTGGCGTCCGCCGTCCCGAAGACGCGGTGCTCGCTGCGGCCGAAGCGCCATGCCGACCAAGCCGCGGCGGCGGCGTCCAAGGCGTCGTCGAGCGCGGGCCCTGCGGGGAGTTCGGCGAGGCCGTCGGCGAGGTTGCCCGGATCGATCCAGGAGGCTAGGCCCTTCATCCGCTGGCCCGCCCCGCGTCCGGACTTCTTCGATGCGAACGCGGTTCCGGGCTGCATGACGCGAAACGAACATTCCGGATGAACCTCGACGATGCGTTCACGGTCGAAGCGGGCCTCGCGCCAGGCCCGAATTCCGGGCAAGAGAAACCACGTCTGCTTGCTGATCGCCTTGCCCGTCGACGCACGGGAGATGGCGCAGGCGTCCTCGTAGGACTGCGCGTGCAGTACGGCAGCAGTGGGGGTGTGAAAGATCGAGGATCGAGCCGGTCCGAGGAAGCGCTTGGCTTCGAGCTCGCTGACCCGGTAGCCGTGCGACGGCATCGACAGTGGCATATCGACACCGACCGAAGCGCAGTGTCCGGTCCTGTCGAGAATCGACTCGACATCTGTGGCCACCTCCCACGCCATCGATGTTCCGTCGAAGAGCGCGATGACCCATTCGCCTCTCGCGCCGTCGATTCCGGCGACCACGTTCTGCGAGTGGAAGTTCACCTGTCAGACTCTATGCATGCGCGTATACCTGGGTGCAGACCATGCCGGTCTCGAATTCAAGAATCAGATCATCGACCACCTCACGGCAACCGGGCACGAACCGGTCGACTGCGGCGCGTTCGACTACGACCCGGTCGACGATTACCCCGCATTCTGCATCGACGCCGCTCGCCGCGTCGTAGCCGATCCGGGTAGCCGCGGGCTCGTCCTCGGTGGCTCCGGCAACGGCGAGCAGATCGCCGCGAACAAGGTGCCCGGTGCCCGGTGCGCGTTGGCGTGGAGCGTCGAGACCGCCACGCTGGCCCGGGAGCACAACGACGCCCAGCTCATCGGCATCGGCGGCCGCATGCACACCCTGCCGGAGGCGCTGGCAATCGTCGACGCTTTCCTCGGCACACCCTTCTCGGGCGAGGAGCGCCATCAGCGGCGCATCGACATCCTGTCCGAGTACGAGCGCACCGGCGACGCGCCGGCGGTGCCCGGTGCGCCGGCTGCAGACAACCCTGCCTGACGGTGCCCGAGGGCCACACTCTGCACCGGCTCGCGCGGTTGCATCAGCGCCGGTACGGCGGATCCGCTGTCGAAGTGAGCAGCCCGCAGGGGCGTTTCACCTCGGGTGCCGCGCTGATAGACGGCCTCGTACTGGAGACGGCAGAGGCGTGGGGGAAGCATCTGCTGCACCGCTACGAGAGCGATCTGATCGTGCACATCCACCTCGGGCTCTATGGCAAGTTCACCGAGCAGCAGGTGCCGATGGCCGATCCGGTCGGGGCGGTGCGGCTGCGGATGGTCGGTAGCGACTACGGCACCGACCTTCGCGGGCCGACAGCATGCGAGATCTACACCGAGCAGCAGGTCGATGCGCTGAAAGCCCGGCTGGGTCCGGATCCGATCCGGACAGATGCCGACCCCGAACGCGCGTGGGGACGAATCACGAAGTCCCGCACTGCTATCGGGACCCTACTGATGGACCAGAAGGTGCTGGCCGGGGTCGGAAACGTCTACCGGGCGGAGATTCTCTTTCGGCACGAGATCAGTCCCATGCGGCCGGGCAAGGACCTCGATCACGCCGAGTGGGATGCGCTGTGGCTGGACCTGGTGGAACTGATGAAGATCGGTGTGCGCCGAGGCAAGATCATCACCATCAGACCCGAGGACGATCACGGGGAAGAGAGCTACGGGCGTAATCGGCCCCGCACCTACGTCTATCGCAGGGCCGGGCGACCCTGCCGAATCTGCGGAACCGAGATCCAACACTCGGTGATGCAGGCGCGCAACCTCTTCTGGTGCCCGGTCTGCCAGCCAGCCTGAGTACCGCGCCAGTTCAGATGCCGAATCCGCCGTCGAATCCGCCGTCGAATCCGCCGTCGAATCCGCCGCCCATGTCGCCACCGGTGTCGCCGCCGCCCATGTCGCCACCGGCGTCACCGCCGCCTACATCGCCACCGTCGCCGCTGCCCTCGGAGCCGTCACCTGCACCGCTCTCGAAGCCCTGCTCGCCATAGGGCACGCCTGCCATTCCGGAGAACATCGCCGAGAACAGGAACATAGATCCGATGCCCCAGGCGCCTGCGACGAGTGCGGGCCGCCACCACGGCTCGGAATACCAACCGGCGGGAACGGGCCGCCCGGCCACCTTGCCACCCGGGTAGTAGTTGGGGGTGCGGTCCGACGGAGTGGGCGACGCCTCGACCTGGCGGCCTTCGAAGTCGACCGAACGGTGCTCGGTGACCTCGCCCGCGGACTTCTGCCCGTCGAGTCCGGCGATGGGTGGACCGGGGTCCATGCCCATCGCGATGCGGGCAGCACGGATGTAGTAGAGGCCTTCGAGCGCTGTCTGCTTCGCAAGACGTGCCTGCTCCACCGTGGTGGCCTGGTCGATTTGTGAGCCGGCGGCGATATTGCGCTCCGACGCGTCTGCCAGCGCCTGCCGAGATGCGGTGTCGGTGCCGAGCAGGTTGTAGATCTGGCCGCCGAGCCGCTCGATGGCTTGGCGAGCGTCCGCTTTTGCGTCGTCGACAGTGCTCGCCGACCGCGCCGCAGCGTTCTTCTGACTCCGCATCACCAAGAACACCACAGCGGCGATCACGACGATGACAAGTAGGAAAGCTTCCACTGCCTATCCCTCCCGGGGCTTCGAATATGTACGTCAGGTATCCGCCGTCAGGCGGACAAACCGGGCACTATCGAGGGTACGTGTCCAGCCGGCGGGGTGGGTCTGGCGCGAAACGAAAAAGGCCCGTTCCTGCAAGTGCAGGAACGGGCCTTTCGATGGAGCCGATGACGAGAATCGAACTCGCGTAGCCTGTTTGGAAGACAGGGGCTCTACCATTGAGCTACATCGGCATGCGAGCGACGAGTTGGGATCGCCAAGTGCGTCGCTTGCGTGTCGAAACTCTACATAACCTTCCGCGCGGATTACAAACCGCCTGCATGTAGAGTCTGCGGAGACGGACGCGGTGGCCCGCTCGCGGGGACCGGAGTCGTCTGCTGTTCAATGTTGCCTGTAGGTTGAACAGCGTCGGTACGGCACGAACGCGGGTTTTTTCGACGTGTACGCGTTCGGAAGGCGAATGACGGGGTGTGGCGCAGCTTGGTAGCGCATCCGCTTTGGGAGCGGAGGGTCGCAGGTTCAATTCCTGTCACCCCGACAAGATGAGTTCGGACCCGGATTACGGGTCCGAACTCGGACACGATTCGACCGCATCGCCAGCGATTGCGCCGACGATCACGCACGGTTCGCCGAGAGTGACGGCGATTCGAATCGACAGCAAGGTACGACCACCAGAAGGAGCATGTCCCGTGAAGAGCACCGTCGAGCAGCTCAGCCCGACGCGAGTCCGTATCAACGTTGAGGTGCCCTTCGAGGAGCTCAAGCCTGATTTCGACCGCGCCTACAAGGCACTCGCGAAGCAGATTCGTCTGCCTGGCTTCCGTCCGGGCAAGGCTCCGGCCAAGTTGCTCGAGGCGCGGGTCGGCCGCGGCGCCGTGCTCGAGCAGGTCGTCAACGACGCACTCCCGGCACGCTACTCGGAGGCTGTGACCTCGGAGAACATCAAGCCTATCGGCCAGCCGGAGATCGAGATCACCAAGATCGAGGACGGTGACGAGCTCACATTCACCGCCGAGGTCGACATTCGCCCCGAAATTGCACTTCCGGATTACTCGACCATCAATGTCACGGTCGATCCCCTGAAGGTCGATGACGCGGCCGTCGACGAGCAGCTGCAGTCGCTGCGTCAGCGGTTCGGCACGTTGACCGGTGTCGATCGCGCTGTGCAGGACGGCGACTTCGTCTCCATCGATCTCTCGGCAACTGTCGACGGTGAGACGGTCGAGGAAGCATCTGCAAACGGACTCTCGCACGAGGTCGGCTCCGGTCAGCTGATCGAGGGACTCGACGACGCCATCGTCGGTGTCGCTGTCGAGGAGTCCAAGGAGTTCACCTCCACGCTGGTTGCCGGCGAGCACGCAGGCAAGGAAGCGGTCGTGACCGTCAAGGTCGTCTCGGTCAAGGAGCGCGAGCTTCCCGAGGCCGACGACGAGTTCGCGCAGCTCGCCAGCGAGTTCGACACGATGGACGAACTCCTCGCAGATCTGAAGACGCGTGCCGAACGAGTCGCGAAGGTCGAGCAGGCAGGCCAGATCCGCGACAAGGTGCTCGAGACACTCCTCGAGACCCTCGAGATCCCGGCCCCCGAAGCGATCGTCAAGGCCGAGGTCGACTCGCAGCTCCACGAAGCCATCCATGGCCTCGACCACGATGAGGAAAAGTTCGCCGCGCTGCTCGAAGAGCAGGGTTCGAGCCGCGAAGAGTTCGACAAGGACGTCAAGGAGACCGCCGAGAAGTCGGTGCGTACTCAGTTGCTCCTCGACGCGATCGCAGAAGCCGAGCAGACTCAGGTCGGTCAAGACGAGCTCACCGAGCGGATCATCTTCCAGGCGCAGCGCTACGGCATGTCCCCGGAGGACTTCATCGCGCAGGTTCAGCAGGCGAACCAGCTCGGTGCAGTCTTCGCCGACGTGCGCCGCGGTAAGGCCCTCGCCTCCGTCGTCGACCGTGTGAACGTCACCGACACGAGCGGCGCAGATGTGGATACGGCCGAGCTCTTCGGCAGCCCGGCGATCGAAGAAGAGCCTGCAGCAGGCGATTCTGCCGAGGGTGAACAAGAGAAGTAACGCTGACAGCGAACGACGGCGGTTCCGGGACTCCGGGGCCGCCGTTCTTCGTTAGTGTCTGTATCAGGAATCAACGATCGTATGGAAAAGGCAGGTACCGTGACTGTTCAGAATCCGGCGGCTTCGCACCAGCAGAGTCCCGTCATGACTTCGGCCGCTTCCGGCTTGAATCTCAGCGACTCCGTGTACGAGCGTCTGCTTCGCGAGCGCATCATCTTCCTCGGTACACAGGTCGACGATGACATCGCCAACAAGCTGTGCGCGCAGATCATCTTGCTCTCTGCTGAGGACGCCACCCGAGACATTCACCTGTACATCAACTCACCCGGTGGCTCGGTCACTGCGGGCATGGCCATCTTCGACACGATGGAATTCGCCGAGTGCGATGTCGCGACGTACGGCATGGGCCTGGCGGCCTCGATGGGCCAGTTCCTGCTCTCGGCAGGTGCCAAGGGAAAGCGCTATGCCCTCCCGCACGCACGCATCATGATGCACCAGCCGTCCGCCGGTATCGGCGGTAGTGCCAGCGATATCGCCATCATGGCCGAGCAGTTCGCGCACACCAAGCGTGAAATGGCCGAACTGATCGCGCTGCACACCGGTCAAACCGTCGAGCAGATCACCGAGGATTCTGATCGTGACCGCTGGTTCACCGCGACCGCGGCCAAGGAGTACGGCTTCGTGGACCACGTCGTCTCACGCGCGCGGCAGGCAGGTGGCACAGGCGTATAGACCGCCTGTAGCCGACACCCACGATCATTCACATCTTGGAGAAACGATGACCAACCTGTTCGATCCCAATCAGATGCCGTCCTCCCGGTACATTCTGCCGTCCTTCGTGGAGCACTCGAGCTACGGCGTCAAGGAGTCCAACCCGTACAACAAGCTCTTCGAGGAGCGCATCATCTTCCTCGGCGTGCAGGTTGACGACGCCTCCGCCAACGACGTCATGGCGCAGCTGCTGGTGCTCGAGGGGCTCGATCCGGACCGCGACATCACCATGTACATCAACTCGCCCGGCGGCTCGTTCACCTCGCTGATGGCGATCTACGACACGATGCAGTACGTGCGAGCCGACGTCGCCACGGTGTGCCTCGGTCAGGCCGCGTCCGCCGCGGCGGTACTGCTCGCAGCAGGAACCCCGGGCAAGCGAGCGGCGCTGCCCAACGCTCGCGTGCTCATTCACCAGCCCTCGAGCGGCGGCATCCAGGGCCAGGTTTCCGACCTGGAGATCCAGGCGGCCGAAATCGAGCGCATGCGACGGTTGATGGAGACCACGCTCGGGCGGCATACCGGCAAGGATCCCGATGTCATTCGCAAGGACACCGACCGTGACAAGATCCTGACCGCCGAGCAGGCAAAAGACTACGGAATCATCGACACCGTGTTCGAGTACCGCAAGTTGTCTGCGCAGAAGTAGCGTCACCAGGTATCGTCGCAGGACCGCTGACGTGGCGTCAGGTGAAGCTCGTCCACCGGGCGCCACGTCGGTCAGCGCAACGAGACACGCGGTGGGGTGCGGTCGGCACGGAGTGGGCCAGCACGAAACACAGTGATTCGAGAGGCTGTCGACAAATCGGACGGCGAATCACCGCAAAACAAGTCGCCCGGTTCTCCGGAACACGGGTACGGTCGGCTCAGGGCCCCATGGCCGTGGGGCGGCAAGGTGCACACGGTGGATCGACACGGGCAGGGATCGACACGGGCAGGTTGCATGGCTGCCGGACGCGGACAAGGAAGTAGGAACCTCGAAGATGGCACGAATCGGTGACGGTGGCGATCTGCTGAAGTGCTCTTTTTGCGGTAAGAGCCAGAAGCAGGTCAAGAAGCTCATCGCGGGACCAGGGGTGTACATCTGCGACGAGTGCATCGACCTGTGCAACGAGATCATCGAGGAGGAGCTCGCGGAGTCGAGCGAGGTCAAGCTCGATGATCTGCCGAAGCCCTCCGAGATCAAGGACTTTCTCGAGAACTACGTGATCGGGCAGGACACTGCCAAACGAACTCTTGCCGTGGCGGTCTACAACCACTACAAGCGCATCCAGGCCGGCGACAAGACCCGTGACGCACGGGGCGAGAGCGTCGAGCTGGCCAAGTCCAACATCCTCATGCTCGGTCCCACGGGGTGCGGGAAGACCTACCTCGCGCAGACGCTGGCGAAGATGCTCAACGTTCCGTTCGCGATTGCTGATGCGACGGCTCTCACCGAAGCGGGCTATGTCGGCGAGGATGTCGAGAACATCCTGCTCAAGCTCATTCAGGCAGCGGATTACGACGTCAAGCGCGCCGAAACGGGCATCATCTACATCGACGAGGTCGACAAGATCGCTCGCAAGAGCGAGAACCCCTCCATCACGCGTGATGTATCCGGTGAGGGCGTCCAGCAGGCACTGCTGAAGATCCTCGAAGGGACGCAGGCCAGTGTTCCGCCGCAGGGCGGACGCAAGCACCCGCATCAGGAGTTCATCCAGATCGACACGACCAATGTGTTGTTCATCGTCGCGGGCGCATTCGCCGGGCTCGAGAAGATCGTCTCCGATCGCGTCGGTAAGCGAGGACTCGGATTCGGTGCCGAGGTGCGGTCCAAGGCAGAGATCGATACTCAGGACCACTTCGCCGAGGTCATGCCCGAGGACCTCATCAAGTTCGGTTTGATCCCCGAGTTCATCGGTCGTCTGCCGGTGCTGGCCTCGGTGACCAACCTGGACAAGGAATCGCTCGTGACGATCCTGTCCGAGCCGAAGAACGCACTGGTCAAGCAGTACAGCCGGTTGTTCGAGATGGACAATGTCGAGCTCGAGTTCTCCAAGGATGCACTCGAGGCCATCGCCGACCAGGCCATTCTGCGTGGAACCGGTGCACGTGGCCTGCGCGCGATCTTGGAAGAGGTCCTGAACCCGGTGATGTTCGACATCCCGAGTCGCGACGATGTCGCGAAGGTGGTCGTGACCTCCGAGACGGTCAACGACAACGTGCTACCGACTATCGTTCCGCGCAAGCCCGAACGGCCGGAGCGCCGCGACAAGTCCGCGTAGCAACGCCTCTGAAGACAACCCATGAGACCCGGTCAGCGAGAATGCTGACCGGGTCTCGTGGTTTCGGTCCGGGGCGCGCGGGCTCGACGGAGCGGGCACAATCTGCGTCATGGATTTCAATCGCGTCACCATCGAGTACTGCACGCAATGCCAGTGGTTGCTGCGGGCAGGCTGGATGGCGCAGGAACTGCTGAACACATTCGGTCAGGAGTTGGGTGAGGTTGCACTCGTTCCGGGTACCGGAGGCGTCTTCCGCGTCGAGGTCGACGGCGAGCTGATCTGGGATCGAAAGGAGCGCAACGGTTTTCCTGAGATCACCGTGCTCAAGCAGCTCGTGCGTGACCGAGTCGCACCGGAGCGCGATCTCGGCCACGTCGACCGCACGTCCTAGCTGCTCCCGAATCGCTCGAAGATCGCGGCCAGGCCTTGGCCGCCGCCGATGCACATGGTTTCAAGTCCGTAGCGAGCCTCACGCCGCTGCATCTCACGCAGCAGCGTCGCGAGTATGCGGCCGCCGGTGGCACCGACGGGATGGCCCAGTGAAATCCCCGAACCGTTCGGGTTCAACCTCGGATCCTCCGGTTCGACTTTCCATGTGCGAAGTACGGCAAGAGTTTGTGCCGCGAAGGCTTCGTTCAACTCGATGACGTCCATATCTGCCAGAGTCAATCCAGCCCTGGACAGCGCCGCATCGCTCGCGGGTACAGGCCCGATGCCCATGGTGCGGGGCGGTACACCTGCGACAGCCCAGCTGACCAAGGTGGCGATCGGCCGAAGCCCGAGGGCTGCCGCCCGCTCCGGGGTCGTGACGATCGCCAGTGCGGCGCCGTCGTTCTGTCCGCTCGCATTGCCGGCCGTGACGGTCGACTCGGGGTCCACGCCAGCGCGAATGGCACGAAGCTTCGCCAGCGACTCGATGCTCGTATCGGCCCTGGGCTGCTCGTCGGTGTCGACGAGCAGTGGATCGGATTTGCGTTGTGGGACAGAGACTCCCACGATCTCCTCGGCGAAGATGCCGTTCTTCTGTGCGGCGACGGCTCGCTGGTGCGACTGCACTGCGAGCGCATCCTGATCCGCCCGGCTGATGGAGAATTCTGCCCGCAAGTTCTCCGCGGTTTCGATCATGCCACCGGGCACTGGGAAGTTCGCGCCGCCCGCGGTGACGCGCGCTCGCGCCAGTCGGTCGGACAAGGCGACGGCCTCGGCCTTGACGCCCCACCGCATGCCCGTCGCGTAGAACTCGGTTTGACTCATGCTTTCCACGCCGCCCGCCAGGACGAGGTCGTTGACCCCGGTCTGCACCTGCATGCAGGCCTGCAGCACCGCTTGGAGTCCGGATCCGCACCGCCGATCGACCTGCTGGCCGGGCACATCGACACCGAGACCGGCATCGAGAGCGGCGACGCGGCCGATCGCAGGTGCGTCGCCGTTGGGGGAGGCCTGGCCGAGAATGACGTCGCCGATATCGGATCCGGAGATGCCGGTGCGAGCGAGCAATTCGGTGATGACCGTCGCGGCCAGCGCTTGAGGAGAGATGTCGCGGAACACGCCACCGAACCGTCCGATGGGAGTGCGCAGCGGTTCGCAGATGACTGCGTCAGGCATGGAGGTGTCCTTTGTGATCGGTGGAATGCGAGTGCACGCGGTACAGGTCTTTTTCGATCGCCGAGGTTGCGTGCAGGAGGGCCGGCAGGAGGTGTTCGCGGGCAGCGTCGGCGCTGTGACGTGCGGCCTGAGTGGACACGTTCGCGGCCGCGACGACGGCCCCGGACTCATCGTGAATCGGCGCCGCGATCGATCTCAGGCCTTCCTCGAGCTCCTGGTCCACCAGGCAATAGCCCTGTGCGCGAACGAGATCGAGCTCATCCCGCAAGGCGGCGGTGTCGGTGATGGTCTTGCCGGTCAGTGCGGTGAGTTCGACACGCTGCAGGTACTCGTCGAGACGATCGGGTGGGAGCCCAGCAAGCAGAACGCGGCCCATCGACGTGGCGAATGCCGGGAAGCGGGTTCCGATGGTGATCGAGACCGTCATGATTCTGCTGACGGGAACGCGAGCGACATAGACGACGTCGTCACCGTCGAGGATCGAGACCGACGAGGATTCTCGGACCCGCTCGGCCAGCGATTCGAGGTGAGGACCTGCGACATCGGGTAGCGACAGGCTCGACAGGTAGCTGTAGCCCAGTTCCAACACCCGCGGCGTGAGCCAGAACAACGACCCGTCACCGCGAACGTAACCGAGGTCGACGAGTGTGAGCAGGAACCGCCGGGCGGTCGCGCGGGTGAGGTCGGTGGCCTTGGCGACGTCGGAGAGCGTTCTGCGTGGGTGTTCGGCGTCGAAGGCCCGGATCACCGCGAGTCCGCGCGCCAGGGACTGCACGTGATCGGGGGATGGCACCTTCGACCCGGCCGCAGGTAGCTCGGTGGTGTGGGGGTCGGTCATGTGCTCTCCGCTTCCTTCGACTCGGCCAGCGCCGCGTCGGCCATGGCGAATGCTGCGTTGCTGTTGGGAACTCCCGCGTAGACGGCTGTATGCAGGAACACCTCGGAGAGTTCGTCTGCGCTCAGACCTGCTCGTAGAGCTGCCCTGATGTGCATGTCCAATTCGTGTCGATTGCCGACTGCGGTGAGGATCGCCAGCGTCAACAAACGGCGGGTTCGATGATCGAGTCCCGCACGCGCCCAGACATCACCCCAAGCCGTTCGGGTGATGAAGTCCTGAAACGGCGCGGTGAACTCGGTGGTGCGTTCGATGCTGCGATCGACATGAGCGTCGCCGAGCACGGAACGCCGCACGCGCATCCCCGCCTCGTGCGCCGCCCTCCTACCGCTTTCGTAGGCATCGTCGTCGATGCGGGGAGAAATGTGATCGAGGATCAGGCGGCTCACTTCGCCTGCCTGCTCGACGTTCGCTAGGTGCGCGGCAGGGGAGAGCACATGCATTGTCGAGCGAGCGACGCCGTCGGCCAGGATTCTCGCCTCCGCAGGTGGTGTCGCCGGATCCTGTTCTCCCGCGACGATGAGCGTGCGGGCAGTGATGCGCCCGAGGTCGGCGCGGTTGTCCCAACCGGCGAGTGCCTCGCAGCAGGATGCGTATCCCTCGTCCGGGGTGTCGGCGATCATCCGTCGGTGGCGAGCGAGGAGATCGGGATCGCGCACTGCGAGAGCAGAGGTGAACCACCGGCTCGTCACGGCGTCGGCCAGAGATTCGGTACCATCCGCGCGGGCAGCTTCGGCACGGTCTCGCCACGCCTGCGGTTCGCCGAAGCGTGCCGAGGTACACAGCAGCGTGAGGCTGCGCACGCGCAACGGTCGATGCACAGCGAGCCACTGAGCGATCGCGCCGCCGATCGAAAGACCGACCACGTGGGCGGAGTCGATCGAACGGACGTCGAGGACTGCGAGAACGTCCGCGGCGAGATCACCGACCGAGTAGGGGCCGGGCGGCACCGGTGAGTCACCGTGCCCGCGGAGATCGACAGCGATGACGTCGGCGACGGCAGCCAGCGCGCCGATCTGTGGATCCCACATCGACCGGTCGGAACCGAGCGAACCGATCAGCACCACTGTCGGCGCCGAGGGCGTCGGGGCGGCAGTGAAATCGTAGGACAGTTCGATACTCATCAGTGCCTTTCGGGCCGGGTGTCGGCGGCGGCGAGGACACGGTCGACGATGTCGTCGGCGTGCCCCAGATAACGGCCGGGCTCGAGCAGTTCCCGCACGGCGGCGGGCTCGAGGTATCGGATGACGTCGGGATGGGAGTCCAGTGCGGTGCCCGAGGCGCAAGCTGCGGTGACGATCTCGCGCGCCCGGTCGGTGTGCGTGGACAGAGCAGAGGTGACCCGCTCGGCAAGCAGAAGACCCCTGGTGATGGACAGATTGTGGGCCATGGCCTCGGGTTGGACCTGCAGGCCGGCGAGGCTTGCTGCCAGTCGGTGGGTGCCGCCACCGACTAGTCGGAGGATCTCGGTCAGTGTCTCCCACTCGGCATGCCAGGCGCCTGCGGCGCGTTGATGTTCGTGCTCCATCGATGCCAGCGCAGTCGCGACCAGGCCCGGCACCCGTCGGACGGCAGCGCGAGCGGTGATGGCCGCGACCGGATTTCGCTTGTGGGGCATCGCCGAGGAACCGCCCGGACTGTCCTCGCCGACCTCGCCGACCTCGGTCGAGGCGAGCAGGGTGATGTCGAGCGCCGGTTTGCCGATGGCTCCGGCAGCGATTCCCAGCGCGCCGACGATCTCGGCGATTCGGGTTCGATCCGTGTGCCAGGGAATACCCTGCCGCGCCAGCCCCAATTCGTCGGCGAGTGCGTCGGCGATGTCGAGTCCGTGCGGATGCAATGCGGCCAGTGTGCCGGCGGCACCGCCGAACTGGACCGCGACCGCGCTCTGGGCCCGAGCGAGTACGTCGTCGGCGCGCATGAGGCCCTCGGTCCATCCCGCGGCGACGACGCCGAATGTCGTCGGCAGGGCCTGCTGGCCGAGGGTGCGAGCTGCGGTGAGGGTGCCGCGATGTTGTCGAGCGAGCCGAGTACTCGAATCGATCGCGTCGCCGATGGAGGCGCGGACATCGACCAATGCCCGCCCGGTCAGCAGCATCAGTGCCGAGTCCAGGATGTCCTGACTGGTTGCTCCCGGATGGACCGCGCTTGCCGGAACTCCCAGTCGCGCAACCGCGGTTCGAAGGATCGTTACCAGCGGAATAACGGGATTGCCGCCCGCGGCCGCAGCGGCGCCCAGCGCGGTGATGTCCACGGCGCCGGGTTCGGCGAGGTCGCCGGCAACGGCACTGACGATCTCCGCGTGCCGGGGGTCGACCTGTCCGTATTTTGCGGCGACGCACGTCAAGGCTGCCTCGACCTCGAGCATCGCTGCGACCCATGCGTGATCGGATAGATCGGCGGCGTTGTCGCCGCCGAAAATCGGGTCGAAGAGCGGTCCACGGGTGTTCGGCTCGGGGGCGTTCGTCATCGGCTGGCTCCGCTCGTCACAGTTCGAAGAACGGGGTTTCGGCGCCGTCCGGGTCACTGTCCTGGACTACCACATCGAGGTGGTAGCCGGTGGCAGTAGCTCGCGCAATCAGCTTTTCGCGTGCTCCGGTACCGAGCGAAGCCAGGACCGGGTCGCTCGCGTTGGCCTCGGTTTCGTCGGGGAAGTAGATGCGTGTGACGAGCCGGTCCAGCATCCCGCGGGCGAAGATGGCGAGATCGATGTGCGGGGCTTCGGTCGAATCGTTCTCGGCAGGTAGGGGGCCGGGCTTGACGGTCCGCACACACGCGGTGCCGGTGGCGTCGGCGACAGCGCGACCGAGGCCGCGAAAGCCGGTGGGAACGAGCGGGACCGGACCCCTCGGATCGTCGGGATGGTCGAATCGCCCGGCCGCGTCGGCCTGCCACGTCTCGATCATCGCATCGGCCATGGGGGTGCGCTGCCCGTCGACGATGGTGACCGAGACCTCGATCGCTCCGTCAGCGTTCTCGGGTACAACGTCCGGGCCGTCGGCCCAGGGCAGCCCGATGTGGAGATACGGACCGACGGTCTGGGACGGCGTCTGACCGAACGGCACCGTGGTGAAGTTGCTGCCCGGCACCACTGCGTACCGGGGTGCGAACTCGTGCTCAGTCATCGTGGTCGTCACCTTCGAACGGAGTTGCGTTGCGTCCGCGTAGGACGATGTCGAAGCGGAAGCCGAGCGCCCAGTTGTCCAGCGTCGCCTCGTAGTCGAACACGCTGATCATGCGTGCGCGGCTCTCCTCGGGTGCGGAATTGAAGATCGGGTCCTGGAAGAACATCGGATCGTCCGGGAAGTACATCTGCGTGACGAGGCGCTGTGTGAACGCGTGTCCGAACAGTGAGAAGTGGATGTGCGCCGGCCGCCAGGCGTTGTGGTGGTTTCCCCACGGATACGCGCCGGGCTTGATGGTGGTGAAGCGGTAGTTGCCCTGCGCGTCGGTCATGACGCGACCGACTCCGTCGAAATGGGGATCGAGTGGTGCGGGCCAGTTGTCGCCGGCGTGCCGGTAGCGGCCACCTGCGTTCGCCTGCCAGACCTCGACGAGGGTGTTCGGCACTGCTCGACCGTCGCTGTCGAGCACCCGGCCGTGCACGATGATGCGTTGGCCTTCGGCTTCGCCTCCGCGTGCGAGCGTGAGGTCGGCGTCGGCCTCGGTGACGCGGCCCTCGCCCAGAACCGGACCGGTGATCTCGGTCAGGCGCTGGGGGAGGAGCAGTAGCGGTTGTTTCGGGTGTCGCAGCGAGGTGGTGCGGTAGTCGGCGAAGTCGCGTGGCGCGTGGATGCCGGTCTGGTCTCGGTAGGGGCCGGCGGTGGCGGTTCGCGCCGCCGCAGGGATCGGTGGTGGACGAAGCATCGGGTGTTCCTCCCGGGGTGACGGTACGCAGTCTGTTCGTATGACGGCGGTATGTTCACAATACGCACATTCTTCGGTAGTGTGGTCGACATGATGAACAAAGTCGTGGCGAGTGCCGCCGAAGCAGTAGCCGACATGCCGGACGGCGTCTCCGTCGCCGTCGGAGGCTTCGGGCTGGTCGGCGTGCCGGAGATCCTGATCGCGGCGGTGCTCGATCAGGGCGCCACCGATCTCGAGATCATCAGCAACAACTGCGGCACCGATGGTGTCGGGCTCGGCGTGCTGCTGGAGAAGCGTCGAATTCGGCGCACCATCAGCTCCTATGTCGGATCGAACAAGGAATTCGCCCGGCAGTACCTGTCCGGTGAGCTGGAAGTGGAACTCACCCCGCAGGGAACTCTTGCCGAGCGCCTCCGCGCCGGTGGTGCGGGTATCCCCGCCTTCTTCACGCCCGCCGGGGTCGGCACGCAAGTTGCCGACGGCGGTCTCCCGCTTCGGTACGACGGATCGGGGGGTATTGCCGTGGCGAGTCCACCCAAGGAAACACGCGAATTCGACGGCACCACCTACGTGATGGAACGCGGCATCGTCGCCGATTACGCCCTCGTGCACGCCTGGAAAGGCGACCGCCATGGCAACCTCGTCTTCCGCGCCAGCGCACGCAACTTCAACCCGCCAGCGGCGGCATCCGGGCGAATCACCATCGCCCAGGTCGAGCACCTCGTCGAACCCGGCGACATCGGGCCCGACGACGTACACACCCCCGGCATTCACGTCCAGCGTGTGGTCCACGTCGGCAAGGTCACCGCAGGAATCGAACAGCGAAGGGTGCGAACATGAGTGAGTCCAATACGATCGCGGCGGGACCGAAGCTGACCCGCGAACAGATGGCCGCCCGGGTTGCCGCCGAACTGAGCGACGGTGAATACGTCAACCTCGGGATCGGCATGCCGACACTCGTCCCCAACTTCATTCCGACCGACATCACCGTGGTGCTGCACTCGGAGAACGGCGTCCTCGGCGTGGGTCCGTACCCGACCGAGGACGAACTCGACCCCGAGGTGATCAACGCCGGAAAAGAGACCATCACCGTGCTGCCAGGGGCGTCGTACTTCGATTCCTCGCAGTCCTTCGGAATGATCCGCGGTGGGCAGGTCGACGTCGCAGTCCTCGGCGCCATGCAGGTCAGCGCCACCGGCGATCTCGCCAACTGGATGATCCCCGGCCACATGGTCAAGGGGATGGGCGGAGCGATGGATCTCGTCCACGGCGCTCGGCGCGTCATCGTGATGATGGAGCACGTGTCCAAGAAGGGCGAGCCGAAGATCCTCGAGCGCTGCACCTTGCCGCTCACCGGCGTGGGCTGTGTACAGCGCATCATCACCGACATGGCAGTACTCGACGTCACGGCCGACGGTCTCGTACTCGTAGAGACGGCGCCGGGCATCGGAGCGGACGAGGTACGCGCCGCGACGGGCGCAACACTCCTTGACGCTCCTGGTGTTCGAAACTACTGATGCTTGACGCGCTGCGTGTGTGAATAGAGGTTCATGTTCGCGCCGCGGAGGAAGCCGACGACCGTCAAACCCGCCTCCTCTGCCAAGTCGACGGCGAGCGAGGACGGCGCCGACACAGCCGCGAGAACTGGAATGCCGGACATCACCGCCTTCTGCGCCAGTTCGAACGAAGCACGTCCGCTGACCATCAACACCGCCCCGCGTAGCGGAATCAGGCTCTCGCCGGCCGCCCATCCGATCACTTTGTCGACCGCGTTGTGGCGGCCGATGTCCTCTCTCAGCACCAGCATGCGGCCGTCCGCGGTGAACAGTGCCGCGGCGTGCAGACCGCCGGTGGAGTCGAACACCTTCTGAGACCGGCGCAGAGTGTCCGGCAGTGTTGCCAGCACCGACGTCGTGACCACCACATCGTCCGCGGCCGGCGAATGTGACGTCTTCGAACGGATTGCGTCGAGCGAGCCCTTGCCGCAGACACCGCACGAGGACGTGGTGTAGAAATTGCGTGCGATACCGGCCTCCGGTGCGGCGACGCCCGGCGCCAAGGTGATGTCGAGGACGTTGTACGTGTTCTGGCCGTTCTCGTCCACGCCGTCGCAGAACCGCGCGAGAGCGATGTCCTCGCGGCTGGTGATCATTCCTTCGGTGAGCAGGAAGCCGTGCGCAAGCTCAACGTCGTGTCCGGGTGTGCGCATCGTGACCGCCAGAGCTGCGCCGTTCACCCTGATCTCGAGTGGTTCCTCGACGACGAGCGTGTCCGGCCGAGTCGTCACGTGCGGACCACGGATCCTGACGACCGGTCGCCGAGCGGTTATTCGTCCCATGAATTCGATTATGCCGCTGCGCGCTACCGGCGCAGCGCCGCCACCAGAGACAGCATCCGCGGATGACCGACGAGATCGTCGACCCACACCGCCTTGCCATGGTCATCGGCCAACGGCACCTGCCAGTTCGAGTACTGGGTCTCGTCGGTACCCGGTTGATTCTGGATGCGATTTTCCCCGACCGCATCGACAAGGGCGACACCGATCAACACCGACGGGCTGCGCCGAATCAGGCGGTGCAAGGCCTCGACGGTGTCCTGCTCCGAAGCCCGATCGGGCAACAGATCACGTTGGCGCGCGAGATCGAGCACCGACTCTCGGCCCTGAGCATCGTGTTCGGTCTCCGCCTCCAGATCGCGTTCCAACAGTCCGAGGCGAGAACGCAGTGCGATGTGTTCGCCGCGGAGGTAGCCGACCGTCGGCGGAAGGTCGTGGGTGGTGACCGATGTCAGACACTGCTGCCGGTACGACTCGGGCGCGCGCGGTGCATCACCGTCGGTCTCGAACCACAGAATCGAGGTTCCGAACACGCCCCGCTGGCCGAGGTACTCCTGCACCTGGGGCTCGAACACCCCAAGGTCTTCTCCGACGACGACAGCGCCGGCGCGCTCGGCCTCCAGGACGAGGATGCCGATGAGGGCTTCATGGTCGTACGTCACGTAGGCGCCCTCACCTGGCGTCTCGGACTCCTCAGGTATCCACCACAGCCGGAACAAGCCCAGGATGTGGTCCACCCGCACACCCCCGGCGTGCCGCAGGATGGTCCGCAGCATGTCCCGGTACGGCCCGTAGCCCAACTCACGCAGGCGATCCGGATTCCAGGGCGGCTGGTTCCAATTCTGGCCCTGCTGGTTGAAGTTGTCGGGCGGTGCTCCGACGGTCACACCCTGGGTCAGGGCGTCGCCCAGGGACCACGCGTCGGCGCCGCGGCGGTGCACCCCGACGGCCAGGTCGTGCATGATCCCGATATCCATTCCGGCTGCCGTCGCCGCGTGCTGAGCGCGATCGAGCTGCTCGTCGCAGATCCATTGCAACCACTTGTGAAACCGCACCCTGGCGGCCTCGGACTCGCGAAACTCGGTGACGAAATCGGTGTCGGGGTGTGCCGCCCGCTCGCGCCACACCTCGTGTTCCGGGTCGAATTTCTCGGCGAGGGCACACCACAGCGCGAAGTCCTCGAGGCCGCGTCCTTCACGATCGCAGAAGGCGTCGAACCGGGCCTGACGAGCCGGGGAGAGGGCGACTCGGTGAATGCGTCGTAGTGCGCGAAGTTTGGCGCGGAACGAGGGATCACGATCGATGCGTTTGGTGCGCTTGTTCGCCTTGTCGAAGCTCCGTGCCAGTCCCCGGATCTTCGCGTACTGATCACGGGGGAGGTAGCCGATCTCGGGGATGTCCTCGACCCTGATGTACATCGGATCGAAGAATCGTCTCGTCGTCGGCAGATACGGCGACGCCTCGACCGGTGGCCGGGGGCGTTGAGCATGGAGCGGGTTGACGAGGAGGTAGTCGAAACCGTGCGCGGCCCCGGTGACGTCCGCGAGGTCGGCGAGGTCGCCGTAGTCGCCCACCCCCCAGGATCGATCGGATCGGATCGAGTAGAGCTGAGCTGCCAGGCCTATTCGTTGACGGTCCAGCAGGGCATCGTTCGCCGAGAGTCGACGCGGAGTGACCACCAGCTGGCATGTCGATTGGCTGCGGTGCACCGAGTCGGGCGCGCTGGTGGCGGTGATGGTGTGCCAGCCGACGGGGATGTCACCGGGAATGTCGAACGTGGCGCGCCCTACGAGAATGCCGTCGACCTCTCGGGGATCGATCCAGATCTGCAGCTGCGCCAAAGGCAGGCTCTCGCCCGATTCGTGAGTCAGGTGGACGGCCACCGGATCTCCGTGCGCGACGTGAACGGAGACCTGAGCGCCATCGCCCGCCACTGTGACGACGACCGGCGGTAGCATCCGCCGCCACGGGGCATTTTCGAGATCGGCAGTCGACGAGGCCACCTCGGCCTCCGTGTCCGCAGCTATCCCGCGTGCCCGAAGGATGCGTTGCAGAGTCGTGTCGGACACTTCGTTCTCCGACTGGTCCCATCCCCGGTACTCCGTCGAGATACCGCATTTCCTGGCGAGCTCGCGCAACTGCGTCGTGTAGTCCACACTGCGATCGTGCCAGCACTGATCGCTCTCGTCACCCGGTGCGGCCGGCGTGGATGGGGGCGCATGTGCGCCGAACCGAACCGCGAGCACGCGCGGGATTGAATTTCGGTGCCCTGGGTACCCTGTTCGCGGTCGAGACGGGCTCGTCGTAGTAAGACATAAGCGCTATCAGCGGAAAATGGATCGGTATCAGCAACAAACGTAGTAGTTCGGACAATAGTGACATGACCGAAGATCTCGAGACGACGGATAGGGAGCGCGAATGACTGGCGTTGGCAAGATCGAAGAGCTGGAACGAAATTCCGGCGCACCGGTCGAGCTGCGCGTGATCGCGGACGCCGATCAGTTACCGGTGGTTCGCGCAGTTGCGGAGACTCTGGCCGTGCTGGGCGATTTCACCCTCGACGACATCGCGGATATCAAGCTGGCCGTGGACGAGGTGTGCTCCCAGCTCATCGCGGGTGCGGTTCCGAGTGCCGAGCTGACGTGCTCCTTCGTTGTCGGCGAAAGCGGCATGCAGATCACGACGACCTCGGTTGTGCACGAGGGGCGCGTACCCAAGTCCGACAGCTTCGGATGGCATGTTCTGCAGACGCTCACCGATTCCATCTCGCTGAGCGCGTCCTCGGTCCCGAACGGGTCGTCCGTGGCGGTGGACGTGGTCAAGCGGAGGAGCAACAACTAGTGCCCGTGCCGTACGAAAAATCGACGCGGCGTCAGTCGGACGATTACAGCGAAGTCGTACCCCTCATTCAGCAAATGCAGACACTGGACGCGGACTCACCGGAGCGCCAGGTCCTACGCGATCGCATCATCACGCGCTGTCTGCCTCTCGCCGAACACATCGCGCGTCGCTTCGGCGGACGCGGCGAAGCACACGAGGATCTCCTCCAGGTGGCACGGCTCGGTCTGGTCAACGCCGTCGACCGTTTCGACATCGAGCGCGGCTCCGACTTCGTCTCGTTCGCCGTTCCCACCATCATGGGCGAGGCACGTCGTTACTTCCGTGACGCGGGCTGGTCGGTACGGGTGCCGCGAAGGATGAAGGAGCTCAACTCCTTGATCTCGGGGGCGGTGGGGACGCTGTCGCAGAAGTTGGGGCGGGCACCAACCGCGAGTGAAATCGCTGCCGAACTGGGCATCGATGTCAAAGAGGCCTCGCAGGCCCTGCTCGCGCGCAGTGCCTATCAGACGGTGTCGGTGGATTCTGTCGTCAGCGACGACCGGCTGCCGCTGATGGACACGTTGGGCGCGAACGATCCTGAACTCGAAAAGATGGAGAGTTATCTCACGGTCCGACCCGCTCTGGAGAAGTTGCCCGAGCGTGAGCGTCAAATTGTGATCCTGCGCTTCTTCGGATCGATGACGCAGACCCAGATCGCAGACAGGATGGGCATCTCGCAGATGCACGTGTCCAGAATTCTCTCCCGCACGCTCATTCAATTGCGGGAAGAACTCGGACAGGGCTGAGCGGCGCCGGCCCGTGTCGCAAGTAGCATCGGCTGACCCCGATGAACGAGATCTCCCAGGAGCGCCGCCAGTGCCGACTATGCCGCCAGTGCCGACCACGATCTTCGACGACCTCGACGACTACGTGGCCGCGCCGCGGGTGACCGATCTCGCTGTCGCTCCGAACGGGTCCCGTGCGATCGTTGCGCTCTCGCAGCTGGCCTCGGACAAGACCAGCTACGTCAGTGCACTGTGGGATATCGACGTTGCGGGAACGCGTCCGGCTCAGCGTTTGACCTGGAGCGATGACGCGGCAACGGGGCCGGCTGTCACCGCCACAGGTGATCTGCTCTTCCTGCGGCGGAAGTCCTCGGACGACGAGGCGTTGTCGGTCTGGACTCTGCCCGGCAGCGGCGGCGAGGCGCACGTGCTCGCCACTCGCGGCGCGTCCTGCACCGGGATTCGAGCCGCCCTGTCCGCGGACTCGTTCGTTCTCGCCTCCGATGTCCATCCGTCGGCAGACACCGAGGCCGAGGACGACCGAATTCGACTGTTGCGCAACGAACGTAAGGTCGGCGCGATCCTGCATACCGGCTATCCGATTCGGCACTGGGATCACGATCTCGGACCGGCGACCCCGCACCTGTTCACAGGCCGGACCTCCCACGAGGCAGCCGACCCGCAGTTGCGGCGGATCACCGCCAGAGCTGAATCAGCCCTGCACGAGGCGTCGTACGCCCTCTCCCCGGACGGGTCGTTCGTCGTGACGACTTGGACCGTGCCCGGCGTACTCGCGGCCTCGAGAACGGTGCTGGTGCGCATCGATATCGCCTCCTCGACTTCCACGATCCTGGTCGACGACGATGCGGCAGATCTCGGCTCGCCGGCCATCTCGCCCGACGGCACCCACGTCGCGTTCCTCCGCGAATCACTGTCCACTCCCGAGGACGCACCTCGAACGACGTTGCAGCTGTACTCCTTCGGCGACGGCACCGTCACGGATGCGGCTCCCGGATGGGACCTGTGGCCGGCCGCTCCCACGTTCTCCGCCGACGGATGCGGTGTCCTCGTCGTGGCAGACGAGAACGGGCGGGCGCCGATCTTCGAGGTTCGCGACGGCACGGCAAGACGAATCACACACACCGACTCGGCCTACAGCCACGTCCACGCGACCAGCGACGGCTCCATCTTCGCGCTCGAGGCGTCGTATTTGCAGCCTCCGCACCCCGTGCGTATCGACGCCGCTACCGGAGCGGTGACCTCGCTGCCTCTCGGCGAGGATGCGCCCCAACTTCCGGGCGTCCTCACCGAGATCGACACGACCGCCGCGGACGGTCGAGGTGTGCGCGCCTGGTTGGCCCAGCCGTCCGAGGCCTCGGAATCGGCGCGGGTACCGCTGGTGCTCTGGGTGCACGGTGGCCCGCTGGCCTCGTGGAATACCTGGTCTTGGCGCTGGAACCCGTGGCTACTGGTGGCCAAAGGGTACGCGGTTCTGCTGCCGGATCCGGCACTGTCCACCGGCTACGGCCAGGACTTCGTGCAGCGAGGGTGGGGGAGGTGGGGCAAGGAACCGTTCACCGATCTGATGGCCATCACCGACGCCGCGTGCGCGCTGCCCCAGATCGACGAGTCGCGGACCGCCGCAATGGGCGGCTCGTTCGGCGGATACATGGCCAACTGGATCGCCGGGCACACCGACCGATTCGACGCCATCGTCAGCCACGCCGGTTTGTGGGCGCTCGATCAGTTCGGCCCGACCACCGACGTCGCCTACTACTGGCAGCGGGAGATGTCGCCGGAGATGGCCGTGGAGAACTCGCCGCATCTCTTCGTGGCCGATATCTCCACTCCCATGCTCGTCATTCACGGTGACAAGGACTATCGAGTCCCCGTCGGCGAGGGTGTGCGACTGTGGTTCGAGCTGCTCAGCGAGTCGGGACTGCCCGCCGACGACGAGGGCAAGACCGATCATCGGTTCCTTCTTTACCCCTCGGAGAACCACTGGGTGCTGGCGCCCGAGCACGCGAAAATCTGGTATCAGGTCGTCTTCGCGTTCCTCTCCGAACACGTTCTCGGTGAGACGGTCGCCCTACCGGAGACGCTCGGCTGACGAGGCACCGAAAAGGGCGTGTCGGAGCGCTCGTACCGGACCACTAGAATCGACCGGTGACCAGTTCAGCGCCGAAGACTCCAGACAACCCCGCCGATGCATTGCCGAAAAGCTGGGATCCCAGCGCGGTAGAGGCAGATCTGTATCAGGGCTGGGTGGACGCTGGTTACTTCGAGGCCGACCCGAAATCCGACAAGCCCGCGTACTCGATCGTGCTGCCCCCACCTAACGTGACCGGCAGCCTGCATATGGGGCATGCGCTCGACCACACCCTGATGGACGCGTTGAGTCGCCGCAAGCGGATGCTCGGATTCGAGGTGCTGTGGCTTCCGGGAATGGATCACGCCGGGATCGCGACGCAAACCCTGGTCGAGAAGAAGCTCGCCGGCGAGGGCAAGACGAAGGAGGACTTCGGTCGCGAGAAGTTCATCGAGAAAGTCTGGGACTGGAAACGTGAATCCGGTGGCACCATCGGTGATCAGATGCGTCGGATCGGCGACGGTGTGGACTGGAGTCGCGAGCGCTTCACCATGGACGACGGACTCTCGCGTGCCGTGCAGACCATCTTCAAGCGGATGTACGACGACGGCCTGATCTACCGGGCCGAGCGTCTGGTGAACTGGTCTCCGGTTCTGCAGACTGCGATCTCGGACATCGAAGTCAAGTTCGAGGACGTCGAGGGCGAGCTCGTTTCGTTGCGGTACGGATCTCTGAACGACGACGAGCCGCATCTTGTCGTGGCCACCACCCGGGTGGAGACGATGCTCGGTGACACCGCTGTAGCGGTCCACCCCGAGGACGAGCGCTACCGCCATCTCGTCGGAACCACACTCGAACTGCCGTTGACCGGCAGAACAATCCCGATCATCGCCGACGAGTACGTCGATCCCGAGTTCGGTACGGGCGCAGTCAAGATCACGCCCGCGCACGACCCCAACGACTTCGAGATGGGGCTTCGGCACAACCTTCCGATGCCCACCATCATGGACAAGGCGGGCCGAATCACCGGCACGGGAACCGAATTCGATGGTCTCGACCGTTTCGAAGCCCGCGTGAAGGTCCGTGAAGCCTTGGCTGCTCAGGGCCGCGTCGTCGCGGAGAAGCGTCCGTATCTACACAGCGTCGGGCATTCCGAGCGCAGCGGCGAGTCCATCGAACCGCGGTTGTCGCTGCAATGGTGGGTCAAGGTCGACGGTTTGTCGAAGGCGGCAGGCGACGCGGTGCGGGGTGGCGACACGGTCATTCATCCCACGTCCCAGGAACCACGATGGTTCGCCTGGATCGACAACATGCACGACTGGTGCATTTCCCGTCAGCTGTGGTGGGGCCATCGGATACCGATCTGGTACGGCCCCGACGGCGAGACGATGTGTCTCGGCCCCGACGAGAGCGCCCCCGAGGGTTGGGAGCAGGATCCGGATGTTCTCGACACCTGGTTCTCCTCGGGTCTCTGGCCGTTCTCGACGATGGGTTGGCCGGACGCGACCGAAGACCTGGCCAAGTTCTATCCGACGAGCGTGCTCGTCACCGGGTACGACATCCTGTTCTTCTGGGTCGCTCGGATGATGATGTTCGGCACCTACGTCTCGTCGGACGCCTCGGTGGCAGCTGGTGAGAACGGTGGGAAGGTGCCCTTTCAGGACATCTTCCTGCACGGCCTCGTCCGCGACCAGTTCGGCAAGAAGATGTCGAAGTCACGTGGAAACGGGATCGACCCGCTGGACTGGGTCGACCGTTTCGGTGCGGATGCGCTGCGGTTCACCTTGGCGCGCGGCGCGAATCCGGGCGCCGACCTGTCGGTGGGCGAGGACCATGCGCAGTCGTCCCGCAACTTCGCGAACAAGCTGTTCAACGCCACCAAGTTCGCTCTGATGAATGGTGCTGCGCCCGCTGAACTTCCGGCGCGCGCAGAACTCACCGACGCCGACCGGTGGATCCTCGATCGCCTCGATCGTGTTCGGGGAGAGGTGGACTCGGCGTTCGAGCGTTACGAGTTCAGCAAGGCCTGCGAGACGCTGTATCACTTCGCGTGGGACGAGGTGTGCGACTGGTATCTCGAAATCGCCAAGGTGCAGTTCTCGGACGAGGCGCAGGCGGCGTCCACACGCGGTGTGCTGGGCAACGTGCTCGATGCTCTTCTTCGGCTGCTGCACCCGGTCGTCCCGTTCGTCACCGAGACGCTGTGGAAGGTGCTCACCGGCAACGAGTCCGTGGTCGTCGCGGCGTGGCCACAGGCCTCGGGTGAGGAGCCGGATCCCATTGCCACGCAACGAATCGTCGACATGCAGAAGCTCGTCACCGAGGTCCGGCGCTTCCGTAGCGACCAGGGGCTCAAGCCGTCGCAGAAGGTCGCAGCCAAGATCGTCGGCATCGATGAAGCGGACCTGCTCACGCAGGTGCCGGTGATCCGATCGCTCGCGCGTCTGACCGACCCGGAGGGCGAGTTCGACGCGACGGCCTCGGTCGAGGTGCGGCTGTCGGGAGCGACGGTGACCGTCGAACTCGATACGTCCGGCACGGTCGATCTCGTCGCCGAACGCGCTCGGTTGGTGAAGGATCTGGCGGCCGCGGAGAAGGAGCTGTCCCAGACCACCGGGAAGTTGAGCAACGAGGCTTTCCTTGCGAAGGCCCCGGACGCTGTCGTCGACAAGATTCGGACGCGTCAGCAGATCGCGATCGAGGAGATTGCTCGCATCAAGGCTCGGCTCGAAACGATGGGTGAGCAGTGAGCGACCCGGTCGATCTGGCCGAACTCGCGCTCGTGGAAGCCGAGCTCGACAAACGGTGGCCGGAAACGAAGCTCGAACCGAGCACCGCCCGCATCGCCGCTCTGATGGATCTGCTCGGGTCCCCGGAAAAGGCGTATCCGTCGATTCACGTGGCCGGCACCAACGGCAAGACGTCGGTGACCCGCATGATCGATGCACTGCTGACGCACTTCCATCGCCGGACAGGTCGCACCACCAGTCCGCACCTGCAGATGGCCACCGAGCGCATCGCCATCGACGGTGCGCCGATCACACCGCGGCTCTACGTCGACACGTACAACGAGATTGCCCCGTTCATCGAGATGGTCGACGCACAGTCCGAGGCTTCCGGCGGGCCGAGGATGAGCAAGTTCGAGGTCACGACCGCGATGGCATTCGCGGCGTTCGCCGAGGCCCCCGTCGAAGTTGCCGTCGTCGAGGTCGGGTTGGGTGGGCGCTGGGACGCGACCAACGTCATCTACGGCGAGGTCGCGGTGGTGACACCGATCGACGTCGATCACGTGGAGTTCCTCGGTACGGATCTGGCGGGTATCGCCGCAGAGAAGTCCGGGATCATCAAGAAGGCTCCGGAGATGCTGGTGCCGCGTGACACGGTTGCGATCATCGCCGAACAGAAGCCGGAGGTGGCGGACGTTCTGTTGCGCGCAGCGGTGGAAGCCGATGCCGCTGTTGCACGCCAGGGTTCGGAATTCCGCGTTCTCGCGCGCCGGATCGCCGTGGGTGGCCAACAGATCGAGCTGCAAGGCCTCGGCGGGGTCTACACCGACATCTTTCTCCCGCTGCACGGCGAGCATCAAGCGCACAACGCATCGCTCGCGCTCGCGGCGGTGGAAGCGTTCTTCGGGGCGGGAGCCGACCGCCGGCTCGATGTCGACATCGTTCGCGCCGCATTCGCTTCCATCGTCAACCCCGGACGCCTCGAACGGGTCCGGAGTGCCCCCACCGTGTTCCTTGATGCGGCACACAACCCCCATGGCGTGAAAGCACTGGCAGCGACGCTGGCCGACGAGTTCGATTTCCGAAAACTGGTGGGTGTCGTCAGCGTCATGGGTGACAAGGACGTCGATGCCATGCTCACGGCCCTCGAGCCGGTGTTCGACGAGATCGTGGTCACCCACAACGGGTCACCGCGCGCAATGGACGTCGAGGAGTTGGCCAATCTGGCCGTCGCGAAGTTCGGCGACGAACGTGTCGTCGTCGCACCTACCCTGCCGGACGCCCTCGAAACCGCCATCGGTCTGGCCGAGGAGGTCGCCGACCCAGGTGAGGCCGTCTCCGGTGCCGGCGTCATCGTCACCGGCTCGGTCGTGACTGCAGGCGCCGCCAGAACGATGTTCGGAAAGGAACCCGCATGAGCGAGGAAGACCAGGATCGCGCGCGCCCCGATCGGCAGCGCTTCAGACCGCCGACGACAGACCCGTGGAAAGGGTTCCGCGGCGTGGTCGCGGGCACACTGGTCCTCGAGGCGATCGTGGTGTTGCTGGCACTGCCGGTGGTAGCGAAGGTAGGTGGCGGACTCGGCTGGTTCTCCACCCTCTATATCGTCGGTGTCGGCGTCGCTCTCATCGTCGCTGCGGGAATGCAGGGCCGGCCGTCGGCAATGCAGATCAACATCGCCCTCCAGGTGTTCGTGCTGCTGGGCGTATTCCTGCACATCTCGATCGGCATCGTGGGGCTGATCTTCGGCTGCGTCTGGGCCTACCTCCTCTACCTGCGTAGAGACATCACCAGGCGCATCGAGAAGGGGATGCTGTACGGCCAACGGGACTGACCGGCTCTATCCCTGACCGTCGCATCACCTTGGCCGTCCACTACTGTCAGTGGTCGTGACTGAGCGCACCCTTGTACTTATAAAGCCAGACGGAGTAGCCCGCCGATTCGTGGGGGAGATTCTCGGCCGCGTCGAGAAGAAGGGACTCAGCATCGTTGCACTCGAGCTGAAGTCCGTTCCCCTCAACTTGGCCAGCGCCCACTATGCCGAGCACGAGGGAAAGCCGTTCTTTCCCGACCTGCTCGAATTCATCACCTCGGGGCCTGTTGTCGCGGCCGTCCTCGAAGGCCCGCGTGCCATCGCTGCGTTCCGTCAGATCGCAGGCGGCACCGACCCCGTCGCGAAGGCTGTTCCCGGCACTATTCGAGCTGATCTGGCCCTCGACGGGCAACAGAATCTCGTGCATGGATCCGATTCGGTCGAATCGGCCGATCGCGAGATCGCACTGTGGTTCCCGGCTCTTTCCTGACCTAGCTGCATAGTCCGTACGGACGACGCTTTCCTCCCGCCCGCCACGCCGCCGATGATGCGTTCTTGTGCGGTGTGGCGGGTTCGCTTCCCCCGGTATGGGATACTCGGAACGGTTGCTTTCACAGTTCGAGTTCCACCGACGACAAGTTTGCAGTACCTCACGACCCGCAGCACGCGAAGAACGTCACCGTGATGTTCTTCGTGAAGTGTCTTTCGTGAAGGCGACCGGATGACAACCGCGGTTCGATGCCCGTCATCGCTCCCGACGGTGTGGGATCCACTTTCACACCGACGGCTTGCTTGATGATCAGGCGCTCGGACTCGGCAACACCAAAGCCATCCAGCCAGGCTTTGCGCTCGGAGCGCCGACCACATAGTGGGCAGTGCACCGAATGCAGAGCAAGACCCGATCAACTGACGTCACACCGGCGTCAGCACACAAGGATTGCCCTCGCGTGGCCGCGTCACACCAGTTCGACGGGTGGACGCGCCCGGGGGCCCGAGGAGACATACGTGGCCGATCAAGCCCCGCCAGAAGATGTACAGAATTCGAACACGGGAAGTCCAGCAGGCGGCGACACCGCGTCTGCCGGTGAAACACCCACGTTCCCCAACCGTCTGCGTGTGCACGCGCTGGCAAAGATCATCGGTGTCACCAGCAAGCAGGTTCTCGCGAAGCTGAGCGAGCTCGGCATCGAGGCGCGCAGCGCGCAGTCCAGCCTCGGCCGTGACGACGCGGAGACAGTGCACTCGTCCTTCACCGCACCGGGCACATCCGTTCCCGACGTCCCTGTTGCGGTCACCCCGGACGTGGCGGGCGAGCAGGCTCCCGTTCCCGAGCAGGCTCCCGTTCCCGATCAGACTGCCGACCAGCGTGCGGAGACACTGTTCTCCAGGACGCCGGAACCGTTGAGCACCGATACGGATCCCGAGTCGGCACAGACTCGGCCATCGGTCGCGACCCCGCTGTTTCTGCAGCCCGAGGTTGCGGCCGAGCCGCCTCGCGCGCGCAGGCGCAGCCGCAAAGCTGCCGGCCCAGCCGAGGAGGCGGGCGCGTCCGAGCCCACTCAGCCGACTGAGCCCACCGCGACAACCCAGGCGACAGTCACCGACGCAGTCGAGTCCCCGGCGGTCGAGTCCCCGGTGGCCCTGGTCGACACAGCCGAGAAGACGGAAACCGGTGGCGGCAACGATACCGAAGAGGCCGGTACGTCACCGGGCTCGGACGACGACGACCAGTCGCAGCCGAGGCGTCGCAGGCGTGGGCGCCGCGGTCGCGGGCGTGGACGTGGTGACCAGTCCGGTGAGGACAACTCGGGTGAGGACAACTCGGGCGAGGATGTCGACGAGTCCACCGCTCGAGACACCGACTCGGACTCCGAGGACACGGACTCGGCGTCCGAGGACACGGACTCGGCGTCCGAGGGTACGGACTCGACCTCCGAGGACGCGGAGTCCGGTGAGGACGACAAGCCGACCGGTGAGCGTCGATCGCGTCGTCGCAGTCGTTCGCGCGGGGGAGCCAAGGCCTCCGACGCCACCGAGGACGCCGACGCGAGCGCAACGACCGATTCATCGGAATCGGAGAGCGACCTGGACGAGTCCGCGGCAGAGGGTTCTTCTGCCGATGCCTCCGCAGAAGACTCGGACGACGATCAGGACGGTTCCGACGGCTCGAGCCGTCGTCGCCGTCGTCGCCGTCGTCGGCGCAGCTCCGGTGAATCCTCCTCGGATGGTGCCGCCTCCGAGGACGATCCCCCCAACACCGTCGTGCATGAGCGCGAACCGCGGAACAAGTCGCGCGGCAGTGGCGGTGGCAGTGGCAAGGACGAGGTTCAGGGCATCACCGGCTCGACCCGTCTCGAAGCCAAGCGGCAGCGACGTCGGGACGGCCGCGACGCAGGGCGCAGGCGTCCACCGATTCTGACCGAATCCGAGTTCCTGGCACGGCGCGAATCCGTCGACCGCGTGATGGTCGTTCGCGAGAAGTCGCTCCCGGACCACGGCGACACCACGCAGGTCGCAGTGCTCGAAGACGGTGTTCTGGTGGAGCACTTCGTCACGAGCAGCGCCTCTGCGTCGATGGTCGGCAATGTCTACCTCGGACGCGTGCAGAACGTTCTGCCCAGCATGGAGGCAGCGTTCATCGACATCGGTCGCGGTCGAAACGGTGTGCTCTACGCCGGTGAAGTGAACTGGGATGCGGCAGGTCTGGGCGGCAACTCGCGCAAGATCGAGCAGGCACTCAAGCCAGGCGATCAGGTACTGGTCCAGGTCAGCAAGGACCCGGTCGGTCACAAGGGTGCCCGCCTGACAACGCAGCTCTCGCTCGCCGGCCGCTACCTCGTCTATGTTCCCGGCGGAAGTTCGACGGGGATCAGCCGCAAGCTCCCCGACACCGAACGCAAACGACTCAAGGAAATCCTCCGCGACATCGTGCCCGCCGAGGCCGGTGTCATCATCCGAACGGCCGCCGAAGGTGTCAGTGAGGAAGAGCTGGCGCGGGATGTCTCGCGGCTGCAATCTCAGTGGGCGACGATCGAGGAAGCGTCCGCGAAGGCCGAATCGGGCAAGGGCAGCCAGCCGCAGACGCTCTACGAGGAGCCAGACCTGCTGGTCAAGGTCATCCGCGACTTGTTCAACGAGGATTTCGTCAAACTCGTCATCGAGGGCGAGAAGGCCTGGACCACCACGTCGAACTACATCGAGTCGGTCGCGAACGACATGTTGTCGAAGCTCGAGCGGCACGAAGCGGAGCCGGGTCGGCCGGACGTGTTCGAGGCGCACCGCATCGACGAACAACTCGCCAAGGCACTCGACCGCAAGGTCTGGCTGCCGTCGGGCGGCACCCTGGTGATCGACCGCACCGAGGCGATGACCGTCGTCGACGTGAACACCGGGAAGTTCACCGGTTCCGGTGGCAACCTCGAGGAGACGGTGACGCGCAACAATCTCGAAGCTGCCGAGGAAGTCGTTCGGCAGATGCGCCTGCGCGATATCGGCGGCATGATCGTCGTCGACTTCATCGACATGGTGCTCGAGCAGAACCGCGATCTCGTACTGCGTCGGCTCACCGAGGCTCTCGGGCGCGACCGCACCCGGCACCAGGTCTCCGAGGTCACCTCGCTCGGTCTGGTGCAGATGACCCGCAAGAAGCTCGGAACTGGACTGGTCGAGGCGTTTTCCACCACGTGTGAGCACTGCCAGGGCCGGGGCATCCACGTTCATCCGTTCCCGGTCGAGACCAAGCCGGACGACGGCTCGCGGTCGGGCCCAGCGCGGGGCGAGTCGGGCGCGCCACGTAAGCGTCGCGGACGTGACAAGTCGGACAATGTGAATTCGACTTCGACAGTGGCCGAAACTCACGAGCCCGTGGTGGATCCGTCCATCAAACGTGCGCATCCGGTCGCACTCGCCATGGCGGCGCATCACGACGAGGTCGTCGACGATGTCACGCCCGCCGATGTCGTAGACACCATGCCGCAGGGCGGGGCGCCACAGGACGGTCCTGCTTCCGACGGAAGCGGGGCAGTCGAGGCGAGTACCCGGGTCATCGACGCAGCCGAGGTCGCGGCAGCCGTGGGTGACGCGGAGCCGACCCCGGTCGAAGAAATCCGGACGCCGAGCCGCCGCGTGCGTCGCAAGGCATCGCGGCCCACGACCTCGCCGTCTGTGGAACCCGAGCCCAGTTCGGCAGAAGACAGCACTCCAGGCGAGGCTGCAGCCTCGGCCGAGGTTGCTCCCGAGTCGGAACCGGCTCCCGAGTCGGAACCGGCACCCGAGCTGCAACCGACACCTGAGCCGCAACCGACACCCGAGCCGGAGACGGCCGAGGACGCTGTTCCTGTGGTGAAGGCCCGTCGTACCCGCCGCGTTGCCCGCAAGGCTGCGGCGCCAACTGCGGATACCCCGGATGCGGCTGCGGTGTTCGTCATCCCGGCGTCCTCGGACGGCGGGGGTGAGCCCGAGGAGTCGGGTCCGCCACCAGTCACGGCACCGGCGTTCGCGCAGGTCGATCCCCAGGTTGATGCCCCAGCGGTCGAACAGGAAGTCCCGGTCGGCAAGCCGCGTCGTCGGCGTGCGGCGGCGCGACCGGCTGGGCCGCCGGTCGACGCATAGGGCGCAGCAGACGGGCGGTTTGACCACGGCCGCCCGTCTGCCGTAACCTTGATAAGTCGCTTCCGGTGACACTGTTCTGCTGTGCCTAGACGCACATGGCCGCTTGCGGCCCGAGCGGACGCATCTACCCGGAAGCAAGAAACAAGCTAGATCAGACCAGTCGTGTTGCCATGGGCAGCGCGAGCAAGTTCGAAGAAGCAAGGGGTAGCCCTCCGATGGCAACGTACGCGATCGTCAAGACCGGCGGAAAGCAGTACAAGGTCGCTGTTGGTGACCTCGTCAAGGTCGAGAAGATCGAGGGAGCGCCCGGCACTGCTGTCTCGCTTGCTCCGGTCCTCGTCGTTGACGGATCCGATCTGACCACCGACGCCGACAAGCTGGCGAAGATCTCGGTCACCGGTGAGGTCGTCGAGCACACCAAGGGTCCGAAGATCCGCATCCACAAGTTCAAGAACAAGACCGGCTACCACAAGCGCCAGGGACACAGGCAGAAGCTGACTGTCCTCAAGGTCACCGGTATCGAGTAACCAGGACTTTCGCAGGTAGTCGGCCTGAGTGGGTCGGCGTTCTTCTCTCAAACACCTCACCCGAGGAGGGTATGCAACATGGCACACAAGAAGGGTGCATCGAGCTCCCGTAACGGTCGCGACTCGAATGCTCAGCGCCTCGGCGTCAAGCGATTCGGCGGCCAGACCGTCAGCGCAGGCGAGATCCTGGTTCGTCAGCGCGGAACGCACTTCCACCCCGGCGTCAACGTCGGCCGTGGCGGCGACGACACGCTGTTCGCGCTCTCTGCCGGTGCAGTCGAGTTCGGCGCCAAGCGTGGACGCAAGACCGTGAACATCGTTCCGGTCGCAGTAGAGGCCTAGTCCGAAGCTGCATCATCTGCGACGGCAGACTCCCGGAAACCTCTGGGAGTCGCTGAAGCGCCCAAAGCGAGTCGTCAAGGGCGGACCAGGGTCACCACCCGGTCCGCCCTTGACGCGTTTTGGCACCGAACACATTCGATCGAGTACTCGATCGAGAAAGGATCGAAGGCAGCTATGTCGCGATTCATCGACCGCGTGGTCTTGCACGTGACCGCAGGCAAAGGTGGCAACGGCTGCTCTTCCGTCCATCGTGAGAAGTTCAAGCCGCTCGGCGGACCGGACGGCGGCAACGGCGGCCGTGGCGGTGACGTCGTGTTCGTCGTCGACCGCAGCGTGCACACGCTCCTCGACTTCCACTTCCAGTCCCATGCCAAGGCCACCAACGGAACCCAGGGGATGGGCAGCAACCGTGAGGGCGCCAACGGTGAGGATCTGATACTCCGGGTCCCCGACGGCACCGTCGTACTCGACAAGGACGGACGCATCCTCGCCGACATGGTGGGGGAGGGCACGCGCTTCGACGCCGCCCCCGGTGGTCGCGGCGGACTCGGCAACGCCGCATTGGCGTCGAAGGCCCGCAAGGCCCCCGGCTTCGCCCTGCTCGGTGAAGATGGCGTCGAGCGTGACCTGGTCCTCGAACTCAAATCCGTTGCCGATGTCGGACTCGTCGGATTCCCCTCCGCCGGAAAGTCCTCGCTCGTATCGGTGCTCTCGGCAGCAAAACCAAAGATTGCCGACTACCCATTCACCACACTCGTCCCCAATCTGGGTGTTGTGTCCAGTGGTGACACCACATTCACCGTCGCCGATGTGCCCGGTCTGATCCCCGGTGCCAGCGACGGCCGCGGACTCGGTCTCGAGTTTCTTCGCCATCTCGAGCGTTGCGCGGTACTGGCGCACGTCGTGGACTGCGCGACACTCGATCCCGGGCGCGACCCGGTTTCGGATGTCGATGCACTCGAAGCCGAACTCTCGGCCTACAAACCGGCATTGTCGGGCGATGCAAGCCTCGGAGATCTCGCGGATCGCCCACGGATCGTCGTGCTGAACAAGGCAGACGTCCCCGAGGCAGCGGAACTGGCCGAGATGGTGACCCCGGACTTTCAGGCGCGAGGATGGCCCGTCTTCACTATCTCCGCCGTCAGCCGAGAAGGCCTCAAGCCGCTGATTTTCGCGCTGGCGAAAATGGTCGAGGATTACCGTGTTGCGCACCCGCCTGCCGAGCCGCGTCGACCGGTGCTGCGGCCGATTGCGCGCAACGAGGAGGGATTCGAGGTCATCAAGGATCCCCATATACCGGGTGGATTCATCGTTCGCGGAACGCGCCCGGAACGGTGGGTTGCTCAGACTCAGTTCAGCAACGACGAAGCTGTCGGCTACTTGGCCGACAGACTGGCCCGACTCGGCGTCGAGGATGCGTTGATCAAGCAGGGCGCAGTACCCGGTGCCTCCGTCACGATCGGTGACGTCTCGTTCGACTGGGAACCTCAGACCCCTGCCGGTGTCGAGGTGACCATGACCGGGCGTGGCAGCGACGCACGGCTCGATCAGGTCGAACGTATCGGCGCCGACGAACGCAAGCATGCTCGTCGGGTCCGGCGCGGACTCGACACCGAAGAGTGAGGGAACGTGTCGGCTGAATCCGGCTCTGTCGCAATGACTTCGGCGACGCGAACGAAAGTTGCCGAAGCGCGGCGAATCGTGGTCAAGATCGGGTCCTCGGCGCTGACATCGCTTGTCGGTGGGCTCGACGTCGACCGGCTCGATCTGCTGGCCGACGCCGTGGAAGCACGGATGCGCGCGGGCACCGATGTCGTCGTCGTCTCGTCTGGGGCCATCGGCGCGGGGATCGCACCGCTGGGGCTGACCAAGCGGCCGCGAGACCTTGCGACGAAGCAGGCCGCAGCCAGCGTCGGGCAACTTGCACTTGCGCACGCATGGGGCACATCGTTCGCGCGGTACGACCGTACCGTCGGGCAGGTGTTGCTCACGGCCGAGGACATCGCGCGGCGCACCAATCATCGCAATGCTCAACGCACCCTCGATCGGTTGCGGTCACTGGGGGCAGTGGCCGTCGTCAACGAGAACGACACGGTGGCAACGGCGGAGATTCGATTCGGCGACAACGATCGGCTCGCAGCGCTCGTCGCGCATCTCGTCGGCGCCGACGCATTGGTGCTGCTCTCGGATGTGGACGGGCTCTACGACGGCGACCCGCGAAAGGGAAACGCGACACTGATCCCCGAGGTCGACAGCCCCGAGGACCTCGACGGTGTGGTCGCGGGATCCGGGGGAGCGCTCGGAACGGGCGGAATGGCATCGAAGCTTTCTGCGGCTCGCCTGGCAGCGGATGCTGGTGTACCGGTGTTGCTCGCCGCCGCGGCCGATGTGCAAGCAGCCCTGACGGACGCTGGAGTGGGCACCGCCTTCGCCGCACGCCCAACGCGTTTGTCGGCGCGCAAATTCTGGGTACGTCATGCCGCCGACGTGCAGGGCGACCTGCATCTCGACGCCGGTGCTGTGGGCGCCGTGGTGAACAGGCGTCGATCGTTGCTCTCTGCAGGGGTCACCGGCGTCAGCGGACGCTTCTACGGTGGTGACGTCGTAGCGCTGCGTGCACCCGATGGTGAAGTCGTCGCTCGTGGCGTGGTCGCGTTCGACGCGGCCGAGTTGACGGGGATGCTCGGAAAGTCTCGTGGCGACCTCTCACAGGAGCTGCAACGACCTGTGGTGCATGCCGACGACCTGGTGCCCGTCACCCCGTAGTTCACTCCCGGTGGATCGAGGGAAGCGCGTCGACGAGTGCGGTCAGCGTTTCGGAGCAGCCGTCGTGGCTGATGGCCGATGCGAACTGGTCGCCCCTGGTGGCCCCGCGGTTGACGATGACAATCGGTATCGAAGCTTTCGCGGCGCGTCGAACGAAGCGCAGTCCGGACATGACGGTCAGCGATGAGCCGAGCACCATCAGGGCGTCGGCGTTGTCCACCAGATCGAATGCCTCGGCCACCCGTGGTTTGGGCACACTCTCGCCGAAGTAGACGATATCGGGCTTGAGTACGCCGCCGCACTGCTCGCAGTCGACCATCCGGAAGTGCGCGGTGCTGGTGATGACGGCGTCGGCGTCCGGCGCGATCTCGACGCCCTTCGCGGGCGAGACGCTGTCGAGAAAGGCAGGATTGCGTTCGTCCAGACGTCGAGCCAGCGTGAATCGCGAAACCAGCTGTTCGCAACTCAAGCAGCGGACTCGGGCGTACACACCGTGCAGGTCGATGACGCGGCGGCTTCCCGCCTTGGTGTGCAGCATGTCCACGTTCTGCGTGATGATCCCGGTGACGATGCCGCGCCGTTCCAGTTCCGCAAGCGCACGATGCCCGGCGTTGGGGCGAGCGGCGTCCATGTGGCGCCACCCGACATGATTGCGGGCCCAGTAGTGGCGGCGGAACTCGTCGTCACCGATGAACTGCTGGTAGGTCATCGGATTGCGCGGTGGTGAGTCGGGTCCGCGGTAATCGGGAATTCCGGAGTCGGTGGACATCCCGGCTCCCGACACGACGACGATCCGCCGACGCGAGAGCAACTCGACGATGCGGGGTCGAACACGTGCAGCCACGTAGTCCAGGTTAACTCGCGCATCGGATACACCTCCGCCCCGCTCGGTTCACGAAAGCGTGTCCGAGCGGGGCGGAATCGGTTGAGCGTGGGCTGTTAAGCCGGTACCTCCACGAGGGGGTAGACGCCGTGTTCATCGTGTACTTCGCTGCCCACGACCGGCGGATTGAAAACGCACATCATGCGCATCTGTGTACGTGGCGCCACGGTGTGGCGCTCATTGCCGTCGAGCAGGTACATCGACCCGGGTCCGATCTCGTACTCTTCCCCGGTCTCGCGGTCGGTGAGCGTGCCTTCACCTTCGATGAGCCACACGGCTTCGATGTGATTGGCGTAGTGGAAATTGTTCACCGTTCCGGCCTTGATGGTGGTCTCGTGGAACGAGAAGCCAACCCGGTCGCCGCCGAGGACGATGCGCTTGCTTCGCCAGCTGCCGTCCTCGCTCTCGATATCGCGCTCGGTGCCGGTGATTTCCTGCGTGCTACGTACGATCACGTCGTTCTCCCTTCAGCTGGCCTGCAGTGCTCGTGTGCGATCTTCAGGAGCACACTTTAGCGGTCATGGCCTCGAGAATGTCCAGGCCACGGTCCAGTTCCTCGACGGTGGTTGTCAACGGCGGCAGCAACTTGACGACCTCGTCGGAGGGGCCGGCCGTCTCCACGAGCAGCGCCTCGTCGTAGCAGAGTGCGGCGACCTTGCCCGCCTTCTCTGCATCGTCGAACACCAACGCCTGGACCATGCCGCGACCGCGGGTGGAAACGCCGTCGTACTTGGCGCACATCTTGATGAAGCGGTCTCGGATGTGCTCGCCCTTGGCGATGATCTCCTTCTCGAATGCGTCATCGGTCCAGTAGGTGTCGATGGCGGTCTTCGCGGTGACGAAGGACGGGTTGAAGCCGCGGAATGTTCCGTTGTGCTCACCGGGTGACCACACGTCGAGCTCCGGCTTGAACAGCGTCAGTGCCATAGGCATGCCGTATCCACCGATCGACTTCGACAGTGTGACGATGTCGGGAACGATGCCTGCCTCTTCGAACGAGAAGAACTGGCCGGTGCGTCCACAGCCCATCTGGACGTCGTCGACGATCAACAAGATCTCCCGGCGCGAGCACAGCTCAGCCAGAGCGCGCAACCATTCGGGACGCGCGACGTTGATGCCGCCCTCACCCTGGATGGTTTCCACGATCACCGCGGCGGGGCGATTGAACCCGCTACCCGAGTCGTCGAGCACGCGCTCGAACCACTGGAAGTCCTCTGTCACGCCGCCGAAGTAGTTGTCGTACGGCATCGGCGTGGTGTGCACCAACGGAATTCCGGCGCCAGCTCGCTTCATCGAGTTGCCGGTGACCGACAGCGCGCCGAGTGTCATGCCGTGGAATGCGTTGGTGAAGTTGATGATCGCCTCGCGGCCGGTCACCTTGCGGGCCAGCTTGAGTGCAGCCTCGACAGTGTTGGTACCGGTGGGGCCGGGGAACTGAACCTTGTAGTTCAGTCCGCGCGGATCGAGGATGTTCTTCTTGAACGACTCCAGGAACTCGCGCTTGGCGACGGTTGACATATCCAGGCTGTGCGTAACGCCGTCGCTCTGGATGTAGTCGACGAGGGCATCCTTGAGGATCTGATTGTTGTGCCCGTAGTTCAACGCGCCTGCGCCACCGAAGAAATCGAGGTACTCACGGCCATTCTCGTCCACCATGGTCGAGTTCTTCGCGGTCTTGAACACTGCCGGCCACTGGCGGCTGTAGCTGCGGACTGAGGACTCGACAGCCTCGAAGACGTCGGGCTTGCTTGTGGTGTTCGGTTTCTCGGTCATGTTCTGCTTGTTCCTTTCGTATGTGCGCACGGCGGCGGGCCCCACTGTGTAGAGCTCTTCTGCCTCGTGGCTATCAGGGAAATCGTTGGGCGCGAACAGAGCTGATTTTGTGATCTCGGTTCCCCGCTTACGTGCCAGGGCCGTGAACAATGCGATCGACGCCTCGTTGTCGGGGCTGATCGTCGTTTCCAAGTGTGTAATACCCTGCGGCGTAAGCCGGTCCAACAAACTGTTGAGCATGCGTCCGGCGAGGCCTTTGCCGCGCTGATCGGCGTCGACTGCGACCTGCCACACGAAAAATGTTGTGGGCGAGTCCTGGCGGATGTAGCCGGTGACGAAGCCTACGGCTCGACCGTCCACATCGGACACCACCGATGTCTGTGCAAAGTCTCTGCACCACAGAATGTACGAGTAGCTCGAGTTCAGATCGAGCACTTTCGAATCTCTTGCAATTTCCCAGAGCCGGACTCCGTCGGAAATCTTGGGGCTACGGAAAGTCACTGCGTCCGGCGCAGTGATTGGGGTCGCTCTCAGCTGTGCTGGCTTCATAGGAAATACAAACTTAACAAGCTGGCGAGGGCATTTCACGTGCGTCGCAATATTGGTGTCCAAAACGGACACTCTTGCGCAGGTGACGGGGTGAATGTGACTTTGGTCACACTTGCCGCCTCGGGGGCGACATCGTGAGGTAAAAGGGGCAATGATCGTGCTGTTTGCCTCAGGCTGCCCTCACCGGCGCCGGCGGCTACTTAGGGGTGGCCAACGCGAATGGAAGCACTGCATCGGCGCCAGCGCCGCGCAGCGCCACCGCCGCGCACGTGAGAGTCCACCCGGTGTCGGTCGACAGGTCGACCAGCAGAATCGGCCCGTCGACACCGGACAGATCGGGTACCTCCCACGAACCCACGAGCCCGGCCACTCGAAACGCCGAGTTCGCGGCAGTCACCACGGGGTGCCCGGGGACCTTGCGCAGGACGCCCAGGTCGTCGAGACGTCCGATGCGGGCCAACTCGCTCGCGATCGACCGAACCAGAACAGGGTGAGAACTCGATTCGAGCGCGATCACCGCGACGGGCCGTTTCTTCCAGTCCCACGACGCCAGCACCTTGATGCAGCCGTCCACCAGCGCCGAAGGCGCGGGCCCGTCCGGTCCGTCGAGCAGTGTGCGCAGACGCCCACCCCAAGCGAGGTCGGTGAGCCGCCCCAGGACGCGCCCGGGCTCCGGGCCGTCAGTGATCTTGCCCGACAGCGTGACGCCCAGCTTCTTCATGCCGGTGGGCCACTGCTTGCGGGGAGCCAGATCGAAACCGGGACGGTCCAGCCGAGCCCGGGTGGTCTCGACAGCGTCCGCGTCCACCTCCACGTCGTACCTCTGCCCGGTGCAGTTGTCACAGCGCCCACAACGGTCGGAGCCGTCAGTGAGCTCAGGATCGTCGAGTTGGCGGCGCAAGAACTCCATCCGACAACCCTCGGTGCGCTGATAGTCGATCATCGCCTGCTGTTCGGCGTCCCTGGCTTGCTCGAGGCGCTCGTACCGCTCGGCGTCGTACACCCAAGGTTCGCCGGTGGAGATCCAACCACCTCGGACGCGCTGAACGGCGCCATCGACATCGAGCACCTTGAGCACCATCTCCAGTCGGCTCCGCCCAAGGTCGACGAGCGGTTCGAGCGCCGGTGTCGACTGCGGCTTTGCCGGATCCAGTGCGTCGATGACCTGCCTGACGACGTGTTCTCGCGGGAAGGCGACCGATGCGAAATAGCTCCATATCTGCTTGTCCTCGTGGCCGGGCAGCAGAATGACATCGGCTCGCTCGGTGGCACGGCCTGCACGACCGACCTGCTGGTAGTACGAGATCGGCGAGGACGGTGCGCCCATGTGCACAACGAAGCCAAGATCCGGCTTGTCGAATCCCATTCCGAGCGCCGAGGTCGCAACCAAAGCTTTGACCTCGTTGTTCAGCAACTCGGACTCGAGCGATTCACGTTCGGTGGTGTCGGTCTGGCCCGTGTAAGCCGCGACCGCCAACCCCTGATCGGACAACAGTCCCGCCAGATCTCGAGCCGCGGCGACGGTCAGGGTGTAGATGATGCCGGACCCGGGCAGCGACGCAAGGTGGGAGGCGAGCCAGGCTGCGCGCTCGGTGGCGTTGTCGATCTTCACCACCGACAGGTGCAGGGATTCGCGCTCGAGGCCGCCGCGTAGGACCAACGTGTCGCCGCCGCCGACGCCGAGCTGCGCAGCAACATCGGCGACGACGCGGTCGTTGGCCGTGGCGGTGGTGGCGAGAACCGGAATCCCCTCCCGCAACTCGGATACGAGGGTCCTGATCCGCCGATAGTCCGGACGGAAATCATGACCCCAGTCGGAAACGCAATGGGCCTCGTCGACCACGACGAGCCCGGCGTCGGCGGCCAGCGACGGAAGTACCTGATCGCGGAAGTCGGGGTTGTTGAGCCGCTCGGGGCTCACGAGGAGCACGTCGAGTTCGCCTGCGGTGACGGCCGCGTGAACGTCCTCCCACTCGGTCATGTTGCCGGAGTTGATGGTGGCCGCGCGAACGCCGGCGCGCTCGGCCGATGCCACCTGGTTTCGCATGAGCGCCAACAGAGGCGAGACGATGACCGTCGGGCCGAGGCCCTGCGCGCGCAATAGTTTCGCGGCGATGAAGTACACGGCGGACTTGCCCCAGCCCGTGCGCTGCACCACGAGTGCGCGTCTGCGCTGAACCACGAGGGCTTCGATGGCAACCCACTGATCCTCGCGCAGGCTCGCCTCCGGCCCGGCAAGTTCGCGGAGCAGATGCTCGGCGTCTGCGCGCAGATCTGTGGGTGCTGTCAGCGAGCTGGGTGTGTCGCCGTCGATGCTCATGGCCCCATCCTGCCGCACGGGTCCGACACGACGACCGCCCTCGTTGGAGCGCTAAGCTGATCGCGCACATCGAGGGAGGTGGCATGGTCGACGGTCCGAGCGCAGGTGATCCGCGCGGTGAGCTGCCGATGGACCCCGACGTCGATGATGCTTCGTCCGTTCGCCGTGCCAGCCACGCGTATCTGCGACCGTCGGTGCTGGCTCTGGTGTTCGTCGGGGGAGTGTTCGGCACTCTGGCGCGATACGGTGTGGAGGAAGCGGTTCCGCATCGCAGCCCGGACTGGCCGATGGGCACGTTCGCAGTCAACGTCCTGGGCGCCTTCCTGCTGGGTCTGCTGTTGGAAATCCTCATGCGGCGCGGAGCCGACATCGGGGTACGCAAGAGGGCTCGGTTGCTGCTCGGTACCGGATTCTGCGGCGCATTCACCACTTACAGCACGTTCGCGTTGGAGGCTGTGCTGCTCACCAGGGACGGTCATGCGACTACGGCCCTCGCGTACGGCGTAGCGACCGTCGTACTCGGTGCGGCGGCGGCCTGGCTGGGCATCGTTGCCGGTGCCTCGGCACACCGAAAGGCCGCGATGCACCGGAAGACAGAGGCGCGATGATCGTCGCTCTCCTCGCGGTGGCCGGCGCATTCGGAGCGCTCACTCGGTTCGTGGTCGACTCCTACGTGAAGTCGAAGTTCGCGAACAGTGCGTTCCCGTTCGCAACCGTGGGCATCAACATCTCCGGATCGCTACTACTCGGCTTTCTCGCCGGACTCGTCATGGTGCAAGGCGGCTCGATCGACTTGCAGACTGTCGTCGGCACCGGATTCTGCGGTGGGTACACGACATTCAGCACGGCAAGCTTCGAGACCGTTCGGCTCGTGCAATCGGGAAAGCGCTCGTATGCCCTTGCCAATGCGGTCGGAACGCTGGTGCTGTCGGTCGGTGCCTGCGCGGCAGGTTTCGCCCTCGCCGGTTTGCTCTGAAAACTCCGCTATCTGCTGTGTGAGACGGCGATGTCGAGGAAGTCGCGTCGCGGACCACGTAGTGGCTCCTGATTGTTCCAGACGGCACGAAGTCGGCGGCGCATGGCCACGCCGTCGACGTCGATCCGTACGAGACGGCCGTCGCGAAGCTCCGCTTCGACGGCGAGCGAGGACAGTACGGTAGGGGCATTCGCAGTGACCACGGCGGACTTGATGGCCGTCACCGAATTGAGTTCGAGCAGAGGCGGTTCGGACGGACGGACGGCGCTCTCGTAGGTCGTTCGGGTACCTGAACCCGGCTCGCGTTGCACCAGCGCGGTGCGGGCGAGCTCATCCACCTCGACCGAAGCCCTGCGCGCCCAGTCGTGTTCGGGCCCGGTGACCACCACCAACTCGTCGGTCGCGACGACGCGGACGCCGAGACCCGACGGGATGTCCGGGCCTTCGATGAAACCGATGTCGGCTCGACCGTCGAGTACCTGCTGGGCGACCTCGGCGGAGTTCATCAATCTCATCAGAATGTGGACGTCGGGGTGGGAGGTGCGCATGCGCACGATCCAGCCGGGTACCAGGTGCTCGGCGACCGTCATCGATGCCGCGACGGTGAGGTTCGCGCGTTCTTCACGCAGCAGCGACCGCACGCCTGTGGCGAACTTCTCGGCGGCGACGAGTACGTTCTGCGCCCATTCGAGGACGGCTACGCCCTCCGGAGTGAGTGCGACACCGCTGCTGGTGCGCTCGAACACACGCAGCCCCACATCGCGTTCGGCTGCGCGCACGCGTGCGCTGACTGCCTGCTGACTGAGTCCGAGCTCGCGGCCGGCTGCACTCATGCTGCCCAGGCGCGCAACCGAGACCATCACATCGAGCGCAGCGAGGTCGGGCACCCGGGGTGAGAGCGTCATGCTCAGTACCGTAGCCGCAGATCCCGACCCGATGATCGATGGATTGTTCAGGCGTCGAGCAGCGTCGAGATCGCCTCGCGTGTGCCCGAGGACGCACCGGCGCCGACCCAGGTGGCGGCCAACGCCCCTGCTGCGCAGGCCCAGCGCAGGGCGGGTTTCGGTCCGTGTGCCCATTCCGCTGCGAGTGCCCCGGTGAATGCATCGCCCGCACCGGTCGTGTCGATCGGGTCGATCTGCGGCGCTGGCACCCGCACACTCTCGTGCGGCCCGGTGTAGTGCGCACCCGATGCGCCCAGCGTGGTGACGACGTGGGGAACAGCCGCCAGAACCGTGGCCCCGAGTGCCTGCGCCTCGGACTCGTTGACGACGAGGATGTCGACTGCGGCGAGGAGGGCGTCCGGCACCGCCTGCACAGGGGAGGGGTTGAGCACCACGAGTGTGTTGTTCGCCCTTGCGTGCACGGCGCCGGACACGACCGTGGACATCGGAATCTCGAACTGGCACAGGAGCAGGTCGGCTTCGGCGATCGCCGCCAGCTCGTCCTCGCTCAGGTCGGTGACCGCACTGTTCGCGCCGGGGACCACCACGATGGTGTTCTCGCCGTTCGCGTCGACGGTGATGGCCGCGATTCCGCTGGGGCCGGCTGCTCGACGAGTCCACCGGGTGTCCACCCCAGCCTCGTCCAGCCGTTGCAGCAGCTCGTCCGCGAAAGGGTCGTCGCCGACAGCGCCCAGGAACGTCGTGATCGCCCCGGAGCGAGCCGAGGCGATGGCCTGGTTCGCGCCCTTGCCTCCCTGGGATGTGCCGAAGGAACTACCCAGGACGGTCTGTCCCGGCTCCGGCAAGCGTTCGGTGACGGTGGTCAGATCCATGTTGGCGCTGCCCAGAACAGCCACGCGGGTCGCAGTCATGGCACGACGATATGCGGTCTTGAAATCCGAGGTTGCAGATTGTTGACAATGTGCAATTTCTCGTCCACCATTGCTCGCATGACAGCGTCGACTCGCCCTCGCCTCAGCCCCGCCCTCAAGCAAGCCACCCCGGTGGTCGTCGACCATGCACTCGGCAGCTGGATCTTCGGCACCGACGGCAAGAAGTACCTCGACTTCACCACCGGCATCGGCGTCACGAGCACCGGCCACTGCCACCCGCGCGTGGTCGAGGCAGCTCGCGAGCAGGTGGGCAAGATCATCCACGCGCAATACACCACCGTTATGCACAAGCCTCTCCTCGAACTCACCGACAAGCTCGGTGACTTCCTGCCCACCGGGCTCGACAGCATCTTCTACGCGAACTCCGGATCGGAGGCCGTCGAAGCCTCCATCCGCCTGGCCCGGATGGCCACCGGCAGGCCGAACATCATCGCCTTCCACGGCGGCTTCCACGGCCGAACCGTCGCCGCCGCATCGCTGACAACCGCGGGGACGAAGTTCCGCTCCGGTTTCTCACCCATCATGGGCGGCGTGCACATCGCGCCGTTCCCGTACGCATTTCGCTACGGGTGGGACATGGAGACGGCCGTGAAATTCGCACTCGACGAACTCGACTACCTGCTCGCGACGATCTCGAGCCCGGCCGATACGGCGGCGTTCATCATCGAGCCGGTCCTGGGCGACGGTGGTTATCTGCCGACGCCGCCGGCATTCCTCGAAGGACTTCGCCAACGCGCCGACGAGCACGACATCCTGCTGATCATCGACGAGGTCCAGGCTGGCGTCGGTCGTACCGGAAAATTCTGGGGCCACGAGCATTCCACGGCGAAACCCGACATCGTCATCACTGCAAAGGGCCTGGCGTCGGGGTTCCCGATCTCCGCGATCGCGGCGTCGACAGAGCTGATGTCCAAGGCATGGCCAGGTTCGCAGGGTGGGACGTACGGCGGCAACGCGGTCGCCGCCGCTGCCGCTGTCGCGACGCTGGACGTCGTGCGTGACGAGGGCCTGGTGGAGAACGCGGCCGTTCAAGGCGCCGTCCTTCTCGACGGCTTGAAGGCGTTGAAGGAGCAGTACTGGGCGATCGGAGACGCGCGCGGTCTGGGACTGATGCAGGCCCTCGAGTTCGTCGACGAAAACGGCAAGCCCGACGCTGCGGCGGCTGCGCGGGTGCAGCAGACTGCAATCTCGGAGGGCCTGCTCCTACTGACCTGTGGTGCCTTCGGCAACGTCGTTCGCGTCATTCCCGCGCTCGTGGTGACCGAGGCCGAGATCGCGGAGGGTGTGGATGCGATCGCGCGAACCCTGAAGCGGTCGCTGTGACGGTTGTGGGCGCCGAGCACCCGATTCTCCACGCGCTGCGCGGCACGGGAGCGGAGGTCGACTTCTCCTCGCGCCGCCGTTCGGAGTATTCCTACGATGCCTCCAACTACCGTGTCCCGCCGGTGGCGGTGGTGTTCCCGCGCTCCGCTGAGGACGTGCAGGCGACGATGCGCGTGTGTGCCGCTGCGGGCGTCCCGGTGATCAGCCGTGGAGGTGGGACGTCGATGGCAGGCAACGCAATCGGCGCAGGTGTCGTCCTGGACTTCTCGCGTCACATGAACCGGGTGCTGGCCGTCGACGAGGTCTCGCGAACCGCCGTCGTGCAACCCGGTGTCGTGATCTCCGAACTGGCGGAGTCGGTTTCGGCTGCTACGTCAGCAACCCTGACCTACGCCCCGGATCCATCGAGCAAATCGCGGGCGACGGTCGGCGGAGCCGTGGGAAACGATGCCTGCGGCAATCACTCCGTTCGCTACGGCCGCACTGCCGATCACACTGTATCTCTCGATGTGGTCACGGCAGACGGATATCTTTTGCGCGCAACGCGTTCCGGTCTCGAAGCTGTTGATCCGACCGACCCGGCCGCGACGTCGTCGGCGGCCCGAATCACCGCTGAGCTCGAGGCGCTGGTGGCGCAGAACCTGGCAGGCTTCCGGCTCGAGCTCGGCCGCATCGCGCGGCAGGTGTCCGGGTTTCACCTGTCGACCTTACTGCCGGAGAACGGGTTCGACGTCGCGCGCGCACTCGTCGGGAGTGAAGGCACGTGTGCCGTCGTGGTGGCGGTGACCGTCGCACTGGTTCCGGTACCTCCTGCAGCACTGCTGCTGTGCCTCGGCTACGAGGACGTCGTCGAGGCCGCCGAGGACGTGATGACCATTCTGGAGTTCGCGCCCGCCGCGGTGGAAGGTATCGACGAGAAGATCGTCGAGACGATGCAGTTTCGCCGTGGGGCGGATGCGGTTCGCGGACTACCGTCCGGCAACGCCTGGTTGTACGTCGACCTCGACGGCGAGAACGTGGCCGAGGTCGAGGGAAAGGCGAAGGATCTGCTCGCACGGCTGATCGAGCGCGGCAGGTTGAAGGCCGGCCGGGTTGTGGCCGATGCGGCAGAGCGCAAATCGCTGTGGCGCGTGCGCGAGGACGGGGCGGGTCTGTCGGCACGGCTGGGCGGCGGAACCACCGCCCTCACCGAATCGTGGCCCGGTTGGGAGGATTCGGCTGTCGCACCGGAGAACCTCGCGGCCTATCTCGCCGATTTTCGTGATCTGCTTGCCGCACATTCGCTGACGGGAGTGATGTACGGGCACTTCGGGGCCGGATGCATGCACGTACGTATCACGTTCGATCAACGCACCGAAAGCGGCCGTACCGTCATGCGCGCGTTCCTACGCGAGGCGGCGGCGTTGGTGGTCCGACACGGCGGATCGTTGTCCGGTGAACACGGTGACGGACGTGCCCGCTCAGAACTGCTCCCGGTGATGTACTCGGAGGCGATGCTCGACGCGTTCGCGCGATTCAAGACGATCTGGGATCCGGCAGGAACGCTCAACCCCGGCAGCATCGTCGATCCCGTACCGATGATGGACAATCTGTCGCTGCAGGGGATCCCATCGCGGGAATGGAAGACGACCTTCGATCTCCATCAGATCGGAACCGGACCCGATCTCGACCCGTTCGTCCATGCGACGCAGGCGTGCGTCGGTGTCGGGCGCTGCCGATCGAGCAGCGGCGGCGTCATGTGTCCGAGCTTCCGCGCCACCGGTGACGAGAAGGACTCCACACGTGGACGTGCCCGCGTGCTGGCGGAGATGGTGCGTACTTCGCCGACCATTGCCGACGGCTGGGCCTCGGAGGATGTCAAGCAATCGCTGGATCTGTGTCTGTCCTGCAAGGCGTGCTCCTCGGACTGCCCGGTCGGCGTCGACATGGCAACGTACAAGGCAGAATTCCTCGATCACCACTACGCCCGAAAGCTGCGGCCGCTCTCGCACTATTCGCTCGGATGGCTTCCTCGATGGCTGGCGATCACCTCTCGAACGGCCCCGATCCTCAACCGCCTGCTCACACCGCGAATGGGAGTGCTCGCAGCCAAGCTGGGTGGTCTGACCACCGAGCGGTCACTGCCACGCTTCGCCTCGCGCAAGCAATTGCGGGCCCAGACGGCGGAGTCGGTACCGGGCGGAGACGTCGTACTGTTCGTCGACTCGTTCACCAAGGGTTTCCGGCCCGAGGTGGTGGGCGCGGCGATTCGCGTGCTCGGTGATGCCGGCCGCTCGGCCGAGTGCAGCACCGACGCATGCTGCGGCCTGACCTGGATTTCGACAGGTCAGCTCGCCGCCGCCCGCACCCGACTCAACCGCGCCGCCGAGGCACTCGACGACGGAACGGACCGCCCGATCGTCGTGCTGGAACCCAGTTGCGCGGCCGCACTGAAGAAGGACCTGCCGGAGCTGGTGAACTCCGATGCCGCCCGTCGTGTCGCCGCCCGGGTGCAAAGCTTCGCCGGCGCGGTCATCGACCAGTCTCGCGGAGGGTGGACACCGTCCGCGCAGGTACCGACAGCGGTGACGGTGCAGACGCACTGTCACGAATATGCGGTGTTCGGCGAGGCGACGCAGCGAAAAGCCCTCGCGGCGGTCGGCATCGACGCCGTCGACGAAGCCACCGGGTGCTGCGGCGTCGCAGGCAATTTCGGCTTCGAACCGAATCACTTCGAGATCAGCATGAAGGTTGCTGAGCAGGCTCTCGCTCCGGCGCTCCGACGGGCCGGTGACAACCCGATCCTCACTGACGGCTTCTCCTGCCACATGCAGGTGCGCGAACTGACCGGTGACCACACCGCGGGAGCCTCGACGCACCTGGCGCACATACTCGACCCCCGTACCGAATTCGAACCACGTACAGATGGAGAGGACGCACCCTCGTGACCACATCCTTGACGCCCACCGCAATCGAGACACCCACCGCACTGTTCATCGGCGGCAGCTGGCGACCCGCCGAGAGCAGTGCCACGTTCGATGTCATCGACCCGGCGACGGGTGAGGTCATCGCAGAGGTCGCCGACGGCGGCGTCGTCGACGCCGAGGCTGCCCTGACCGCAGCCGCAGACGCTCAGCGGGCATGGGCGGCGACAGCACCGAGGGAACGCAGCGTGATTCTGCGCCGTGCGTTCGACGGGATCATCGAACGCACCGAGGAACTCGCCCGGATCATCACCGCCGAGATGGGCAAGCCACTCGCCGATGCTCGCGGGGAGGTCGCGTATGCAGCCGAGTTCTTCCGATGGTTTTCCGAGGAGGCAGTGCGCATTTCCGGCGACCACACGTTGACCGGCGACGGCAAGAACCGGATCATCGTGACACGCGAACCCGTCGGGCCGTGCATTCTGGTGACGCCGTGGAACTTTCCGCTGGCAATGGGTACCCGAAAGATCGGCCCGGCTCTGGCGGCGGGGTGCACGGTGGTGTTCAAGCCGGCCGAGCAGACACCGCTGACCGCCCTGGCGCTGGCAGAGATTCTTGCCGATGCCGGTGTTCCCGACGGTGTGGTCAATGTCGTCCCCACCACCGATGCAGCCGGTGTGGTCGGCTCGTGGATGGCCAGCGGACAGGCACGCAAGATCAGCTTCACCGGATCGACCGAAGTCGGGAAGATCCTGCTCGCGCAGGCTGCACCGACCGTGATGCGCACCTCGATGGAACTCGGCGGCAACGCACCGTTCATCGTCGCTTTCGATGCCGATATCGACAAGGCGGTGGACGGCGCCATGGTCGCGAAGATGCGGAACATGGGGGAGGCCTGCACCGCCGCCAACCGGTTCTTCGTGCATCGCAGTGTCGCCGTCGAGTTCGCCGAGAAGCTCGGGTCCAGGATGGGCGCGCTCGAGGTGGGTGCAGGTAGCGCCGACGGGGTGGAGGTCGGGCCTCTCATCGACCAGGACGGACGTGCCAAGGTACAGCGACTCGTCGACGACGCGGTCGAGCGCGGCGCACGCGCGGTTGTCGGAGGCAAGGAAGGTGCCGGACCCGGATACTTCTACCCGCCAACCGTGTTGGACTGCGTCAATCCGACATCCGAGCTGATGTCCACCGAGATCTTCGGGCCCGTGGCGGCCGTGGTGCCCTACGACACCGAGGACGAGGTCATCGGGTTGGCCAACGACACCGAATGGGGCCTGGTCGGCTACGTGTTCACTCAGGACATCGACCGCGCCCTGCGGATGGGGGAGCGGCTCGAGGTGGGAATGGTCGGCATCAACACCGGCCTGGTATCGAATCCGGCTGCACCCTTCGGCGGCGTCAAGCAGTCCGGGCTGGGTCGCGAAGGTGGCAAAGTCGGTATCGACGAGTTCCTGGAGTACAAGTACTTCGCTATTCCCCGCTCATGACCGACTCTCGCTCGTGATCGAGTCTCGGGTTGTGCTGCAATCCGGGTTCACAGAAGGAGGTTCGTTCGATGGTTCATTCTCGAAGACTCACACCACTCAATGCGCGCAACACTTCTATGGTGATCGCCGACCAGATTCGCGATCGCATCATCGACGGCTCGTATTCGCCGGGCGAGCAGATCAACGAAGCGAACGTTGCTGCTCAACTCGAGATTTCTCGCGGACCGGTGCGCGAGGCGCTGCAACGTCTCAATCAGGAGGGTTTGCTGGTGAGCTACCGCAATCGCGGTGTGTTCGTGGTGGAGCTCAGCAGCGATGACGTCGCCGAGATCTATGAGTCTCGTGCGGCCATCGAGGTGGGCGCCGCGTGGACGTTGGTGCACGGCGATCCGACGGTGTTGAAGGACACGGCCGTGGAACTGTCCGCGATCGTCACGCAGATGCAGCCGTTCATCGACAAGGCTGACTGGCTGGGACTGGCCGAACGCGATCTGGCGTTCCACACTGCTTTGGTGGCCGCGACGGGCAACAGTCGAATGTCACGCATGTATGCCACGCTCGCTGCGGAGGCGCGCATCTGTATGGCGAATCTCGAAACCGCGTACTTTCGGCCCGAAGCGCTGGTCGAGGAGCATCAGCTCCTGGTAGATCTGCTGGTCGGCGGCGACTGGGCCGCTATGGAAGCCGGTGTGCACGAGCACATGGACACTGCTATCGAAGACCTGACGCGCGCGATGCGCGACGAGGCCGCAAAACGCGCAGATTCCGTTCTCGCCGAACCGTCCTGACGCAACGCAGAAGTTACACGACTCGTCTTGCAGTAATACCGCCCCCCGCCTAGCCTGATTGTCAACAATCTGCAAAATGCATACGGGCTGGTCCTCCACACCCGAAATGCCTCGAGAGGGGGTACCAGTGAACGAGAACGACTACCACGAAGCGGCACTCACCAGCGCGGTCGGAGCTGATCACGCGCCAGGGCTTGCCGAATACTTCGATTCGCCCAACAGCACGCCGATCACGTTCACCGACAGCGAGTACTCCACGCGGCTTGCATCGGTACGAACGCGGATGGTGTTCCAGAATTTGACCGCCTTGATCGTCACGGACCCATCGAACCTGTACTACCTGACCGGCTACAACGCTCTGTCGTTCTACACGCCACAGATGCTGTACGTCCCGCTCGAGGGTGACCTGTACTTCTTCGCACGCGAGATGGATGCCAACGGCGCATTTCGCACGTCCTGGCTTCCCGGCGAGCAGACGTTCGGGTACCCCGAGACATTCGTTCAACGAAAGGACACCCATCCCTTCGTGTGGGTGTCCCAGAAGCTCCGAGAACTGGGTGTGGTCAACAACTTCTCGCACGGTCAGGTCGGCCTCGAGATGGACTCCTACTACTTCAGCCCCAAGGCTTTCGAAGCACTCGTCAAATCACTCCCCGAGTACCGCTTCACCGACTCCTACGAGCTCATCAACTGGGTTCGAGTGGTCAAATCCCCGGCGGAGATCGATCTCATGCGCGGTGCCGCACTCGTCTGCAATTCGGCGATGACAGCGGCCTTCGAGTCGATCGCTGTGGGCGCGCGTCAGTGCGACGCCGCCGCCGCGATCACGAACGCACAGATCAAAGGAACGTCCGATTTCGGTGGTGACCACCCCGCCATCGTGCCGATGCTGCCGACCGGCGCGGGTGCCGACACCCCGCATCTGACGTGGTCCGATCAGGTCTTCCTCGGCGGCGAGACCACGGTGGTGGAACTGGCCGGCGTGTTCCGCCGTTACCACGTTCCGATGGCGCGCACGATCGTGCTCGGTAAGCCGAGCGCGCGTCTGGACTACCTCGCAAAGTCCACCGGTGACGCGCTGAACGAAGTTCTCGCAGAGGTCCGACCAGGGGCGACCACCACCGAGTTGGCCCAGGTCTGGAATGTCAGCCTCGCCAAGCACGGACTGCACAAACCGTCGCGAATCGGCTACTCGATCGGCATCGCATATGCCCCCGACTGGGGCGAGCGGACGGTGAGCATCCGTACGGATGACGACACGGTCCTCACCGAGAACATGACATTCCACATCATCGGCGGAATGTGGATGGACGACTACGGATACGAGGTGTCCGAGGCCGTGCGTGTGACCGACAGCGGTGTGGAGACCTTCACCGACTACCCGCGACACCTACTGACGAAGGAGTGAGACATGATCGCCACCACCATTCCATGGTCCCTGCGCACCGACAAGCTGGTGGGGTCGGTGATCGATTCGTCGACATCGCTGCTCGCCGCGCAGAAACATGACATCGTTCGCTTCGCGATGGGCTCACCGGCCGCAGAAACAGTTCCAGCAGCAGCATTTTCGGATATCGCATCGACGGTGATGACATCGGACGCGATGGATTACGGGGCAACCGAAGGAGATCCGCGCCTGCTCGATTCCTTGATCGGGTACCTCGACTCGGTGGGCGAGCCGTCCTCGGCCGATCGGATCGTGATCACCTCCGGTGGAATGCAGGGCCTCGATCTCGCCTGCAAGCTGTTCGTCGATCCAGGTGATCTCGTCATCGTCGAGAGCCCCACATACACGAACGGGACTGCCACGGTGCTCAGCTACGGCGGCGACGTGCTGGAAGCGCCGATGGACGCCGACGGGCTCGTCGTGGAGGCTCTCGAAGACCTCGTCGAGCAGGCCGGCCGTCGGCCGAAGATGATCTACGTCATCCCCAACTTCCAGAATCCCTCGGGCACAACGATGTCGCAGGCCCGGCGTGTACTCCTGCTCGAGCTGGCGCACAAATGGGGCTCGATCATTCTCGACGACGACCCATACGGTCTCTTGCGGTTCGAGGGTGAGCACATTCCGAGTTTTGCCGCGCTGAGTCCGAACGACCCACTGCTCTTTTCGGTCCGAACCTTCTCCAAGATGATTGCGCCCGGTCTGCGAGTCGGCTGGGTGGACGCAGCTCCCGAGGCGCGGCAGCTGTTGATCAACGCCAAGCAGGCGATGGACACGTGCACCAATCTTCCGGCTCAACGGATGATCGCCGAGTTCATCGACAGGGGCCACCTCGCAACACACATCACCTCCCTGGCCGGGGTGTATCGCCCGCGCAAGGTCGCGATGCAGCGGAGCCTGAAGAAGCACTTCGGGGACCTCGTGTCGACGACCGATCCGGAGGGTGGGTTCTTCCTCTGGGCAACGCTGCGCGGCAGTGCCGCATCGATATCGACGCAGGACCTCTTCGAGGTCGCGCTCGCCGAAGGGGTCGCCTACATTCCAGGACCGGCGCTGTCGGTCGGGGGCAAGTTTCACGACTCGCTTCGCCTGTGCTTCGCATCCTCGAGCCCGGAGCGGATCGACGAGGGCGTCAAGAGGCTTGCGGCGGCGGTGGACAAGGCGACTTCGATGCTCGCCAGCGACCCCACTCGATGACGCGGCCCGACTCGAGTTCGCTGGAGCAGCTCCTGCTCGACAGCATCGACGCCGACGACATCGTCTCGCTGGCGTCGGCGCTGATCGATGCCGGTGGCGAGAACCCCGGCGACACCGAGCAATCCGTGGCGAACGTTCTCGTCGACAGGTGTAGATCGCTGGGCTTCGACATCGAGATCGACGAGGTTGCGCCGGGCCGCCCCAACGTGATCGTCAGTATCGGTGGCTCGGATCGACCCGGCTTGCTGTTCGTCGGACACTCCGATGTCGTGCCCGCGGGCGGAGGCTGGACCACCGACCCGTTCGAGTCAGTGGTGCACGGCGGCCGACTGTACGGCCGCGGGGCATGCGATATGAAAGGTGGGCTGGCCGCAGTTGTGATCGCGATGGCTGCGCTGAAACATTGTGGCGCAGTGGGTGATGCACCGATTTCCCTGGCGTGCCTCGTCGACGAAGAGGAGACTGGAATCGGGATCCGCGAGTTCGTCCGTGCCCCTGCCCGGCGCCGGTACTCGCACTGTATCGTCGCCGAACCGACCGACCTGGTGACCATCACCGGGTGCCGGGGCGCAGCCAATCTCGAGATTTCGGTGACCGGCCGATCGGCACACGCCGGACGACCCAGCAACGGACGCAACGCCATATCAGCAGCTGCGCGAATTGTCGTCCTCATCGACTCCCTTGCGTCGGAACTACGCGCGTGCGCTGATCCACTGCTCGGGCCCGCGACCTGGAATGTCGGGACGATCGAGGGCGGTACCGGTACATCGATGGTGGCCGACCGGTGCGTGCTCACGGCCGACCGCCGGCTCCTTCCGGGGGAGAACGCTGCGGACATCGCGGCGCAACTGAAAACCCGCATCGCTGCGGCAGGTATCGGCGGCGACGGGATCGAGGTGGAAGTACGTGTGTCGATGGACATGCCCGGCTTCTCCACCAGCGACCGTGCCGAGCTCTGTATCGCGGCGGTAGAAGCGGTGACCGACGCAGTCTCACCCCGCGGGACCGACGTGTGGACGGCCTCGTGTGACGGCGGTTTCATAGCGAGAGACCTGGGTATCCCGACCATCGTGCTGGGGCCGGGAGAGATCGAAACTCAAGCGCACCAGCCCGACGAGTCGGTCTCGGTCGATCAATTGCGTGACAGCGCAAGGGCGTACGTACTTCTGGCGTCCAGACTCATCACGTCACCAGCGGTTATGGCACAAAGAACGGGGTAGCGCCAGAACGGCACAAGTGCGTTCCGTAAGGTCGAGCGCTGCACAGAACCAACCCGACGCTCCATATTTCCCACGAAGCGAAAGGTATTGGACGTGACGCAGTCACCCAGCAACCTTGCCGGCAGTAAAGATTCCGACAATTCGACCACCGGATATCCGCCGAATCATCACGATCTGAGTCCAGACGAAAGCAAGATTCTCCACCGCGCCGTCGGGGGGTCCGCTCTCGGCAACGCTGTGGAGTGGTTCGACTACGCGGTCTACGGCTACCTGGCCGTGTACATCGCCGCCAACTTCTTCCCGTCGGAGGATGGTGGCGCGAGTCTGCTCTCGACATTCGCGGTGCTCGCGGCATCGTTCATCATCCGCCCGATCGGCGGAATCGTGCTCGGGCCACTGGGTGACCGGATCGGACGCCAAAAGGTTCTGGTGCTCACCATCACACTGATGTCGTTGGCCACCGCGACCATCGGGTTGTTGCCCACGTTCGACACCATCGGGATCCTGGCACCGATCTTGCTGCTGATGTGTCGTCTGGTGCAGGGGTTCTCCACCGGTGGCGAATACGGCGGCGCGGCCGTGTTCATGGCCGAATACGCGCCGGACAAGCGACGCGGATTCTTCGGATCGTTCCTCGAATTCGGCACCCTGGCCGGCACAGTCACCGGCGCCACACTGGTCACGCTGCTCAACCTCGGACTCGGAGACGAGACGATGGAAGCCTGGGGCTGGCGAATCCCGTTCCTGGTGACCCTCCCGCTCGGTATCGTGGCACTGTGGCTGCGCACCAGACTCGACGACCCACCGGTCTTCGCCGAAGCCAAAGCCGAGGGCGGCACCGTCTCCACCGAGGGCGCGGCAGGTGGCGCGATCGAGTCGCTGAAGTTCACCCTCACCTACTGGCAGCGAATCCTGATCCTCATGGGATTCGTTCTGCTGCTGAACATCGCCTACTACACGGTGCTGACGTTCCTGCCGACGTATCTCAGCGATACGCTCGGCCACAGCACAACTCAGTCCAACTTCACCCTGGTCGTCATCATGCTCATCATGATGGCAATCATCTCGCCGATCGGTGCCCTGTCGGACCGAATCGGGCGCAAGCCGCTGCTGCTCGCAGCCTGCGTCGGATTTTTCGTGTTCAGCGTCCCGCTGTTCCTGCTGATCATCAACACCGGTCTGGTCGGGCAGTCGATCGCACTGCTCGGACTCGGACTGCTGCTCGTGACGATGACCTCGTGCATTTCGTCCACCCTTCCGGCGTTGTTCCCCACCCAGGTTCGTTACGGCGGCTTCGCAATCGGGTACAACCTGTCCACATCCTTGTTCGGCGGGACAGCGCCGCTGATCCTGACCTTCCTGATCGACAAGACCGGATCGAATCTGATCCCGGGCTGGTACATGATGCTCGCCGCGGCGATCGCGTTCGTCCCGATTCTGCTCATGCCCGAGACGGCTGGTCGCTCGCTACGTGGCACCCAATGCCCGGGTGACAACGACGACGAGGTTGCCGCTGCCGGATACGAACTAGTGGGGTACAAGCGCCGATGACGACGAAACCAGTGGTAGTGGTGCTGCACGCAGACAACCTTCCCGAGCACATGGACTCCGTCTCCGCAGTGGCCGAGGTGCGCTACGCCACGGCCGAGAACCTCGGCGACGCGATGCCCGGCGCGGACGTGCTACTGCTCTGGGACTTCTTTTCGCCCGCGGTGCGGCGCGTGTGGGATCGATGCGACTCGTTGAAGTGGATTCACATCGCCGCGGCGGGTGTCGATTCGCTGATGTTCGACGAGCTCGTGCAATCCGAGGTCATGGTGACCAACTCGCGCGGAATCTTCGACCGCCCCATAGCGGAATTCGTCCTCGGGCAGATCCTCGCGTTCGCGAAGGACTCGGCACGCTCGGCCGATCTGCAACAGAGGAAGGTCTGGAAGCACCGCGAGACCGAGCGCATCGATACCGCGCACGCGATGATCCTCGGCACCGGAGCCATCGGGCGTGAGATCGCACGGCTGTTGTCGGCGGTGGGAATGTCGGTATCCGGGGTGGGACGCACCGCACGCGGCGGCGATACGGACTTCGGGGTCGTGCACGCCAGTTCCGAACTGTCCCAGGTCGTTCACGACGTGGACTACCTCGTACTGGTCGCGCCGCTGACGGATGCGACCAGAGGGGTGGTCGACTCCGAGGTTCTCGGCGCAGCGAAACCCGGTGTGCGCGTGATCAATGTGGGACGGGGTGAACTGCTCGATACCGAAGCGCTCCTGACACACATGCGCTCCGGGCAGGTCGCCGGCGCGGCGCTCGACGTGTTCGAGCAGGAGCCGGTGCCGGAGGACAGCCCGGTGTGGACCACCGAGAACCTCGTGATGACGCCGCACATGTGTGGAGACGCGCTCGGCTGGCGCGCTCGGCTGGCTGAATTGTTCGTGGAGAATTTCGAACGGTTCGGACGCGGTGAGGACCTGAAGAACGTCGTCGACAAGCGACTCGGGTTCGTGCCGTAGCGGTGACTCGGGTGCGTCCCGTACCACTGACTAGTGTGTAGAGCATGACCGCAGCACAAGTTTCTGCCGAATCGGCGCCGGGTTCGTCGGACGGACGTGAGGATGTTCACTCCGCCGCGCGCCGCGCTCGAGTCGCCGCTCGATCGTTGGCTCTGCTGACCACGGCCGAGAAGGATGCCGCCCTGCACGCCGCAGCCGAGGCAGTACTGGCTGCAGCACCACAGGTTCTCGCCGCCAACGTCGCCGACGTGGAGGCAGCTCGCGCCGCCGGGACCGACGAAGGTCTGCTCGACCGGCTCAGGCTCACCGAGGACCGCATCGATGGGATCGCGTCCGGTCTCCGTCAGGTAGCGGGCCTACCGGATCCGATCGGCGAGGTGGTACGTGGTTCCACACTGCCGAACGGTCTGGAGATCCGGCAGTTGCGTGTGCCGCTCGGTGTCGTCGGAATGGTCTACGAGGCTCGACCGAACGTCACCGTCGATGCTTTCGGGCTGGCGTTCAAGTCCGGCAATGCTGCGCTGCTGCGCGGTTCCTCGAGTGCCGCGCAGACCAACGCGGCACTGGTGGACGCTATCCGCACCTCGCTCGGTAGCGAGGATCTCCCGATCGACGCAGTTCAGCTGCTCTCCAGCGCCGACCGCTCCTCCGTCACACACCTGATCCAGGCCAGAGGGCTGGTCGACGTCGTCATACCGCGCGGCGGCGCCGGACTGATCTCTGCGGTGGTCCGTGACGCGACGGTCCCGACCATCGAGACCGGTGTCGGAAACTGCCACATCTACGTGCATTCGGCCGCCGATCTCGAGATGGCCGAGAAGATCGTGCTGAACTCGAAGACTCGGCGGGTGAGTGTCTGCAATGCTGCCGAGACGATCCTGGTCGACGCCGCGGTGGCCGAGACCGCGGTGCCACGGTTACTGCAGGCATTTCAGGCCCACAGCGTCGTCGTGCACGGCGACCTGCCAGGCCTCGTCCCCGCCACCGACAGAGACTGGTCGGAGGAGTACCTCTCGCTCGACGTCGCACTCAAGGTCGTCGAGGACATCGACGCCGCAATCTCCCACATCGATACCTACGGCACCGGCCACACCGAGGCAATCGTGACCAGCGACCTCCGCGCCGCCCGCGAGTTCAGCACCCGCGTCGACGCCGCCGCGGTGATGGTCAACGCCTCGACCGCCTTCACCGACGGTGAACAGTTCGGCTTCGGTGCCGAGATCGGCATCTCGACGCAGAAGCTGCATGCACGCGGACCGATGGGGCTTCCCGAACTGACCTCCACCAAGTGGATCGTGTGGGGCGAAGGGCACACGCGCACACTCTGATCGCGATGGCAGATTCCTGCTACGCGCACCGAAACAAGGGAGTTCACGTGGACCGAGCAGTACCGACGGCACCGCCGCTGTTCGGCAGCGTCGACGATGTCGTCACGCGCCTCGCCGAAACCGGCTACCTGGCAGACAAGGCGACCGCGACATCGGTCTTCCTGGCCGATCGACTCGGCAAGCCACTGCTCATCGAGGGCCCGGCGGGTGTGGGCAAGACCGAGCTCGCCCGTGCCGTCGCACAGACGACGGACGCCGAGCTGGTTCGGCTGCAATGCTACGAGGGGGTGGACGAGGCCCGGGCGCTGTACGAGTGGAACCACGCCAAGCAGATCTTGCGTATCCAGTCGGGCTCGGCCGATCACCAGAACTGGGACGCGACCAAACTCGATGTGTTCTCCGAGGAATTCCTGCTCGCACGGCCGCTGCTCCACGCCATCCGCCGCGAGGATCCGACGGTGCTGCTGATCGACGAGACGGACAAGGCCGACGTCGAGATCGAGGGCTTGCTGCTCGAAGTACTGAGTGATTTCGCCGTGACCATCCCCGAGCTCGGCACCATCACCGCAACGCGAAAGCCTTTCGTGGTGCTGACCTCCAACGCCACCCGTGAGTTGTCCGAGGCGCTCAAACGTCGGTGTCTGTTTCTGCACCTCGACTTCCCCGACGCAGACCTCGAACTGAGAATCCTCGCGAGCCGCGTACCGGAACTACCGGAGGCAATTGCCGAGCAGATGGTCCGAACGGTGCGTGTGCTGCGCGGCATGCAGCTCAAGAAACTGCCTTCGGTGGCCGAGACCATCGACTGGGGCCGAACACTGCTCGCCTTGGGCATGGACACCCTCGACGACGATGCAGTCCGCGCCACGCTCGGAGTGGTGCTCAAACACCGATCCGACCAGGACAAGGCCGCGGCCGAGCTCCGGTTGAACTGACGTGTACTCCCCGCGCGGTCTGCCCGGACACCTGGTCGACTTCGTCGAAGCACTCCGTCGGCGCGGAATCGACGTCGGGCCCTCGGAAACCGTCGACGCCGGCCGAGTGATGTCCGTGCTCGACCTGCTCGATAGAGAGGCTGTCCGCGAGGGACTGGCCTGCTCGCTGCTACGCAGGCCGACTCACCGCGCCACCTTCGACGCGCTGTTCGACCTGTGGTTTCCAGTGGCAACCGGACAACGAGACTCGGGAAAAATCGACACTGCACTGCCCCGAACCGACGAAGGTGAGATCGACTACACCGCGTTGCGGGAGCTGATCACCGAACTCCTCATCGACGGCGGCTCCGACGCCATCGAACTGACCGAGATGTTGGCCGCTCAGATGGTCGAGGAGCTGGGACAGTACAAATCCGCGAACGGACCGTCCTTCTCCTCGTACCAGGCACTGCGTGACGTCGCCCCCGACACTCTGCTGAGCAAGATCCTTGATGGTCTCCTCGGCAACGCCGACGCCGGACCGGATCGCGCGTCCGGTAGCTACGAGGACGAGGTCGCCAAGCGCACCGCCGCACAGCGCATCGCAGACCTACGCAAAATGGTCGACAAAGAGACACGACGACGCGCAGCCGAACAGCTCGGCCGCAACCGAGTCGCGAGCTACAGCGTCCCGAAGCTTGCTGAGGACGTCGACTTCCTGCGCGCATCGGACACCGAAATGGTGGCCCTGCGTCGGAGTGTGACGCCCCTGGCGCGGCTACTTGCCAGCAGGCTCGCCGCGCGCAGAAAGCGCAGCCGAGCTGGATCTATCGACCTGCGGCGCACACTCCGCAAGTCCATGTCGACTGGTGGTGTACCCATAGACCTGGTGCAACGCAAACCCCGTCGTGCGCGACCGGAGCTCGTGGTGCTGTGCGACGTGTCCGGATCGGTGGCCGGCTTCAGCCACTTCACGTTGCTGCTCGTGCACGCCCTTCGAGAACAGTTCTCCCGCGTCCGAATCTTCGCGTTCATCGACTCCACCGACGAAGTCACGCGATTCTTCGACTCCGGTTCCGATCTCGGGGCAGCGATGGCAGCCATCATGGCCGAGTCGAACCTGATCACCTACGACGGTCACTCCGACTACGGGAACGCCTTCGAAACATTCGACGACAAGTACGCGCAGTCAGTGACGTCACGGACATCGGTGCTCGTCCTCGGCGACGCTCGCACCAACTACCGCGACCCAAAAGTCGCCGCGTTGGCGCACACCGTTTCGGTGGCCAAACACGCCTACTGGCTCAATCCCGAGCCCAAAGGGCAATGGGGATCGGGCGACTCCGCGACCCGGGCATACGCCGAAGTCATCAGCATGTACGAGTGCCGCACCGCCCAGCAGCTCAGTGACATCGTCTCCCGGCTACTGCCGGTCTGAGCGCGAAGTAAGCTCGTCAACCGTGCAGCAACAACACCGGACGGTCCGCAGGCTGGGAGTGATGGGCGGGACATTCGACCCCATCCACCACGGCCACCTCGTCGCAGCCAGCGAGGTCGCCAACAGCTTCGGGCTCGACGAGGTCATCTTCGTGCCCACCGGAACGCCATGGCAGAAGCAGGGCAAGGTGGTCAGCCCCGCCGAGGACCGCTACCTGATGACCGTGATCGCGACCGCGTCCAACCCTCGATTCTCGGTCAGCCGGGTCGACGTGGACCGAGAGAAGCTGACCTACACCGTCGACACCCTCCGCGACCTCCGTGCACAGCACCCTGCCGCCGAGCTGTACTTCATCACCGGAGCCGACGCGCTCGAGAGTATCCTGACCTGGCAGAACTGGGAGGAGCTGTTCGAGCTGGCAAAATTCGTCGGAGTATCGAGGCCCGGCTTCGAACTCGGGGTCGAACATCTGGCCGACCATCTCCAAGATCTCCCGCAGGACGCACTGACCCTCATCGAGATCCCGGCCCTGGCCATCTCCTCGTCCGAGTGTCGGCTCAGAGCCAGCGAGAATCGGCCCGTCTGGTACCTCGTCCCGGACGGTGTGGTCCAGTACATCTCGAAGAGAAATCTCTACAGGCCGCGTGACGAACAGCGGATGGACGGCTCGGTCACCATGTCCGAGCCGGTCCCACGCAAGACAGAGACCGACCCGCCAGAACCGGCGCAGCCAGAACATGACGGCCCGACGCAGCCCGTTTCGGAGCAACATGGATCAACCTTGGGAGAGAAGAACACGTGACTGCAACAGACCAGGCCACCTCGATCGCGCGCATCGCCGCACTCGCCGCCGATGACAAACTCGCGACCGACGTAGTAGTTCTCGACGTCTCGGAGCAGTTGGTCATCACCGACTGCTTCGTCATCGCGTCTGCCCCCAACGAACGCCAGGTCAACGCCATCGTCGAGAATATCGAAGACAAACTCCGCGAAGAGGGATTCAAGCCGATTCGCAAAGAGGGAACACGCGAGGGACGCTGGGCCCTGCTCGACTACATCGACGTCGTCGTCCACGTGCAACACAACGACGAACGCAACTTCTACGCGCTCGAGCGACTGTGGAAGGACTGCCCGACCGTGGCGGTGCCCGGGCTCGGCGAGCGAACGGACACCGAGGACAACGGTGCATCGAATGACGAGGCGTCGAACCCGGAACCGGAGCAATGACCCAAGAGGTGAAGCGTCAGCTCATCCTGTTGCGCCACGGCCAGACCGACTACAACGCGACCGACAGGATGCAGGGCCAACTCGACACCGATCTCACGGAACTGGGACAGACCCAGGCCAAGACCGCCGCCGCTGAACTCGCCACTCGCTCGCCGATGCGCATCGTCGCCTCCGATCTGCGGCGAGCCTTCGACACAGCCGTCGCGCTCGGCGACGCAAGCGATCTGTCGGTCACAGTCGATACCAGACTCCGTGAAACTCACCTGGGCGACTGGCAGGGGTTGACGCACCACGAGGTCGACGAGCGTTCACCAGGCGCTCGCGTCGCCTGGCGCGCCGACGCAACCATGGCCCCGCCGTCCGGTGAGAGCCGCGTCGACGTTGCGCGGCGCAGCGTCCCCGTCGTCACCGAACTGTGTGCTGAACTGCCGGACTGGGGCGGCGCCTCGACCGCCCCCGTGATCCTGGTCGCGCACGGTGGCCTCATCGCGGCCCTGACAGCGGCTCTGCTGGACCTACCGGTCGAAAGGTGGCCGGTGCTGGGCGGACTGTCCAACACGAGCTGGGTGCAACTGAGCAGTCACGGAAACGACGAGTCTCTCCGGTGGCGGCTCGACGTATGGAACGCGTCCGCGAGAGTGGCCAGTGACGTCCTCTGAAAATCCGCCTGCTTCTTCGGGTCATTCCGCAGGCTCCACTCCTGCTTCTTCGGGTCATTCCGCAGGCTCCACTCCTGTCCTTTTGGTACTTGCTGATTCGTTGAGTTACTACGGCCCCGAGGGTGGGCTGCCGGTCGACGACCCGCGTCTGTGGCCCAACCTGGTCGCCGCAGAACTGGGCTGGAAGGTCGAACTGGTCGCGCGGATCGGATGGACCAGTCGTGACATCTGGTGGGCTCTGACACAGGACCCCCGGGTGTGGGCGGCCATCCCCAGAGCCGGCGCCGTCGTGTTCGGAGTCGGTGGAATGGACTCGCTCCCGTCGCCGCTGCCGACAGCGCTGCGCGAGCAGATTCGGTATGTGCGTCCTCCTCTTCTCAGACGGGCAGTACGCGCGGGGTACGGATGGTTGCAACCCCGACTGTCGCATCTCGGCTGGCCGGTGGCATTGCCCCCGAAGCTCAGTGTCAGCTACCTCGAGCAAACGCGGGCCGCTCTGGCATACGTACGACCGGAGCTGCCAGTGATCGGCACACTGCCCTCGGTGCATCGGTGCGATGCGTACGGCAGGGTGCACTCGGGCCGCCCGGCGGCCGAGCGAGCGCTGCGTGCGTGGAGCGCCGACACCGGCGTGCCGCTGGTAGACCTCGCCGCAGCGGTCCGCAGCAACATCTTTTCCGAGGAGGCCAACCCGGACGGAATCCACTGGGGTTGGGACGCGCACGTCGCTGTCGCCGAGGCCATGTTGGCTGAACTCGAGCCGGTACGCGTGAAAGGCGGACACCCGTGAGAGTTGCTGTGGTGACCGACTCGTCGGCGTGCCTCGACGGCAGGATCACACGGGATCTCGACATCGCCGTGGCGCCGCTTCATGTGTTGGTGGACGGTGTCGATCTGCGCGAAGGAGTCGACACCATCCCGGACGACTTCACCGCCGGTGGATCGGTGACGACGGCAGGAGCCTCACCGGGTGAGCTGATCGGTGTGTACCGCGAAGCACTCGAACGCAGTGGGGGAGCGGGAGTGGTAGCGGTGCACGTATCGCGCGGGCTTTCCAGCACCTGGGAAGCCGCGCGGAGAGCGGCACACGACATCGGCGACCGCGTCCGGATCGTCGACTCGGCCTCGGTGGGCATGGGCCTCGGGTACGCGGTACTGGCCGCGGCGCGAGCAGCCTCGCAAGGAAAGAACGCGGACGAGGTCTACGACGAGGCCGTCGGCGTGGCAGCTCGGTGTCGAACGTTCGTCGTGGTGGACCGGCTCGATCATCTGCGGCGCGGTGGCCGAATCGGAACAGCCGCCGCACTGCTGGGCACGGCGTTGGCCATGAAACCAGTCCTGCATCTCAACGACGGCAAGCTCGTCCTGGCCGAGAAAACTCGCACAACGAGCAAGGCTCTGGGCAAGCTGGTCGATGCGGTCGCGGACGTCGCCGGAAAACGGGGGGTTGCGCTGACCGTGCACCATATGCAGTGCGAGGATCGCGCCGAGACCGTTGCCTCGATGCTGCGCACGCGGATTCCCGAGGTCAGCCAGCTGGACATCGTCCCTCTCGGGGCAGTTCTGGGCGCCCATGTAGGGCCCGGCGCGGTCGGAGTCGCGGTCTGCCCCGAGGGCTGATTCAGCCGCCCTTCACTGGGGTTCTCCACAGGCCGCAGCTTCATCCACAGCCCGATTCGCGTTCCGCGCCCTCGCTGCCGCCGGCGAACGATACCGTCCCGGGCATGTCACGTGGTGTCGACGCCCGGCCTCTAGGCCGCGACAGGTCCCTTCTCGGCCCCGATCCGGACACCTCCGACGGCAGCACACTGCGCCCGGGGCGAGACATGCACGACGACCGGCACGAGTCGGCCCTGACGCCGTATCTCCCGGAGCGCTGGCGCGCGGCGCGGCTCGATCCCGGACACCGGGGCATGCTCGCGCTGTGCGGTGTAGGAGTGATCGTCCTCGCTGTCGCCGGCTTTGCAGTCATGCGTGACTCGCCGGCTGTTGCCCCCGTGCCGGCGCTGCCGGTCGTTGCACCGCTGGCCGTCGAGCCGTCAGGCTCGGCCGAAACCCCCGAAGCGGTTCCAGAGAAGCCCGCGCTCATCGTCGTCAGTGTCGTCGGCCTCGTCTCCTCGTCCGGGCTCGTCCATCTCCCACCCGAATCCCGCATCGCGGACGCCTTGGCTGCGGCCGGTGGTCCGCTTGCGGGCGCAGATGTGTTGGCGCTCAATCTCGCTGCGAAACTCAGCGACGGCGACCAAATCGTCGTCGGCGCCGTCCCGGCCGAGGGGCGGGCAACCGTCAGCACGACGATGAAAGACGACGGAGCGGGCCCAGAGGCAAACGCGTCGCCGGGAACAGCCGGCGGATCCGGTGGAGCCGTGAACCTCAACACCGCGACCGTCGCAGAGCTGGACACCCTCAGCGGAGTGGGACCGGTGACCGCCGCGAGCATCATCGCCTGGCGCGATTCGAACGGGCCTTTCACCGACGTCGGCCAATTGGCGGAGGTGGACGGCATCGGGCCCGTGCGACTGGACAAGCTCAGACCCCAGGTGACCGTGTGACCGAGCCGCTTGTTCGACCGTACGACATTCGCTTGGTTCCAGCGGCGGTCGCCGGGTGGGGCGTCACCATCGTCGGTGTCCTGTTCGGATCCGGCACGGTCGCGGCCGTCGCCGCTGCATGCGGTGTCACCGCGATATTGGCAGCACTCGGACACTCCCGGTTGGGTGGGTGGGCAACAGGTGTGGTCGCGTTGGCGCTGATTGCGGGGTGCTACTCGGGCGCGGCAGCACTGCGGTCTTCACAGTTCGAGTCCCATCCTGTCGGCGCCGCAGCGGCAGAGGGCGGGTGGGTGAGCGCCGTCGTCGAGGTCCGCGAGGATCCGCGCAGAGTGCGGTTTCCCGGCCCGGAAACAGTGTCCATCCGGGCCGAACTGAGGCGAGCGGACATCGCCGGCAGCCCTGTCGAACTCGGTGGCCGCGTCCTGGTGATGGCACCCGCCGAGGGCTGGGAGGATGTCCTGCCCGGGCAATCGATCACGCTGCGCGGAAAACTGGCACCGCCCATCCGCGCAGATCTCACCGTCGCCGTAGTGCGCGTGAGCGGTCCTCCGCTGCAAGTGGATCCACCGGGGGCGATCGCGCGGATGGCGTCGGTGGTGCGGGAGTCCCTGCTGGCCGCTGCCGCCGACGCCTTACCCCCGGATCAAGCCGGACTGCTTCCCGGCCTCGTGGTCGGTGATGTCTCCGCCCTGCCTGAGTCGGTCGAGGACGACTTTCGCGCTGCGGGATTGACTCACCTCACAGCGGTGTCCGGAGCGAACTTCGCGATCGTCCTCGGAGCGGTTCTGTTGGCGACCCGCTGGATCGGTATCGGGCCGTATTGGACTGTCGCCGTGTGCGCGGTGGTGCTGATCGCGTTCGTCGTGATCGCTCGACCGTCGCCGAGCGTGCTGCGGGCGGCAGTGATGGGCGGCATCGGACTGCTCGCCCTTGTTACCGGCCGACGTCGTCAGGCAGTGCCCGCGCTGTGTACGGCGGTGTTGGCTTTGCTCGCGTGGTGGCCGCAGCTGGCGGTGGACTACGGATTCGCACTCTCGGTGCTGGCCACCGCCGGTCTGGTTGTAGTCGCCCCGGTCTGGGTCGATTGGCTGCGAGGCCACGGATGGGGACGCGGGGCCGCCGAAATCGTTGCAGTTGCCGCTGCGGCCCACGCGGTGACAGCGCCGATCGTGGCGGCGATGGCGGGTACGTTCTCGGTCGTCGGGGTGCTCGCCAATATCGCAGTGGCGCCGATGGTGGCGCCGATCACCGTCGTCGGAGCCCTGGCTGCCGTGATAGCTCCGTGGGCCAGTGCACCCGCCTCGTGGATCCTCGAGTTGGCATCCGCACCGCTCTGGTGGCTGATCACCGTGGCGCACTGGAGCGCGTCGGTCCCGTCGGCAGGTCTGCAGACTCAGGACGGTCTCACAGGGGCCGCGGTGGTCGTTGCTGCGACGATCGTGGTGCTCGTGTCGCTGCGCAGTCGCGTGCTGCGGTGGCTGGCCGGCGCGGCCGCCTCGACTGTGCTGCTGTGGTGGCTCGGTGCTTCGGTTCTGTAGCGAGCGATGTGTATTCGGTCGGACCGGCATGGCACGATCGGTGCTGTGAATGCCAACAATCCGGCGGTGGAGCCTCTGCACCTGGTTCTCGGTGACGAAGAACTACTGATGGATCGCGCGGTGGCACAGATTGTCGCGCGGGTGCGAGCGGCTGCGCCCGGGGCCGAGGACCTGCCGGTGACGAAACTGCGGACCGGTGACGCGAGCGCACCGGAACTCCTAGAGCTGCTCAGCCCGTCGTTGTTCGCCGAGGACCGGGTGGTGGTGCTCGAAGCTGCTGCAGAAGCAGGCAAGGACGCGGTAGCTCTGGTCCTCGACGCGGCCGCGGACCCGCCGGAGGGCGCGGTGCTCGTCATCATGCATTCCGGGGGTGGCCGCGCCAAGGCGATGGTCGGTGCGCTGCAGAAGGCAGGGGCCGTCACCCACGAGTGCGCCAAGCTCACCAAGTCGGCCGAACGCGTGGAGTTCGTTCGCCGCGAATTCAGCGCAGCCGGGGTTCGAGTCGGCGGGGACGTGGTGGAGGCCGTCGTCGAGGCCGTTGGTTCGGAGCTACGCGAACTGGCCGCAGCCTGCTCGCAATTGGTGGCCGACACCGGCGGCAAAGTCGACGTGGCGGCGGTGGGGCGCTACTACTCCGGCAAGGCCGAGGTTTCCGGTTTCGACGTGGCCGACCGAGCGGTAGCGGGGGACCGGCCCGGTGCACTCGAAGCGCTGCGCTGGGCCATGCACCGCGGAGTTCCGCACGTACTGCTCGCCGACGCACTTGCGGATGCGGTTCGGACCATCGCTCTGGTCGGATCCGCGGGGCGGGGAGACCCGTTCGCGATGGCGAGCGAACTCGGTATGCCACCGTGGAAAATCAAGAAAGCACAGGCCCAGGCGCGCGGGTGGACCGGCCAGTCGATCGGACGGGCCCTGTGTGTCGTGTCGCAGCTCAATGCGGACGTGAAAGGGCAGGCCGCCGACGCGGACTACGCCGTCGAGAACGCTGTCTCGGTCGTGGCCGGTCTGAGCAACTGACCGACAGCGCGTGAACACGAAAAAACCCGCTCGGTGAACCGAGCGGGTTTTTCGAAGAGGTGAGCCTCAGAGCTTGTTGACTGCCAGAGCCAGAGCCGACTTCTTGTTGGCCGCCTGGTTCTTGTGGATGACACCCTTGCTGGCAGCCTTGTCCAGCTGGCGTCCTGCGGTCAGGAGAATGGCGGATGCCTTTTCCTTGTCGCCTGCAGTTTCGGCAGCACGGAAGGAGCGAATGATCGTCCGCAGCGAGGACTTCACCGACTGGTTACGCAGACGGCTGCGCTCGTTGGTGAGAATCCGCTTCTTCTGGGACTTGATGTTGGCCACGCGTAAAATCCTTCTGTCTTCGTCGGTATTCCGGTCAGGGCGATCCATGCTGGAATGCCCGAAGTCTGCTGCCGAGCTGTACAGCCCAGCGCCGAAGATCGAGAATACCAGTACACAGGGCAGAACCCAATTCCGGCAGTCAGCAGCCGTCCCCCGGCTCGGGCCGGGCCGAGGGACGGGTGCGAACAGATGCGGTCCGTCTCGAGAAATTAACGTGTCCAGCGCGCCCGACCGGCCCACCTGTAGCAACATGACTCGGATGAGTCCGCGATCCGCAGCTTCCGAACGAGCAAAGACCAAATCTGGCAGATCGAAACCGGTAACTCGCGAGAAACCCCAGGCAGACGGTGTTTTCAGTGGCTACTCGGATGTCGGCAAATACGGTCTGGCCTTCGACGAGATGTTCGACGCAGACGGCAAGACCCGTTCGCCGTACAAGGGCATCCACACTGCACTCGAGCCCGCCAGCCCCGTAGACCTCGACGCGCGGTCCGACGCCCTCGGACGCGCGTTCATCGATCAGGGCATCACCTTCTCGCTGTCCGGCCAGGAACGACCGTTCCCGCTGGACCAGGTACCGCGCGTCATCGCCGCGGGCGAATGGACCCGTCTCGAGCGGGGCATCAAACAGCGAGTCAAAGCGCTCGAGATGTTCCTCGCCGACATCTACGGCGATCAAGAAATCCTGCGCGACGGTGTGGTGCCGAAGCGCCTGGTGACCTCCTGCCAACACTTTCACCGTGAAGCGATCGGCATCGTGCCGCCCAACGGTGTCCGAATTCACGTCGCCGGCATCGACCTCATCCGTGACGCGCAAGGCACCTTCCGGGTACTCGAGGACAATCTCAGGTCACCCTCCGGTGTCTCCTACGTCATGGAGAACCGTCGCACAATGGCCCGGGTCTTCCCGGATCTGTTCGCCTCGCACCGCGTGCGCGCAGTGGGGGATTACGCCTCGCATCTGTTGCGGGCGCTCCGGGCTGCGGCTGCCCTCAACGAGGCCGACCCGACCGTGGTCGTGCTCACCCCCGGCGTGGCCAATTCCGCCTACTTCGAACACTCGCTGCTGGCGCGGCTGATGGGTGTGGAGTTGGTCGAGGGCCGCGACCTGTTCTGTCGCGACAATGTGGTCTACATGCGTACCACCGAAGGCGAACGCCAGGTCGACGTCATCTATCGCCGTATCGACGACGATTATCTCGATCCGATGCAGTTCCGGCCTGACTCGGTGCTGGGTGTGGCAGGCATCGTCAACGCCGCGCGCGCCGGCAATGTGGTCATCTCCAGTGCAGTCGGCAACGGCGTCGGCGACGACAAACTCGTCTACACCTACGTGCCCACCATCATCGACTACTACTTGAACGAGAAGCCGCAGCTCGCCAATGTGGACACCTTCCGGTGCTGGCTCGACGCGGAGTGCGAGGAAGTCCTGGATCGGGTCGACGAACTCGTCATCAAGCCCGTCGAAGGATCGGGCGGGTACGGCATCGTCTTCGGTCCCGATGCCTCGCCGAAAGAGCTCGCGACCATCACCAAGAAGATCAAGGCAGACCCGCGTGGGTGGATCGCGCAGCCGGTGGTGCAGCTGTCCACCGTGCCGACCAAGATCGGTGACCGGCTGGTTCCGCGGCACGTCGACCTTCGGCCTTTCGCCGTCAACGACGGAGACGACGTGTGGGTTCTCCCAGGCGGACTCACCCGAGTGGCGCTACCCGAGGGCTCGCTCGTGGTGAACTCGAGCCAAGGCGGTGGCAGCAAGGACACGTGGGTACTGGCCTCACGTACCTCCCAGGAAGAGCAGGAGCTCGCCGGTGAGGAGATCGTCAGCGAGCCACCGGAATCGCCCAGTGTGGAACAGGGGCCCGAGCTGACGATGGATCAACAACAGCAACAGCAACAGCAACAGCTCGCGAACGGTGGTGGACACTAGATGCTCGCTCGGAACGCAGAATCGCTCTACTGGATCGGGCGTTACGTGGAGCGGGCAGACGACACTGCTCGCATCCTGGATGTGACCGTCCATCAACTGCTCGAAGACGCCACCGTGGACCCGGATCAGATTTCTCGAGTTCTGCTCAGGGTGCTGGGCTTCAAGCACGAGCCGGACGTCTCTCTCGATGTGTGGTCGCTGACCGAACTCGTCGCATTCAGTCGCGACGGAAGCGGATCGATCGTCGACTCACTGTCCAGCGCACGCGAAAACGCGCGCGGTGCACGTGAGGTCACCTCCAGTGAGATGTGGGAATGCCTCAACACCACCTACAACGGTCTCAACGAAAGCATCAGAGCGTCCAAACGCACCGGCCCGCACGAGTTCTTCAGCTATATCGAGGAACGCGCGGCCATGTTCGCCGGGCTTGCCGATTCGACGCTCAGCCACGACGACGGCTACCGCTTCCTCATTCTCGGTCGCTCGGTGGAGCGGATCGACATGACCGTGCGCCTGCTGCTGTCGCGCGCAGGCGACCGACCCTCCTCGCCGGCGTGGGTGACGGTGCTCCGTTCGGCCGGTGCGCACGATACGTACCTGCGCACGTATCGCGGGGCTCTCGACGCTCAGCGCGTGCTCGAGTTCATGTTGCTGGACAGGCTCTTTCCGCGGTCGGTGTTCTACGCGCTCAGTGAAGCGGAGCGATCCCTCGATCGACTGGACCATCAACCGAACAGTCGCGTCGGCGCGCGCGCGGAAGCGCAGCGCCTTTTGGGTCGCGCACGCAGCGAACTCGAATTCCTGCGCCCCGGAGCGTTGTTGGACGATCTGCAGGAACGACTGCTCTCGCTACAGGAGACGTGTCGCGACCTCGGTGAAGCGATTTCGAAGCAGTACTTCCACGCCGCGCCCTGGGTCGCGTGGACAGACGCCGGTTCCGGCGCATTCGAAGACCAACTGGAAGGTGAATTGTGAGCTGGCGTATGCGCGTTGTCCACACCACGGGCTATCAGTACGACGCGCCGGTGACGTCGTCGTACAACGAGGCCCGTCTCACCCCGCGCAGCGACAATCGTCAGAACGTCATTCTCAACCGCGTCGAAACCAATCCCGTGACCCGCAGTTACCGGTACACCGATTACTGGGGCACCGCTGTGACGGCCTTCGACCTGCACGCGCCGCACACGGAGTTGGAGGTGACGGGATCCTCTGTCGTCGAGACCGATCCGTTCTCGCCTCCGGAGGAGTCGGCATCGTGGGAGGAACTGGCGAGCGAACCTATCGTCGACCGCTTCAACGAGGTTCTCGACAACTCGGCGTACGTCCCGAAGAATCGACAGCTCGCCGCGGTGGCGAAAAAGCTGTCCAAGGGGTTGCCGCCACAGGAGTCCGTGGTGGAGATCGCCAACTGGGTGCACCAGGAGATGTCCTACGTGCCCGGCACCACGGGTGTGCACACCTCCGCCGTGGAAGCGTGGAGTGAGCAGAAGGGCGTCTGCCAGGACTACGCCCACCTGACGCTGCTGATGTTGCGGAGCATCGGCATCCCCGCGCGGTACGTGTCGGGCTATCTGCACCCGACGCGGGAAGCCGTGGTCGGCAGTTCGGTCGAGGGGCAGTCCCACGCGTGGGTCGAGGCGTGGACCGGCGCCTGGTGGGGGTACGACCCCACCAACGCGATAGCGGTCAACGAGCAGCACGTGTCGGTGGGCCTCGGTCGCGACTACGCAGACGTCCCGCCGCTCAAAGGCATCTTCTCCGGCGGTGGGTCGACAGCACTCGATGTTGTAGTAGAGATCACACGCCTGGCGTAACGTACTGCTCGGCAGGTTTCGTTCGAAGACCATCGAGCAGAGGCGGGCACATGTCGACAGCACAGGAGCACGTGGAACCGGAAGTCATCTCCGAAACGAAGAAGTACATTGCAGAAGCGATAGGAACGTTCGTTCTGGTGTTCGTCGCCGTCGGCACGGCGGTGTTCGCCGGAGACAAGGTCGGCAATCTCGGGGTGGCTCTGGCCTTCGGCTTGACGCTTCTGTTTCTGGTGTACGCGATCGGGCCGATTTCCGGATGCCACGTCAACCCGGCGGTGACCGTCGGGCAGGCTCTGCTCGGTAGGTTGTCCGCCGGGAAGGCCGGTCTCTACATCGTCGCCCAGGTGATCGGCGGTCTCGTTGCGGGCGCCGTTCTCTTCGCCGTGGCCAATTCGCTGCCGTCGTACGACCGCGCCGAGAACGGGCTCGGTGGCAATGGTTGGGGCCAGCACAGCCCGTCGGCTATCAAGGGTCCACTCGGCGGCGTGCTCGAGAACGGTTACGGGATCGGTGCCGCCATCGCGATCGAGGTGTTGCTCACCGCGTTGCTCGTGTTCGTGGTTCTCGCCTCCACCGACCAGATTTCCGATGTCCCGCTGGCCGGTGTCTCGATCGGATTCACTCTCGCGGCGATCCACCTCGTGTCGATCCCGATCGACAACACGTCCGTCAACCCGGCACGAAGCCTTGCCGTCGCCCCGTGGCAGCCGGGGGCGCTCGGCCAGGTGTGGTTGTTCATCGTCTTCCCGTTGATCGGTGGGGCGCTCGGTGCGCTGACCTACCGCGGGGTGTTCGGTCGGTACAACCGGATGGACTCCTAGGACCAGCTGTAGTCCGAACGTAGCCGTGACGCGACGGCGTCGAACTTGCCTCTGGCGAGGATGGCGCCTTCGCGACGGATTCCGTTCTCGGGCACGTCGAGAACGCGGTCGAGACGGATCCAGCTCGCGCGTCCTGCGCTGTCCCACGAACCCGAGCCGATCGAGACCCAGTTGGCCTCCCCGTCACGGTCGCTTTGGCTGGAGAGCATCAGACCCAGCAGCGTCTGCCCGTCACGCCCGACGACGAGTACCGGCCGATCCTTGCCCTGGGTTGGATCCTCCTCGTATGCCACCCACGTCCAGACGATTTCGCCCGGGTCGGCCTCACCGTCCAGGTCGGGGGAGTACTCGACGCGTCGAGCCCGCTGGGCAGTGGGCACGGTGTGTGAGGCGACCGGCCGACCGGCCGGAACGTCTGGCCCGGTCGAGGACTTGCCGGTGACTGCGTCCAGGCCCTTTTGCAGGGCACCGGACCTCTGCAGTTGGCGAAACAGTTTCGGTCCCTCACGCAGGGCGACCATGCCGAATTGCTTCCCGTACGTACTCCACTTGCCAGCCATGGACACGGAGTTTAGTCAGTGTTCATCCGCAACGCCGCTACGTCCTGGTGAGCCGGCGGGCGACCCGCGACCGGATGCGCTAAGTACGCCGGGTCGCAGACGTGGGACTATTGACATCGAGTCCGACAGCATTCTGCTATGACGCCAGCAAAGGATACGAGTGCCCAGCTTCGCCGACACAAGGTTGCGATAAGACACTCCTGATTCTGAGGCAGATCCCCACGCAGGAGAGGGCCAGGCATGTTCGCACACACCACCACCACCGAGAACGCAATCGAGTTCGAGCCGGTCGTCCACTTCGATGATTTCGACGTCTCGATCGAGTTCACGTCGACACTCGCGGTCAACTTGAGCCGTGAGGAGTTCGACCTACTGACTTTCGCGATCCGTACCGGGTACGCCGAACACCTCGAACGAACGGCCGAGCTCGACCGACAGCTCGACGCGAAGTTCGGGCGTGCCCTGACCCCCGCGGATCCCGAACCCATCGCGAACGGATCGATGGGTGGTCTCTCGGCGGTTGTATTCGGCGCGTAGCGCGTCCGAAGCTTTCGCGTTGCCCCGCGGCGTCGGGCACGATGTAACCAACACCGCGGGCTGCATCGACGCGATGTTTGAAGAACGGCCCAGCCCTTGATCTCCCGGTTGAGGCGGGGCCGTTCTGCGTGCGACGTGCAGGTTAGCGCAGACCCTATGGGGAGGTGACGCCAGCTTCGGCGCGACACGAGACGCAATGGGCGTGTCGCGCCGCGGGTCACTGCGCCCTTCTCCGTCCAATGTTGGTGCGTCGCATTGCCCTGTTGGTCGCGTCGCCGATCGTGGTTATGACCTCGTTCTTGCTCATACCGGTGTTGACCGTGCCGATGAGCGGTCCGGCGATGGCCGACAGTGCAGACTCGGCCATTCCGCCAGCGGCCGACGGGAGGTACTCTGCGAAGTTCTTGCCGATATTTGCCGCGGCTGCGGCGCTGGTGTTGGCCGCGTGGAGTGCGAACGCTTCGGGACCACCTGCAGCCGCCGCCATGGCACCGGTGATTCCGCCGGCAAGCTGCATGAGCGGCTCTTCCTTGCTCTGCAGCTTCGCGGCCTGATTGCCGAATCCGAAGGTGCCGGCGAGGGACATCGCCGTCTTCCCGGCTGGCGTCGTCGAGAACGCGACAGGCTTCTCGTAGCCAGTTCCCCTCGGGCCGACGTCGTAGAGCCCTCGCGTACTTGCTCCGGGTGCGGCGATGTACTCCCCGTTCGGCCCGACGGTGGCACCCTGCAACGGCTGTCCGTTGAGCGTGCCGGTGTCGGCGATCGTGACCGGAATCGGGTCGTTCTGACCCGGAGGCTTGAGGTTGGGCAGGATGAATTCAAGGAGCGGGATGAGCTTCTCGAACGACGCGGTCTGCGCGGGGGAGAGGACGCGCTCGGGCTCGACGGTGTACTTCGGCAGCAAGCCCATCGCGTTGGCGAGACCGCCCTGGTCGTAGCCGTGCCCCTGCCCGATCATGTTGAGTAGTTGGTCGCCGTACTTCTGCTCGCCATACCGGACCATGGCGTTCGTCATGGCCCACGGATCGCGACGGTTGTCCGGCAGCGCCGGGTCGCGATATGCCTGCCACGTCGTCGGGATCATCTGACCAAGACCGACGCCGGCTTCCTCACCGGTGCCGTTGATGTCGACGATCTGCTGCGCGATGTTCGGGTCGCCGTGAGACTCGGTGTCCGTCTGGCGTACCCATGCGTCGATCTTGGCCGGCAAGGGGTCGTAGCCCTGGTTCTTGTAAGCGTCGACGAACATCTGACGCCACTGCTCGGCACCGGCCGACGGCAGCCATGGTGCGTCCGCGCCGGCACCGCCGCCACTAGACCCGCTCACTGCGCCGAGCATGGCGGTCTTCATCGCGCCGAAGAAGTCCTTCGGGATCGATCCGAGCATCGAGCCGCCGAAATCGGGGATCGAGTTCTCGATACCGGACAGCGCCGTGTTGAGACCGCTTGCGGCGAGCGAGCGACCGGAACTGACTGCCCCGGAAATCGCGCCGCCGATCGTCGACAGCAGTCCGCCGCGCTCGTCGGAAACCATCTTGCCGTCGGAGGTGACCGGTACGTCCGATGCCCAGTGAACGTGGTCGAAGTGGCCGGCCAGGTCATCGCGGAAGTAGTTCTGCGCGTACGCCTGGTCGGTGTTGCCGGCAGCGATGAGCGGTCCCGGTCCCCAGATGAGCTGCGCCGAACTCGGGAACTTCTGGAAGATCCAGTCGGCGACCGACTGCATCGGGCCGCCGATGTCGATTGCGCCGCCGCGTCCGTGGTATCCGCTGTGACCGGGTCGGTATGCGGAGTTCAACGTGGCGTTCGGGAACGCTCCGGATACCGCGTCCCACAGCGACGAGTCGACGACGCCGCCGAAGGCGTAGTTCGCCATGCGATCCTTCACGGCGGCCATCCCGCCGCGTCTGGCAGCGACGTTCATGTCGTCGACCCACTCGGGGCCGACGGCCCGGGTGAACTCGGGACGCATGATAGCCTCGCCGCCGGACACTCCGATGGTGAACGGGTCGCGGCCCGGGGTGTACCCCGGCATGACGCCGGCCACGCCGCCGGTCCAGTAACCGGTTGCGCCGCCGTCGTTGCCTCGAGCATCCAGAACGGACCCGCCGCCGACGTTGTCGACGCCGTCCCATTCCTTGAGCCCGGGGATGACCTTTGCGACGGCGTTCCACGCGTTCTTGAGAGCGCCGTTGATGACGTTGTCGATGATCCAGTTGATCGGCTCGGCGGCTTTTTCCTTGAGCGTTGCCCAGGTCGTGCCGATTCCGGACGTCACCGATTCCCACCAGCCACGCATGTTCTCGAGCGCGGTGCTCAGCCAGGGGAACTTGTCGTTGATGATGTCGCCGAGAACATCGCCTACCTTGGTCCCGAGACCGCTGAACGAACCTCCCATGTTCCCGAGCGACTCGATCGCGCTGTCCTTGAGGTCGCCGAGCCAGTCCTTGACTTCGCCGAGCTTGTCGCCGATTGTGTCGCCGACCCCACCGACCTTGTCGCCAAGACCTCCGAACGTCTCGCCGAGTGAGGTGAGCCATCCGGACATGCTGTTCTCGCCGAGCACGGTGTCTTTGAGTCCGGAGACCTTCTCTCGAAAACGGTCCCAGCCGGACAGGTCCTTCGGAGCCTCGAGTTGGTTGGCCAACGTCTCGTAGTCGCGAGCACCGCGCGGTCCTTGGCCGACGCCTTGCCTCGGCGCACCATTGGTGCCATAGACGTTGTCCGGGACGTTGCTGTCCGAGCCTAGGAAGGTGTCGCTGAGCCAGCCTCGTAAAGGGCCTCGAATGAAGGGGTCGAGTTTGTCGCCAACCCACTGCCCACCGCTCGCGGTGAATCGTCCCAGCCCGGGAACCATTGATCCGAGTCGGCCGAACAGGGTTCCGGTTCCGGTTTCTCCTTCGACGTCAGCGCCACTGGCCTTCCTCAGGATGCGCCCTAGACCGTCCCCTCGCTCCTGCGCCGTGCTGTTGCCGCCAAAGGCGTTGGAGAGCATTCCCTGATTCGACGATGGCTTCGGATCCATGATGGCTGCGATCTTGTCGACCAGCTTGATTGCTGTGCCGATCATGTTCATGATGTCGGTGATCGCGACTCGTACCGCTTCCCAGAACTCTCCCATTCGGGCCTGGCCTTCGGCGGTCTCCATCCAATCGGCGAAGCTGTTCATACTGTCGGTGAGCGACTGCAGCATGGTCTCGCCGGCCTCGTCGGAGGTCGCGAAGATGCCTCCCAGCACGCGCTTGAAGGCTTTGAGGAACTCCCACACCTTGTCGAACGTGCGGATCGACTCCGCGATGTAGTCGCGGATCCTGTTCTGTCCGTCGTCCGATCCGGTCCAGGCTTTGAACTCGGCCATCGAGTTCGCGAAACTGTCGGCGATTCCGGGCAGGAATTCGGAGCCGACGGTCGCGATGTTTCCGAGCGCCCCCGCCAGATCGGTGAGTCCTTGGATCAGCGGACCGATCGAGATCCGCGTCATCTCCATGATCTTGTCGAGGTTCTCTCGTGCCCCGTCGGACATGAGCGAATCGAGCGCGTACTTGAGACCGCCGTTGATCTCGGTGGCGATCCCGGAGAGGCCCTCTTTCAGGCTCGGAAGGTACAGGTCCGCGAGCTCACGGATCTCGGTGTGTAGGCCGGAGAAGAGCGACTCCTGCACTGCCAGCCGGAGGTCTCGCCACTCCGCAGACATCCCGCGGACGGTCTCGACGAACAGACGCGCGCTCGGCGAGAGGTTCGCCAACGCCTCTTCCAGCTCGTCGATCGCAGCGACGCCGCTCTGTGTCGACTGGTTGAACGCTTCCTGCGCATCCAGCAACGACTCCTGTGCCGACAGGATGGCCTCTTGAGCGTCGAGGACCCCCTCCTTCGCGGCGACCACCTGTTCGTCACCCTCGACCCCGGCCTTGCTGGCGGCTTCGACGTCCGCTCGCAAGTCCTGGTTCTTCTTCATCATCTGGTCGAGGCCCTCTTCGGCCTGCCGGACGGCGTTCTGTCCTTTTCGGATGCCGAGAGTGTCGCCATCCATGTATGCCTGGTTGAGGTCGTTCTGCGCCTCGATGATCGCGATCCGCGCGTCTTCCTCGTTGAGGACCGCGGAGTCGAGCTCGTCGTTCATGTCGCGGAGTCGGCGTACCGCCATCTTGCGTTCGTCGTTGAGACGCTTCTGCGCGGAAACCCCAGAACGCTGAGCGCCGGCAAGGCTCCGCTCGGCTGCCGCCATGCTCCGAAGCGCCGAAGCCTGACGGTTCTGTGCGCCGGCAGTATCGGTGACCTTCGGTGCTTTCGCAGTGAAGGCCTTGCCGATCCCACTGAACCCGATGGCGAGCGCGGCCAGACCCGCGACGGCCGATGCGGCCATGGCCGGGATGAGGACGATCACGCCGAGCGCCTGCGTCAACTGTCCGATCAGGGGGATGAGCGACACGGCCGCGAGGGCCACGAACGAGTAGAGCAGTGGTCGCATCACTCGGGTGCCGTTGCGGCCCATGCGAGTGATGTTGTTGGTGGTGTTGTTGACTGTTGCAGACACCCCGTCGAGCGCTTCACGCAACGCGTCGATGGAATCCTGGTCGACGTCGACACGGATCCGCTGATTTCGAGTTCGGGTGAGCGCCGCAAGCTTGGCCTCGTAGCCATTCGTGTCGAGATTGACCTTGACGGTGACCGACAACTTCATCGACTCGAGGTGAGTCTTGAGTCGAGTCAGTTCCGGTGAGGCCGAGTCGAACTTCGGGGCTACCTTGACGGTGAGCCGGGTCGCGTCGAGTCGCGCCTGAGCCGACTGCTTGAAGCCGGTGGTGTCGGCGACGAGATGAACCTTGTGAGTGAGTTTTGGTCCGCGAGAGAGTCGCTCGCGCGCGTCGGCCCGAAACCCCTTTGCGTCGGCGACGAGATTTACACCCGTGCTGAGCTTCTGTGTCGCCAACTCGCGACGCGCAGTGTTGTGGAACTGGGCGCTGTGAGGAACCAAAACGACCGCTGCTTGGCCCGCGATGTAAGTCCGACCAGCCACCGGTCACCCTCCCTTGAAAAGACGAAAGGCACCCCCGGTTTCTCGGGGAGTGCCTTTGGAATCAGAGTAGGGCGATTGAGCAGGTCTTGTCGAATCTTACTGTTCGACTCATATTGCGCCGCAACAGTATCGAGACTTGATGCTTACACTTTCGGACGGAATCCGAAGGCGCGCGGGGGTGCCGTAGCGGCGCGGTGGTACCTCGACCCGATGGCAACGATGGCCGGTCGTTGCCGCTTGCTCGAGAGGTAGACATCGTGGTCTCGTTCGGCAAGCTCTGCCTCCGCGAGCTCGAAGCTGCCAGCGGTGTTGTCGAAAGTGTCCAGGTCGGGTCCGTCTGGCTCGGTAGTGCCTACGGCCAGCACTTCGACGCCGAACAGCCGCACGACGATCACGATGCGGCACCCATCAGAGCGCGGATGGACCGCAGGGATTCGTCGGCCTGCTCGCGCCGGATCTCCCGAGCTCGACGATCCTCGGCGTCCTGTTGCTCTCGTTCACGTCGAGCAACCTTTCGGCGTTCGTTCTCAGCGGCTGTGCGCTGCCGCTCGGCACGCTCTGCAGGTGTCGAGTCGGGGTCCGAGAACTGCCATCCCGATTGAAAGTCAACGGCGCTAGTAAATTTCGGCATCCGGGACCTGAAGACGCCTTCGAGCTGTCGCTTGTAGCTCTCGGGCTCGAGTAGCTCAGCTGGCACCGTTTGATTCGGGAATTGTGCCCGCCAGCAGGCAACTCGAACGCACACGACGCACTCCCAACCGACGGGTGTCAGGCCCGACCGTGACGCTGTGGCTCCGGTGTGCCTGACATAGACAGTCCGCGGTTCGAGGTGGTGGCCGATATGGCACCGGGCCGGCACTTGCAACGTCACGTTGATTCCTCCCACCGAGCGAGCGCAGTCGATGACCATCCGCGGACGGGGCGACCTGCGTCCGACAACAGATCGTGATCGTCGAGCCACCGCGTATAACCCTCGCTCTGTAGTTCGCCCGCCGCCATCTCGACCGCGCGCGACCGGTCTACTCCTCCGGCGAGCGCTTCTCTCAACTGGGCTTCGGTGACTCGTTCGGCCCAGTATCGCCATCCGGACGGGCGCAGTTCTTTTGGGACGTTGGCAAAGGAAAGCGGATTCGAGCGTCCGAGCGCATTCACTTCGTCGGGTGTCGCCAAGCGCGCCATCAGAGACCCCGACCCGCCCGGGGGCGCGCCACCCGGCCGACTCCGCGGCGAGAACCGCGCTCGCCGTTCCGTTCCTGGTTTTGGGAACCGTCGCCGGTGTAGATTCCGCGGACGCCAGTCTGCCCACCACCAGGAACGGTAGCCCCTGCTTTCGCGGCCAGGATCCGCGAGTCGATATGAGCTGCCAGCCGAGCTCGCGCGAGTCGATGTTGTCGAACGGCGGCTAGCGCCGGATGGCTCTTGATCGTGCCGGACTTCGACGTGATCATTCGCCCCTCCGCCGCGAGACACGCATCGAGCGCAGCGATGTCGTCGGTCGTGGCTTGCAGGTCTGAAATGAGCGCGAGATCGTCGGCCTCAAGCACAATTTTGGCCTCGGCTGCCTTCGACTCGTAGAAGCCGCGTATGGAGTCGCTTGATTCGGCCACTTCACGACTCCCTTTCGAGGTAGCGGCCTTGACCGCGGTTCAGTGCACGGTCCGCCGTCCGCGGGGGTGGCCTGTGCTCGCGAGCAGGGCTCGAGGCCAGGGTGCCGATAACCGACTGAACGCGTTCGACGTCGACCGTCCCGTCCGATCGGAGAAGCTTGGTGCGATCTACCGCATCGAGCAGGTCCGCGGTGTGCTCGCGCTTGATGCCGGACGCATCCAGTACGCGGTCGATTGCCGCATCGACAACCTGACTGCGGAGGCCGTCCAGGAGGTCGTCTCGGTCGAGCACGGTGGCGTTGAGCTCGTCGATTCGGTGGTCTCGCTCGGCGACGAGCCACTTCGCCATCTCCACGTCCGTGAACACGCGCTCAGCTCGGCCCAGCGAGGAATGAATGCAGTCCAGCAACCTCGCGCCAAAACACGCTATCGACGATATCGGTCACATTTGCGTGCTTGTACGCATTGGCGAGAGAGATCTTGGCCATCTCCAGATGCTGCTCCTGGGTGGCTGTCTCGACGGGGTATGCGGGCGTAATCGCTGCCATGGTGTGCCTCTTCCTGCTGGTGAACGATGAGAGGTCAATACTCGTACGCCATACGGCGATCTGTCTAATGTTGTCGACGACTGCCTCGTAATTCGTTGAGCGCAAGCCGCTTTGGACTAGGGGAACATGCATTCGATCTACTCCATGTCGAGTGCAGGGGTACGTCAAACCCCAGTTTGGGCGTGTTTGCGCTGCTCAAGCCCTCTCATGCGCCCCAAAATTGCCCGAAATTCGATACATTTCGCCCCGTACACAGCAGGAAAGGCAGTACCTGGCTGCCCCCGCTGCGCGAGGGTGGGAGGGGGCTCCCACCCCTACCCTCGGCGTGGCCGTAAGCGCAGCTCATCGTCGCGCTCCCGGCCTCGGACCGCCGATACGACGCAGGGGCCTCGCCAGCCGAAGCCGATGAGCCTGTGTCGATCTGAGTCACGGCTTACTCCCTGCCGGCGACACCTTGCGCGTAACCGAGCCATACCTCGAGCCGTCGGGTTGGGTATCGGGGTCCGTCGTGCGAGAGCGTCTTTCGCGCGCTGCACCCGTGCGGCCTCACGCTCTGAGTCGATCCGATCTCGTTCTGCGCGTTCGGCGTCAAGCTTCGCCTTGCGTGCTTCGGGGTCCCGAGCGAGGTGACGAAGCTCCTTCCCGTGTGCCGAGCTGACGTCGACCACGACCGATGCCGACCGTTCTCGCTCTTGAATGCGCTGTCGTTGCTGCTCTTGGTGTTCCTGCGACGCGTTCGCGGGTGGGGCGGTCAGGTACCGCGCCACCCCGACCTTGCCTACGTTTGCTCTCTGCCTGTCCATGGGCATTCCTTTCGTTCTGTACTTGAGCAGCTTTCGTTCTCTACGCGTTGTCTGCGTCTGCCAGGCCGAGTGCAGCGTGCATGTCGTCGAAAGTCTCGATGCACCACGCGAGCGCTGCTTCTGGGGTATCGCCGTCGATCCGACGGCCGGCAAACTGCGTCTGCCAGGTCTCCAGCTCGAGCGTGTCGGTTTCGACGCGTGCAAGCGTGTCGGGCCGACCGTTCGCGATCACAAGGTCGGCGTTGCCGGTCTCGCCGGTCGCGTCGGTCGCGTCGGTCAGGGTCCGGTACGCCTGCTGTGCATCGTAAAGAACTTGAGCAGCTTGTTGATTCGTCGGCCGAGGTTCAAGGATCGAGCAATCGGTAGTGCGTCGAAGTCGAGCAGCAATTCATGGGACCGCGACCGCGTGGTGGTGGTGGTGGTGGTGGTGAGCAATCGACCTTGCTAATCCTCGACCTTGCGCTTTCGTCGGTCCTCGGGGAGATACTTCCCGACCCCGCGATCGCGCGGAATCGGCTTGTCGGCATCTCGCTGCCGTCGCCGCTCCTCGTCCAGTTCTCGACGCTTGTCGGGGTCGCGGGCGAGTGCTGTAGCCGCTTGACCTTCCGGTGTGCTCGTCACGGTGACGCCGTCGGTCGGTGTCGGATGCGTCTGCTCGACCAGCTCGGCGAGAGTGTCGTCCCGCGTTCGCTGGCGTGCCAAAAGATCGCCCATGCTGCGGGGGCCTGTGGGGCGACGATCGGTCATCGCTGCTGCTCCTCGGCACTGACGGGCAGACCCTCGCCGGGTCCGCGTGTATGGATGAAGCCGTTGGGCTCACCGACCATTTGTGTGTCTGCGAACCACTGCAACGCACTGTCGGGGGTGTCGACGTGAGCGATCTGGACGCCACATTGGGCGACGAACTGGCTGCGCCACACTTCCTGCTCGATGACCTGAGCGTCGGTCCGGATCAGCGACTCGGGGTGATCCTCCCGAAAGCCGTTGTTCTGGACCAGTGCTAGCCACTGACGAACGCATTGGACCTGTCGCCAGCGTTCGACCAGTCCCGGCCACTGCTGGAACGCCTCGAGTACGTCAGGTCGACCGTCGGCGATCACTGCGTTTGCGTTGTCGGTTTCCCCGGTTGCGTCGATGAGCAATCGGTACGCGCGCACCGATTCATCGAGGATCGACGTCGACTCCTCGCCGAGAACCTGCTCGACTTCGACCCACACCGCAAGGACGGCTTCGCGGTTCTCGAATGCCCAATGCCCGTGCATCTTGTCGAGAAGCAGTTTGCGCCGAGCAATGGGGTGAGTCGTCGGGATCGCCGATCGGTCGAACTCGAGAGCCGGAACCATGATTCCTGGCACCTTGGCTTTTGCCTGTGCCGCGTCCCATGCCGCTGCCAACAGCTCACCGTCTCGCTGGCCGGCCGCGAGACTCGTCAGGTGCTCGAACTCCTCGTCGAGTCGATGTTCGATCTTGCGCGCTGCCGCAGCGTTGCGCCTGATGCCCTTCAGCAGTCCGTCGGTGAGTCGCTGTCCGAACTCGTGGTCGAGCGTCGGCGACACACCGATGCCGCTTGCCCGTTCGCGGTCCTGCTCGGCCGCTCGACGTGACTCTCGGCCCGCCCTCTCGGCGAGGGCCTGACGATGGTTCTCGGCGTCGGTGGTGCCGACAATCTCGTTGGCTTCACGGGTACCGAACCCGGGTAGGCGTGTCGTCCCCGGAGCGAGGACCAGTTCGTCGTCACTCCGATGGTCGGCGTTGTTCGACTCGATGTCCTTTGCGTTCGTCATTTCGTGTCTCCTTCGGTGTTTGTGCTGCCTGCGCCGGTCGGTGCAGGCTCGTTGGGGTTCTGGTGTTCGAGTGCGAGTCGTGCAAGCTCGAGGCCATCGCGATACTCGGTTTGCTGGATCTCGGCGAGCTTCGCGGCCAACTGTCCGACGGCGAGCAACTGGTCGACGCTCAGATCGAGTGGGACAGTGTCGCCGTTCGGGTCGACCTCGAGACCGACGACGCTGTCGATGACACGCCGGACGATCGCTAGGGGGTCGCCACTCGGGCGCTTCCCGCTGCCGTCGTCCTTGGCTCTGCGGGCCGCTCGACGTGTTTCGGATCGTGCTCTTGATTGGCTCATGGTGTAGTCCTTCATTGGTTTTGGGTGGTTTTGTGCTCGTTTTTCGGCTTTTCGAGGTCTGCGACTAACCGCTGCGACGCTGTGACCTGCGGAGAGTTAGCCAAGTTAGTTTCAGAAGTACCTTTTCCCCTATACGCGGATATGAGAAAGTTGGGTATTGAAACTAACTCGACTAACTATTCCCAGGTCAGGGGGTGTGTGGGAGTTAGTTCACTACGGGGAGACCGCGAGCTCGTATCCGTGGACGTAGATCTTGTTACCGGCCCCCTTTCTGACGTCGAAACCTCTCTCCGACAACGCGTTTGAGAACTTCGCCTTGGTCAGATCCGGATTCTGATTCCGCGCGGCCCACTTCTGCCAGTGGAGGTACACGACGGCGAACACGACCTTCCCCCGCTCGACCTTTTCGAGCGTCTGCTCGACGAACTGCGTGACCGCGTCCTCGTTTCGGTGGTAGCGCGTGGTCGCCGCCGAGACGGCGTCAGGGGCGTCGAGACCGCCCCGCTTCCGGTAGTCGGCCAACCCGCGCAGGGCCCAGGCGAGCACCGCGTCCGCGTCGAGCTCGAGCATCTCGGGCAAGTCTTTCTGGCGTTCGCTCTCGGGAATGACTACCTCGAACGGGACCACCCTTAGCCGCTCCCAGATGGCAGGATCATCGCCTTTGACCTTTGGTAGGTGGTTGGTGATCATTGCGGCCGTGTGGCTTGGATTGAATGTGACCTCGTGCCCGTACAGACGTCGAGCCGTAATCGGATCGCCGCCGACCAAACGCTTCGTCGTCGCGACCGACAGTGTTGCTTCTTCTCCCGTCTCGGACACCGCAACCCATCGTTTGCCCATCAGGGCCATCTCGGGGGCGCTGTGGGTGCCGTCGGCGCGGTTGAACAGGTCCGGCGACGGTGTGCCCGCATAGTCGCCGAGAGCGAATCCGACGGTCGTGTAGAACACCCCTTTCCCGTTGCGTCCCTTGCCTATAAGGATGACCAGAATGTGCTCGACGACCCGGCCGAGAAGGGCGAGGCCGGCATAACGTGCCAAGAAGTCGCGCACGTCGGAATCGGGCAGCGATGACCGCAGAAATCGGTCCCAGCGTTCCGAACTTGCGCTCGGATCGAACGCGGCTCGGGTGATCTTCGTGATTCTGTCGGCCGGTGAGTGCGGGCGAAGTTCGAGAGTCAGGAGGTCGAGAGTGCCGTTGGCGACGTTGAGCGCGTTCGGGTCGGCGTCGAGCTGGTCGACCGGTGTGTGGAATTGTTCGAGAGCTGCTGCGAGCGAGAGAATCCCATTGATCGCCGACGCCTTCTCGCACGCCACGATCTCGCGCAACAGATCCTTGTCAACGGAGGGGGCCGAGCGCCCTGTCCTCAGCAATTCGAGAACGAGACGTTTCGCTCGTGCCGAGTCGACGTCCTCGACCCACCGTGCGCCGTCGTACCAGTGCCAGCCGATCCCGCTCACGTACAGGAGATCGCTCGGATGCTTCTCGGCGAGCATGTACGCCCATCGCGCCTGTCCCTCGTGCTGGCGCGACAGGCGTGCCGGCCGAGTCTTGGTAGCCATCAGAAGAAGTCCTCGTTCAGTAGTTCGACGCGAAACGTCTCGATCAGGTCGGCGCGGAAGTCATCGCCGTCGAGCCAGAACAGAAACTCGTGCTTGATGGTCGACGTGTCGACTACACCGTCCCGAAACTTCAGGATCAGGGCGTCGGGGATGGTGTCGATGAGCCGATAGCAGGTACGCAAGTCGTGGCAATAGCGGTCTTCGACCCACCACCGCGGATCATCGATCGGGTATGACGCTCCCGATCGAACTAGAGCAGGCTTCTCGGCCGACCCCAATCGGAGGTACCTGCGGTCTCTCGCCGCGCGGGGCAATGCGGCTGCCTGCCTCTCGGCCTGCTCGATGCACCATTCCCGGTACCCGTCGAGTTTGGCCTCGCGGGTTTTCACGACGTGCCGGTCGACAGTTTCGCAACGGTTGCGTCGAGATCGACGATCTCGACGGTCCCTCTACGCATCAGTTGCCCTGTGAGATCTTCGTGGCCGCAACTACCGTTGCGTGTGCAACGCCAACCCTGTCCTCGGAGAACGACGCCGACGTCATCACCGCTACGAACGCTGGGGTGAACCAAGAGTTCGGTCGTCGGCGTGATGTCGAAACGGTCGCTCGACCACGTTGTTCGCGTCGTCCACCGAAGGCCGGCGAAGAAAGCCTCGACGGCCTTGAGTTCGGCTTGGCGACGATTGAAAGTGCGCGAATCGGCGGAGAATTCCGTGGCCGCTGCGGGCGATAGCCACGAAAACCTCTTGCGCTCAATAGTTTCAGTGTTTGGTCGTTCGAGACGAGAGATGTCTTCGATCAACGAGTCTATTGTGGCTGTGGCGCTATGTGGCTGCGCGGTGGTAACATTCGAGTCGCTTGAAAGCTTGCTGTGGTGGTAAGCGACGTCTCCTGTGGCGTTCAGATGATCCCGCGTTCCTCCCGGTGCGCGGGATTTTCTATGTCCGGCGTGGACTCTCGTTTCCATGGCGCTTCCTTTTTGCTCGGCATGTGTGTTGTGGATGCATGTCTGATGTCACGCCTTTTCGGTGGTGGTGGTGGTGGTTAGTCGCTGGCTCGACGGGCCCTGACCGCGTTTCTCTGCTCATCGGCCGTTTCGACCTCGCCTGACACTGATCGGTTTTTGTCCGATAGCGCCTCGCGAATGATCTTCGCGGCGGACTCCGTCATGGGGTTGGTGCGCCGGCGGCTGCACGCCTACCTGCCTCGACGATCCGCTGCCGCTCGTCGTCGGTCATGCTCCGACCTTGCGTGATTCGAGCCAAGTGTCCAGATCAGCGGGGCGGTAGAGGTTGCTGGGGCCGATCCGGTAGGCGGTGAGCTCTCCGTTGCGGACCGCGCTGGTGATGATGCCCTTGGTGACCGGTACCCCTCTGGCGGTCATCAGGTACTCGACTGCAAGTTCTGTGCTCTTGATGCTCGGAGAACCCCAGAACACCCGTACATGCTCGTCATGGGTGACGTGCTCACCCTGCGGGAATCGATCGAAAAATGTGGTGGACAGCATCCCTGTCGGTTCGGTTGCTTGTGTCATGTCGGTTTCGCTCCACTGTGGTCTGCCGAACGAAGCGCGATCGATGTTCGGCGCTTCGGTTGATAGGACAGACAGTACTTCGAGGACCGCTGACTGTGCAAGCTTGTGAAGCTCAAGTCGCAAGTCTTACAACAGATTTCGGAACGAGTCGAGTCTCGATACTTACATCTTTCGGGGCGATCAGTTCCAGTCGATCCGGACCAGGTCCTCGTTGAAGTAGCCGCCTGCCGGCCCGCGGGTATTACCGGGCAAAATGGTCACGGTGGCCATGGCATCGACGATGCGCGCTCGGACGTCGAGGTCGAGGTCGTTCGCCCAGCGTTCGGCGATGTTCTCGGACAGGACGATGTCGGCGAGGTCGCCGCTTGCGCGAACCCTCGAGAGTTCGCTGTCTATTGCGTCTCGCTCAGTGGTGAGTCGAGCGGTGATGGTGCGTAGCTGGTCCGAAGTGACTGCGCCGGTCGCGAACATGTCGGCGACCTCGGTCAAGCGACCTCCGAGTACATCTCGCTGGAGCCGGAGCTCGCCGACGTCGACGCCGTCGGGAACGAACAATTTGACCGCCTCCGGTTGCTGCAGCCGCTCGACGACCGCGGTCTCGACGAATAGATCCGTTGCCTCGGCTCCTCGGCTCGAGTGCTCGCCTTGCCCGGGGTGTTGTGTGGCCCATCTGCAGCGGTAGACAGTTCGTCGCTGACCTTTTGCCGTCCGCCCGGTACCGGAAGAACGCATCGTCGAACCGCAGATGCAGCGATAGACGCCGCTTCCGAGCCATTGCCGCTGTCGCTTGAGAGTCGTCCGGCGCGAGGAATCGTTGAGGACGGATCGGACCGCGCGCAGCTCGTCCTCCGACACCAGCGGGGGCCATTGCGCCTTGCCGTCAAGCAGTACGCCATGACGCTCGATACGCCCCGCGTTGCGCCATCGCATGAGCAGCGTGCGGAGACCGGTCACGGTGAACGGTTTGCCGAGCGAGGACACCACGCCTTCTTCGGACCACCGCACGACGAGTGAGCGGAGCGAGGTTCCCGCGAGGACGCGCTTGATCGCGCCGCGGACCAACTCCGCTTCCGACTCGCGCACGATCATCCCGCCGCGTTCGTACCCGAACGGCCGGGGCCCGCCGCGGTACTTGCCGTCGAGAGCGGCCTGCAACTTCTGTCTTCGGATACGTCCGCGGGTCTGGTCTACTTCGTGGCGCGCAGTCGCGCCGAGAACACGTGCGACCATCTGGCCCGACGGAGTCGACAGATCGAGAATCCCTGCACGGACGGTTTGAATTGCGACGCCATGTTTCTCGATGACTTCGATGAAGGACTCGAGCTCGATCGGCTGCCGGTGCAGTCGGTCGGTGTGCCAGGCGACGATGGCATTCGCTACGCCGTTTTGAACGGCCGCTAGAGTTGCGAGGTAGCCTGGTCGACTCTTGCCCGACGCCGCCGAAATGTCGTTGTCGGTCTCTACTCGGACCACTGTCCAGCCCAGTCGTTCGGCTAGTTCACGACAGTCCGTTTCTTGCCTGTCCACGCCCAGGCCGGAGCCTTCGCGATCGCGAGAGATGCGACAGTAGACTATCGCTTGACGTGCTGTTGCATCACCCATATCGTTCATAGCTCAGGAGTGTCCCATTACCAGCTTCGCCGACACGACGTTCACCGATCCCTCTCGGATCAGGAACTTCTGCATCATTGCCCACATCGACCACGGTAAGTCGACGCTGGCAGACCGGATGCTGCAACTCACGGGCGTCGTCGACGACCGGTCGATGCGGGCCCAGTACCTCGACCGCATGGACATCGAGCGCGAGCGCGGCATCACCATCAAGGCCCAGAACGTCCGGCTGCCCTGGGTGGTCGACGGCGAAGAATTCGTCCTGCACCTCATCGACACGCCCGGCCACGTCGACTTCACCTACGAGGTCTCGCGTGCCCTCGAAGCGTGTGAGGGTGCGGTTCTGTTGGTCGACGCCGCGCAAGGCATCGAAGCTCAGACACTGGCAAATCTCTATCTGGCGCTCGACAAAGAGCTGACGATCATCCCGGTACTGAACAAGATCGACCTGCCTGCCGCGGACCCGGACCGCTACGCCGCCGAGATCGCGCACATCATCGGCTGCGAACCCGGTGACGTATTGCGCGTATCCGGCAAGACCGGTGTCGGGGTCGAGGAGCTGCTCAACGAAGTGGTCAAGCTCGTGCCGGCACCGGTCGGCAACGCCGACGGCCCGGCTCGCGCGATGATCTTCGACTCCGTCTACGACACCTATCGTGGCGTCGTCACCTATGTTCGTGTGGTCGACGGGGCGCTGAATCCGCGTGAGAAAGTCACCATGATGTCGACCGGGTCGACACACGAACTCCTCGAAGTCGGCATCGTCTCGCCCGACCCGAAAGCGACCAAGGGTCTCGGCGTCGGCGAGGTCGGGTACCTCATCACCGGTGTCAAGGACGTTCGCCAGTCGAAGGTCGGCGATACGGTGACCACCGCGCGCAAGGGTGCAACCGAACCGTTGACGGGTTACCGCGAGCCGCGGCCGATGGTCTACTCCGGCCTGTACCCACTCGACGGCTCGGACTACCCGGATCTGCGCGACGCGCTGGAGAAGCTGCAGCTCAACGATGCAGCGCTGACGTACGAACCGGAAACCTCGGTCGCGTTGGGGTTCGGGTTTCGCTGCGGGTTCCTCGGGCTGCTGCACATGGAGATCACGCGCGAGCGCCTCGAGCGCGAGTTCGACCTCGATCTGATCTCGACCTCCCCCAACGTGGTGTACCGCGTGGAAATGGAGGACGGTTCCGAGCACGTGGTCACCAACCCGTCCTACTGGCCCGAGGGCAAACCCCGCGATGTGTTCGAGCCGATGGTCAAGTGCACCATCATTTCGCCGAGCGAGTTCATCGGATCGATCATGGAGCTGTGTCAGGCGCGACGCGGCGAACTCGGTGGCATGGACTACCTGTCCGAGACTCGCGTGGAACTGCGCTACACGATCCCCATGGCCGAGATCATCTTCGACTTCTTCGACATCTTGAAGTCGCGTACCCGCGGGTACGCCAGCCTCGACTACGAGGAAATCGGCGAGCAGAGCGCCGCGCTCGTCAAGGTGGACATCCTGCTGCAGGGGGAAGCGGTCGATGCGTTCTCGGCGATCGTGCACAAGGACGCCGCTGCCGCCTACGGCAACAAGATGACGACCAAGCTCAAGGAACTCATTCCCCGTCAACAGTTCGAGGTGCCGATCCAGGCTGCCATCGGTTCGCGAATCATTGCCCGCGAGAACATCCGTGCGATCCGCAAGGACGTCCTCGCCAAGTGCTATGGCGGCGACATCAGCCGCAAGCGGAAACTGATCGAGAAGCAGAAGGCCGGTAAGAAGCGGATGAAGACGATCGGCCGCGTGGAGGTGCCGCAGGAAGCCTTCGTCGCGGCGCTCTCGTCCGAATCGTCGACTGACAAACCCAAGAAGTGACGAGGTAGGTTGACCGGGTGACGACGCGAACTCTGAGCCAGTTGTCGGTTCCGATCATCAGTGCGCCGATGGCAGGGGGGCCGTCGACTCCAGAGCTTGCAGCTGCGGTGACGCGGGCCGGGGGCCTCGGGATGCTGGCCGGTGCGCTGCTCGATATGGAGACTTTCGCCGCCCAGATCGATTCGCTTCGGGAGCTCACGTTCGGCGTCAATCTGTTTCTTCCCGACGACCCCACCGAGGCCGATGTGGACGCCTACGCCCACACTCTGGCGCCGTGGTTCCGCAAGTTCGACGTATCCCCAGGTGACATGCCTCGACGCGATGACCGCTACCGGGAGAAGTTCGCCTGGTTGGTCGAGCATCCCGTCCCCCTCGTAACGAGTACGTTCGGCACCTTCGACGCCGCCGAAACCGAAGCGCTGCATCAGGTCGGCACCGAGGTGTGGTGCACGGTCACCTCCGGCGCCGAGGCAATGGAAGCGGACGCCGCAGGCGTCGACGCGCTGATCGTGCAGGGCCCCGAAGCAGGCGGTCACCGGGGCAGCTTCGACGGCTCCGCGCCGGAGGTATCGCTGATCGACCTGCTCGCCGATGTGCGTTCGGCCTCCGACCTGCCGCGGATCGCGGCGGGGGGACTCATGGACGGCCACGACATCGCGCCTCTCCTCGCCGGAGGCTCCGCGCACGCCGCGCAACTCGGCACTGCATTCCTCGACACCCACGAGGCCGGCACCCGACCAGTGCATCGGGAGCAACTCACGGCGAATCCGGAAACAGCAGTCACACGCGCCTTTTCAGGCCGACCGGCTCGCGGACTGGTGAACGAGTTCATGCAGACATTCGGAGCGGACGCGCCACTGGCATACCCGGATGTGCACTATTTGACGGCCCCGATGCGGGCGAAAGCCGGTGCCGCCGGGGATCCGTCGGCGCTGTCGATGTGGGCCGGGACCGGGCACTCGCGGGCACGCAACGCAGCAGCGTCCGAGCTGATGGCCGAGTGGGCGCAACAGCTCGGACGCTGACAGTCCTGCGTGTCAGTTGGTGTGGGCCGGCTGAAAGTGGCCGGTCGCCTGGGCTTCTTCTACGCGGATGACGTGGACGACCGCATTGATCAGCGCCAGATGGGTGAAGGCCTGCGGGTAGTTGCCGAGGTGCCGCCCGGTGTGCACGTCGATTTCCTCCGCATAGAGCTTGAGCGGACTCGCATAGCCGAGCAGGCGCTCGCACAGATGCTTCGCACGCGGCAGCTCACCGATCTCGACGAGTGCCGACACCAGCCAGAAGGAACAGATGGTGAACGTGCCCTCCTCGCCTTCCAAACCGTCGTCCGTGGTTTCGATCTTGTATCGGAGAACGAGACCGTCCACCGTCAACTCGTCGGCGATGGCGAGCACAGTTGCCCGGATGCGCGGATCGTCGGCCGGAAGGAACCGTAGTAGAGGCGCCAGCAGCAGCGAGGCATCCAGCGAATCATGCCCGTAGCGCTGTGTGAAGACGCCACGGCTGTCGACGCCGTTCGCGAGGATGTCCTCCTTGATCTCGTCGGCGATCCCGCCCCACTTGATGGCGTAGTCGCTCTCACCGTGAATGGCTGCCAGTTTCGCGCCACGATCGAGGGCAACCCAGCACATGACCTTCGACGAGGTGAAATGCTGTGGCTCGCCGCGGACTTCCCAGATCCCGCGGTCCGGTTTCCTCCAGTTCGCGATCGCTTCCTCCACCTGCCTCTTGAGCAGCGGCCACAACGACTCCGGAACGTGCTCGCGTGAGCGGACGTGCAGGTAGACCGAATCGAGCATCGTTCCCCAGATGTCGTGCTGCTCTTGGTTGTACGCCCCGTTCCCGATGCGGACCGGCCGCGCCCCGTCATAGCCCGACAGATGTGACAGCTCGGTTTCTTCGAGAGTCTTCTCGCCGCCGATGCCGTACATGACCTGGAGGGGATTGGCCTCGCCGTTCTCGGCCATCGACACATCAGACATGAAGGAAAAGAAATCGTTTGCCTCACGGTCCAGTCCGAGCGTGTATAGGCCCCACAGGGCAAAGGTAGAATCGCGGACCCAGGTGAACCGGTAGTCCCAATTACGCTCTCCACCAGGGGTTTCCGGCAGAGACGTGGTCGACGCAGCGAGCAGTGCTCCGGTCGGGGCGTAGGTCAAACCCTTCAGCGTCAGAGCGCTGCGCTGCAGGTAGCCGCGCCACGGGTGATCAGGGAAGCGGCCGATGGTGATCCACTGCCGCCAGCACTCGGAGGTACGCCACATCTTCTCCGAGGCCTCCTCGAATGTCTGCGGTGCCGGTAGCTCGGACCACGACAGTGCGACGAAGATGTTGTCGCCCTCGGTCAGGCGCGTTCGGGCGCGAGCTTCGCGACCCTCGATGCCGATACGAAGGTTGGTGGTCAGCTTCAGCGATGGCTGATCACCGATCGAACTGGCCTCGCAGGTCGCGGTGGCCTCCTCGTACACCTTGCCGGTGTATTCCCATTGCGCCGTTGCACGGTGGTAGTCGAAGGCGGGTTCGCAACTCAACTCGAGTTCGACGGTGCCACTGACGCACTTGACCGTTCGAAGAAGAATGTGTTCCGCGTCCCAGTCCGACGGGGCACGCTTGTGCGTGCGTGAGCGCTGATCTGTGTTGTGCCACGGTCCCATGACGAGCGCGTCGCGGACGATGAGCCATCCCGTCTCGGTCTGCCAGGTTGTCTCGACGATGAGTCCGCCAGGGAGATAACGGCGGGCCGCTGGAACCGAGTGGCCGTACGGTCCCACTCTGAAGTGGCCGGCGCTGCGGTCCAGTACTGCCCCGAAGATGCTGGGGGAGTCTGCGCGGGGAATGCACATCCACTCGACGGAGCCGTTGCGTGCGATGAGGCACGTCGTCTCGCAATCGGACAGGAACGCGTAGTCGTCGATCGGGGGAAAGGAGCTGCGATAGGAGAGTGGGGCGGTGACCGGAGCCTCGAGGCTCGTCAACGCACCCTCCTTCAGCTCTTCCTGGGGTTCGCGCATGTCGGGCGGCGGCAACTCGTCGCTGCGCACGGGTTCAACGTTCACCGGCTCCTCGAAGGCAGTCATCGGTCAATCATCGGTGCCGAACTGCCCGCCGTCCACTGCTGACCCGTCGACCGCTGGCTGTTGTCGGTGTGGCGCACCGTTAGGGTGAGAGCGTGAATGCGATCGCGACGTGGTGGGACGGGGTGGAACTGTGGATCATCGGGCTGCCTTTCATCCCGCAGTCGATCGTCGTGCTGCTCGTGGTGGTTCCCATCGCCTTCGGTTTGTCCCGATTGTTCGATCACGTGCTCGCCGAAATTCTCCGCGTTCTCGGACGCGATGCGCGCCCCGAGAGCGATGCGGTCTCGCCCGCATCTGACGTACCGCCTACGGAAGGTCGCTGATGCCCAAGTCGAGAGTCACCCTCGCGCTGATCGCACTGCTCGTGCTCGTCGTGCTCGCCTGGTTCTTCACCCGGTAGCGCGAGCGGTTCGTCGGCCGCGTGATTGGGTCCGGCCGCGCCACTCTGCTAGATTTTGCTCCGTGTCTGCCGCTGCCGCCTACCGGGTCCGCCATGAACTGGCGTTGATCGCAGTCGGCATGCTCGCGGTTGCTGATATCGACTGTTGTCGATCCATCTCCTAGCGCCCGGCTGCCCACCAGGCCACGCTGCCCCGTCTCCGACGTGAAACGCGCACCGTGACCGGTCCGGCATCGATCTGCGCCTCGCATGCAACACGCTTCGCGCGAGGTCGCACCGGTGCGCTCGGAAATCGAATGATGCAGGGTGCCGATGTGCTCTGCTTCGATCGTAGTTCACTTCCGATGACGAAAGGCACTTCTCGATGAGGCGCAACTCTCGATACCTGGTCACCACGATCGCCGTTGTATGCAGCCTCGTTCTCGGCGCGTGTGCGGGAGGTTCGAGTGACGTCGTGGGCGGAGAATCGCCGACAAGCGACGGTGAGGGTCTGATTCTGGTCGCCTATGCGGTGCCGAAGAATGGGTGGGACGCGATCGCCGTGGCGTTCGGTGCCGGTGGGGACAGCGAAGAAAGCTCGATCAACGGCGACTACGGACCGTCCGGAAATCAGTCGCGCAAGGTCGTCGACGGTGCGCCCGCCGACATTGTCAACTTCTCGGTCGAGCCCGATATGACCCGCCTGGTCGACGCCGGGAAGGTGGACGAGGACTGGAACCAGAATGCCTACGGCGGAGTACCTTTCGGATCCGTGGTGACGTTGGTGGTCCGCGAGGGCAACCCCAAGAACATACAGACGTGGGACGATCTGCTCGAGCCGGGCATCGAGGTGATCAGCCCCAGCCCACTGAGCTCCGGATCGGCCAAATGGAATCTGCTCGCTCCGTACGCCGCCAAGAGCAACGGCGGGCAGGACCGAGCAGCGGGTCTGGCGTACGTCGAGGAATTGGTGTCCGAGCATTTCCCGGTGCAACCCGAATCCGGCCGCGCCGCAACGGAGGCATTTCTGCAGGGGCAGGGAGATGTGCTGTTGAGCTATGAGAACGAAGCCCTCCTGATCGAGGAGATGGGCCAGAATGTCGAACATGTCGACCTCGCGGACACGTTCAGAATCGACAACCCGGTGGCGGTGGTGAACACGAGTTCCCAACTCGACAAGGCCAACGAACTCAACGACTACCTTTACACCGAGCAGGGTCAGCGAGTTTGGGCCGACTCCGGCTTTCGGCCCGTCGACCCCGCCATCGCAGCGGAGTACTCCGACATCTTCCACACCCCGGAGAACCTGTACACGATCGACGATCTCGGCGGCTGGACGACGATCGACGACGAACTGTTCGGCGAGAACGGGGCCATCACGGTCATCTACGAAGAAAGCACCCGCTGATGGCCACTGAACCGAAAAATCGGCACCCCGCGCCGACGACGGGGCGCAAATTCCGTGGGCCAGGTTCGGTGGGTCCGCTCGGTCTCGGCGTCGCGGTTCTGTGGCTGAGCGTCATCGTTCTGCTGCCGCTCGCGGCGCTGACGGTCACCTCGTTCGACGCCGGTCTCGGTGGATTCTGGGACGCAGTGACATCCCCCCGCGCGCTCGCGACGTTCAAGGTGACACTGGAGGTGTCGGCCGCTGCAGCCGTGATCAACCTCGTGTTCGGCACGCTCATCGCGTGGGTGCTCGTGCGTGACGAGTTTCCCGGTAAGCGGTTCGTCAACGCGATCATCGATCTCCCGTTCGCGCTGCCGACCATCGTGGCGAGTCTGGTCCTGTTGTCTCTGTACGGTCCGGGTAGTCCGATCGGTCTGGTCTTCAACGCCACCAAGCCGGCTGTTGTGGTAGCCCTGCTCTTCGTGACCCTGCCGTTCGTGGTGCGTGCGGTGCAGCCTGTGCTCATCGAACTCGACCGCGAGGTCGAGGAGGCAGCCGCGTCGCTGGGGGCGAACAACTGGACCATCTTCCGGTCGATCGTGCTGCCGGTCCTCTTGCCCGCCATCCTCAGCGGTGCCGGGTTGGCGTTCGCCCGGGCCATCGGTGAGTTCGGATCGGTGGTCCTCATCGGCGGCAATATTCCCGGAGAAACACAGATCGCGTCGCAGTACATCCGGGAACTGATCGAGTACGACCAGGCGACGGAAGCGGCAGCCATCTCAGTGGTGTTGCTTGCGTTGGCTTTCGTCGTGCTCTTCGTCCTTCGCATCGTCGGCAATCGTCTGGCTCGCCGAGAGGAGCAGATTCGATGAAGATCGGATTGCCGGTCAAGCTTTCCCTGCGCGCGGCCGCGCTGCTGTATCTCGCCGTGCTGGTGCTGTTTCCGCTCGGCGCCATCCTCTACCGCACGTTCGAGAACGGTTTCCTGGAGTTCTGGGGTCTGATCACGACCCCGGCGGCGCAATCGGCGCTGCAGCTCTCGCTCCTGATCGTCGCGATCGTCGTGCCCCTCAATGTGGTTTTCGGGGTCATCACCGCGCTGGCGCTCGTGCGAGGTCGGTTCCGGGGCAAAGGCATCGTCGAGGCCATCGTCGACCTGCCGTTCGCGGTGTCGCCCATCGTCATCGGCGTCGCACTGATCTTGCTGTGGGGTGCGAACGGGTGGTTCGGGGGGCTCGAGAGCCTTGGCTTCACGGTCATTTTCGCGCTGCCCGGCATGGTGATCGCCACCATCTTCGTCACCCTTCCGTTCGTCGTTCGTGAAGTCGAACCCGTGTTGTACGAGATCGGCGAGGAGCAAGAAGAGGCGGCCTCGACACTCGGCGCATCCTCGTTGCAGACGTTCTTCCGCATCACCCTCCCCGCTATTCGATGGGGTCTGACCTACGGAATCGTCCTGACGGTGGCTCGCTCGCTCGGCGAGTTCGGCGCCGTCATCATGGTCTCGACCAACCTGCCCGGGATATCGCAGACGCTGACGCTCCTGGTCAGCTCGCGGTACGAGGACTTCAACCAGCAGGGGGCGTATGCCGCGTCCACCCTGCTCATGGCCATCGCCGTCATCGTGTTGCTGCTGATGACTGCCCTCGACAAGAAGAGGACGAATCAATGACCGCACGAACCTCCGGCGAGATCGAGATCTCGGTCGTCGGCGCCAACAAGAACTACGGCGATTTCGCGGCCCTCGACAATGTCAGCATCGACATCCCGAAGGGGTCACTGACTGCGCTGCTCGGGCCAAGCGGCTCCGGTAAGTCCACGCTGCTCCGGTCGATAGCAGGCCTCGAGCAACTCGATTCCGGACAGGTGATCTTGGCGGGACAGGATGTGACCTGGATCAGTCCGCAACGCCGCGAGATCGGGTTCGTCTTCCAGCATTATGCGGCCTTCAAACACCTGAGCGTGCGCGACAACGTGGCATTCGGCCTCAAGATCAGAAAGCGGCCGAAGGCCGAGATCAAGCGCAAGGTCGACGAGCTGTTGGAAATCGTCGGTCTAGCCGGATTTCAGGCCCGCTTTCCGGCGCAGCTGTCCGGTGGCCAGCGCCAACGTATGGCGCTGGCGCGGGCCCTCGCTGTCGACCCACAGGTTCTGCTTCTGGACGAGCCCTTCGGCGCCCTCGATGCCAAGGTCCGCGAGGATCTGCGCAGCTGGTTGCGCCGCCTGCACGACGAAGTGCATGTCACCACGGTTCTCGTCACACATGACCAGGAGGAAGCTCTGGACGTGGCCGATCGCATCGCCGTGCTCAACAAGGGACGAATCGAGCAGGTCGGTACACCGGAGGATCTCTACGACCGTCCGGGAAACGACTTCGTGATGTCGTTTCTCGGGCAGGTCGCCAGGTTGAACGGGTTGCTCGTGCGCCCGCACGATATCCGGGTGGGCCGCGATCCTTCGCTCGCGCTCGCGGAGGAGAACGGCACGGCGGGATCGGCCGGGGTCACCCGCGCCGTCGTCGAACGCGTCGTTCACCTCGGATTCGAGGTGAAGGTGGAGCTCGAGAACTCGGCGACAGGCGAACAGTTCACCGCGCAGATCACTCGCGGAGACAGTGAGGCACTGCAGTTGAATCCAGGTGACACGGTGTACGTGCGAGCGACGCGGATTCCCAGGATCGCTGCGCCCAGTGGCTCGACGGAATCGAACTGAGGGTAGGGCAATGTAGTTGAGGCTGGCCTAAGGGTGTATGTTTTCTCTGTTATGTCGGTTTCTTTTCGACCTTCAGGAGAATCGTGAACCTCACCCGTCGTCTGGCTCTGCTCTCGTGCAGTGCAACCCTCGCCGTAGGCCTGGTCGCCTGCAGTTCTTCGTCCACTGATTCCGAAGCGACCGAGGCATCCGAAGCCGAGTCCACCGTTGTCGTGTACTCCGGCCGCGACGAGGATCTCGTCGACCCGCTCATCGAACGAATCGGTGGCGAGATCGAGGTCGACTACTCCGGAAACACCAACGCCCAGGCCGCCAAAATCCTCGAAGAGGGCGATGCGACGCCGGCCGACGTGTTCTACGGCCAGGACGCGGGCGCACTGGGCGCACTCGACGAGGCCGGCCTACTGGCGCCATTGCCGCAGGACATCCTCGAGCTCGTTCCCGAGCAGTACCGCGGCGCGGACGGCACCTGGGTCGCCACCTCGGCGCGCGCCCGCGTACTCGCCTACAACTCCGACGAGGTAGAGGCCGCGGACCTGCCGACCGGCATCGACGGACTGCTGGACCCACGCTGGCGCGGACAGGTCGGATATGCACCGACGAACGCCTCGTTCCAGTCCTTCGTCACTGCGCTTCGAGTGCAACGCGGTGAGGACGGCGCCCGCGAGTGGCTCGAGGCATTCGCCGCCAACGAACCGGTGGCATTCGAGGGCAACGGCCCGCTGATGACCGCGGTCAACGACGGCCAGGTCGCCGCCGGGCTCACCAACCACTACTACTGGTACCCGTTCAAGGCAGAGAACGGAGACGACGCACCCATCGAGCTGCACTACTTCGAGCCCGGTGATCCCGGTGCGCTGGTCAACGTCGCCGGTGCCGGCGTGCTCGCGGCCTCGGACAACCAAGAAGCTGCGCAGGATTTCGTACGGTCGCTGCTGACCGAGGAATCGCAGATGTACTTCGCGAACGAGACAGCCGAGTACCCGGTCATCGACGGTGTCACATCCGACTACGACCTGCCGCCGCTCACCGAGCTCGGCGCCTCGGATATCGACCTGGGCCGGCTGGCCTCGCTCGAGGAGACCCAGAAGCTGCTCACCGAGGTCGGAATGATCTAGTTGGGTCCACAGTTTCGCGGCCGTCCGCTGCTGGCGGTTGCCGCGTCCGTCGTAGCGCTGGGTGCGCTGACTCCACTGGTATACCTCGGAATTCGATCCTTGGACGGCGGGGTGGACAAGGCTGCGCGCCTGCTCTTTCGGCAGCGCACAGCGGACCTCGCTCTGCGTACGGTGGCATTGACATCGGTGGTCGCGATCGCCTGTCTCGTGCTGGGGATGCTCGCCGCGTGGGCGGTGACGCGCACCGATCTCCCGGGGCGCTCGTTCTTCGCGATCGCACTGACCGCGCCACTCGCCATACCGTCCTACGTCTCCGGGTACGTGTGGATAGCAGAATTCCCGGCGCTCGCCGGATTCGCGGGAGCTGCGCTGGTGTTGACGATGTCGTGTTTTCCGCTCGTCATGCTCCCGGTCGCGGCGGCGTTCGCCTCGGCCGATCCGGGCCGAGCCGAGGTGTCGAGGACGCTGGGCCGCAGCGCGCTCCGTACGGCTCTGACGGTGGAAGCACGCCACGTCGTACCGTCGGCAGCTGCGGGAGCGCTGTTGGTCTCGCTCTACACGATCAGTGACTTCGGGGCCGTCGCCCTCATGCGCTACGACGCCTTCACGCTGGGCATCTACAGCGCCTATCGCGGCGGTCTGGATCGAACCGCGGCGTCGGTGCTCGGTGCCGTTCTCGTGCTGATGGCCCTCGTTCTGACACTCGCTGAACGACGCGCCCGAAGAGGAGCCACCGCGCGGGTCGGTTCCGGCGCACCGCGGTCCGCGGAGCCGGTCATGCTCGGGCGATGGACGCTGCCCGCGCTTGCGGCGATCGCGGTTCTGTTCGCCATGGCGGTTGCAGTTCCGCTGCTCGGCCTCGTTCGCTGGCTCGTTCGTTCGTTGCGCTTCACCATCGATTGGGGGGACGTGCTGGAGACCACGCTCGCGACACTGCGGTTCTCTACCTTCGCTGCCATTTTCGTGGTGATCATCGCCCTGCCCGTCGCGCTCTACGCGGCCCGATCCACGTCACCACTCGCACGCGCCGCGGAGGTGTCCACTTTCGTTGCGCACGGTCTGCCGGGGATCACCGTCGGACTGGCCGTGGTGTTTCTGGGCATTCGCTTTCTGCCGTCGATCTACCAGACCGCGGCACTGCTTGTTCTGGCCTACGCTGTGTTGTTCCTGCCCTTGGCCGTCGGCTCTGCGCGAGCGGCAATCGCTGCGAGCCCCCTCGTGCTCGAGGATGTCTCGCGCTCGCTCGGAAGCTCCCGTACCAGAACGGATCTGAGAGTGACCCTTCCAATCGCACTGCCCGGAATCGCCGCGGGCGGTGCCCTGGTGTTCCTCACGGTCGCCAAGGAACTGCCGGCGACGTTGCTGTTGCGTCCACGAGGTGTAGATACCTTGGCCACCGAACTATGGTCGACCACACAGGTTTTCAAGTACGGCGAAGCCGCACCCTATGCATTCGCTCTCATTCTCGTCTCTGCCGTTCCGACGTTCGTTCTCGATCGTGCCATTCGTCGGCGTCACGTGGCTGCAGTACCGGCGGGTCAGCTGTGAACGGGCTGTCGGTACGCGGACTAGTCGCGTCCTACGGCGCCCGGGAGGTTCTCTCCGGTGTCGACCTGGATCTAGCTGCGGGGGAAATGCTCGCCATCCTCGGCCCTTCCGGTTGCGGAAAAACCACCCTGCTGCGGTCGATTGCGGGATTGCACCGCATCGATCGAGGGCGAGTGGAACTCGATGAACGGGTGTTGGCGGAGCCGGCATCGATCCACATTGCTCCCGAGGATCGCAAGATCGGTCTGATGCCTCAGGAAGGTGGGCTGTTTCCGCATCTGAGCGTCGGGGAGAATATCGGCTTCGGCTTGGTGAAAGCATTCCCGCACAAGAGAATCGCGGATCGCAAACAACGGCGTGCACGGATCGAGGCCATGCTCGAGCTCGTGGGGTTGCCGGGGGCAACCGATGCCAGGCCCAGCGAGATGTCGGGCGGGCAGCAGCAACGTATCGCGCTGGCCCGCGCCCTCGCGCCGAAGCCCGCGGTAATTCTGATGGACGAGCCGTTCGCCTCGCTCGATCCAGGCCTCCGTGTGGGAATCCGCCAGGAGGTCCGAGCATTGCTGAAAGAGAGCAAGACGCCCGCGCTGCTGGTCACACACGATCGCGCCGAGGCGATGACCACCGCAGACCGCGTCACTGTGCTGCTCGGTGGCCGAGCTGCACAGACTGCTACTCCGGAGCAGCTGTACCGCCTGCCGAGTTCCATCGACGTCGGTACATTCGTCGGTGAATCGATCCTCCTCGACGCGGACCGCACAGGGGCCGCGGCCGAAACCGTACTCGGAACCATCGCCGTCGTCGGGAGCGCTGCAGGGCGAGGTCAGGTGTTGGTGCGGCCGGAGCAGCTCGAGCCGGTCATCGACCCGAACGGGAGCTTCCACGTCGTCGCAACGGAGTTCGCCGGTCCCTACACGCTTGTCACCTCCCGACACGTTGTGACCGGTGACTCGGTGACCTCATGGGTCACTGGAAGCGGCTCCATCGCGATCGGATCCACCGTGCGTTTGGTGGTCGATGGGCCGGTGCCCTTCTTCGGAGAGGCTGCCTCCGCGGCGGACGAACACTGACTGCAAGCTCGAGATCGGACTCGATCAGGCGGATCGCCGTGTACGCAATCGACGCACTGCGGCGTCGTAGCGATTGGATACCACCTCGGCCACGAGGGCATGGTCCCCGAGAACGGAGGCCAGACGCACCTCGGTGAGAGGTGCGTCGCGGGTGTAAGTATCGATGGCACCGGACACGCGGTCGGTCAACAGACCGGGCGCGAGGAACCATGGCGCGACGACGAGCGTGCGAGCCCCCGCCGCTCTCAACCGCGTGAGCGACTCGGCGGGGCCCGGACTCGGCGCCGTGGCGAAACACGTCACGGCAGCTCTCCATGACGTTCCGAACCGGACGCGTTCGGCGAGCGCACACGCGCGGAGGTTGGCGGGTGCACTCGATGATCCGACGGCGGCGACGGCGATACCGATATCTGGATCGTCCGACTCGACACCCGCTTCCAGTATCCGGTCACGAAGGGCATCCACCAGAAGCCGATCATCGCCGAGAACCTCGCTCTGGACGAGGGTCGACCGCGGGTGCCGCCGACGCGCCGCGTCGACAATCGCCGGCAGATCCACACGCGCATGGAACGCGCTTCCGAGTAGCAGCGGGACGATCACAGCCGCCTCGGCGCCCCCAGCCACGACGTCGTCGACAACGTCCTCGACGCTCGGCTCGGACAAGTCCAGAAACGCCACCCGCACGTCCAGATCGGGCCTACGTGCACGGATCCGATCGACGACGGTGGCGACGGTCCGCGCCGAACGCGGATCACGACTGCCATGGGCGACGGCGATCAGAGTGCTCATACAGGCTCTGCAGTACCGGATTCTGCAGTACTGGCTTCTGGGATACCGAGCTCGACGGCCGAGAGGGCGTCGCCGACGAGACCGGCGGCCAAAGTGTTTCCGCCCGCCGGGTCGATGAGCAGGAAGCTGCCGGTGTGACGGTTGACGGCATAGTCGTCGGCGACGATCGGCTCCGCGACACGCACCGATATCCGGCCGATGTCGTTGAGCTCCAACGACTCCGGTGACGGCTCAGCGGTGAGGTTCTGCTCGTCGAACTTTTCTACGAGAGAACCCACGATGGCCTGGGTGGTTCGCGTTCCGTGCTTGAGGAGCAGCCGTGCACCGGGGCGCAGAGGCTTTTCGGCGAGCCAGCAGACCGTGGCCTCGAATTCACCGATTGGGTCCGGGGCATCGGAGGGAGAGACGATGGTATCGCCGCGTGAGACGTCGACGTCGTCGGCCAGGATGAGGGTGACGCTCCGGCCGGCACTTGCCGTGCCGAGTTCGCCGTCGGCGGTGTCGATGCGTTCGACCGTCGTGCGTGTTCCCGACGGGAGGACGAGGACCTCGTCACCGGGGGAGACGGTTCCCGCGGCCACCTGACCCGCGTACCCGCGGTAGTCGGGGAAGTCTGCAGTGCGCGGACGGATCACGTACTGCACCGGGAAACGCAGACCCACACGGTGCGGTTCGGCGTCCACCGGCACCGACTCCAGGTGCTCGATGAGGGTTGGCCCGTCGTAGTACGGGGTGTTGGTGGAACGGACCGCGACGTTGTCGCCGTGCAGGGCCGACACAGGGATTTCGATGACGTCTTCGGTGGCCCAGCCGAGGGACGAGGTGAGTGAGTTGAATTCGGCGGAGATGTCGGCGAACACCCGAGCCGGGTCCTCGACGAGGTCGATCTTGTTGACCGCCAAGACCAGCCTGGGTACACCGAGGAGCGCCAGCACGGCGGCGTGTCGGCGAGTCTGAGTGATGACACCCTTCCGGGCGTCGACCAGGAGAATCACCAGCTGGGCCGTAGACGCGCCGGAGACCGTGTTGCGGGTGTACTGCACGTGGCCCGGAGTGTCGGCGAGTACGAACGATCTTGCGGGAGTGGCGAAATACCGGTAGGCCACGTCGATCGTGATGCCCTGTTCGCGTTCGGCGCGCAGACCGTCGACCAGTAGCGACAGGTCCGGAGTGCTCAGTCCCCGGTCGACCGACGCGCGAGTGACTGCGTCGATCTGGTCGGCGAGAACCGATTTGGTGTCGTACAGCAGGCGGCCGACGAGGGTGGACTTGCCGTCGTCCACACTGCCGGCGGTAGCCAAGCGCAGAAGCTGTGAGCCTGCGGAATGACGCGAGGGGGCAGAAGTTGAAATGCTCATCAGAAGTATCCTTCGCGCTTGCGGTCTTCCATGGCGGCCTCGGAAACGCGGTCGTCGCCTCGGGTGGCTCCACGTTCGGTGAGCCTGGACGCAGCGACCTCGGCGAGGATGGCTTCGTTGTCGGCGGCCTCGGACAGGACCGCTCCGGTGGTGGAGCCGTCGCCGACGGTGCGGTAGCGGACGGACAGTGTCTGCAGGTCCTCCGATTCGGTCGGACCACCCCAGACACCGGGGGTCATCCACATGCCGTCGCGTTGATACACGGGGCGCTGGTGCGCGTAGTAGATGCTGGCGAGTTCGACGTTGTCGCGAGCGATGTAGCGCCAGATGTCGAGTTCGGTGAAGTTGCTGAGCGGGAAGACACGCACCTGCTCGCCGGGGGAGTGCTTACCGTTGTACAGGTTCCACAGTTCGGGGCGCTGCTTCTTCGGATCCCACTGACCGAAAGCGTTGCGCAAGGAAAAGATTCGCTCCTTGGCGCGTGCGCGTTCCTCGTCGCGGCGAGCGCCGCCGAAGACGGCGTCGAAACGGTTCTCCGAGATGGCGTCGAGCAGTGGAACCGTCTGAAGTGGGTTGCGAATGCCGTCGGGACGTTCGGTGAGTCGACCGTCGGCGAGGTAGTCCTCGACCTTGGCCACGTGCAGGCGCAGGTTGTACTTCGCCACGACGTGGTCTCGGAAGTCCAGTACTTCTTGCAGGTTGTGGCCGGTGTCGACGTGCAGGAGCGCGAACGGCAGCGGAGCCGGCCAGAACGCCTTGATGGCCAGGTGCAGGAGCACCGTCGAATCCTTGCCGCCCGAGAACAGGATGACAGGGCGCTCGAACTCGCCCGCCACCTCGCGAAAGATGTGGATGGCCTCGGACTCGAGCGCGTCGAGGGTGTCGAAGCGGTCGCTGTCGAGAAGGGTCCGCCCTGCCGTCGTCACAGTCGCCCCGTTCGTTGGTGTCTGGGTTCTCGCTGGGTCGATCGCTGTCGATGTCGTCACGGTGATGTCCGTTTCCACTGTCATGATGCGTGCAATCCGCATTCGGTCTTGGCTTTGCCGGCCCATCGGCCGCTGCGCGGATCGGCGCCGGGGGCTGGCTTGACGGTGCACGGAGCGCACCCGATCGATGGATACCCCTCGTCGACGAGGGGGTTGACGAGAATGGAGTGCTCGTCGATATAGCGCTGCATGTCGTCATCCGACCAGGCTGCGATCGGGTTGATCTTCACGAGCCCGAATGCGTCGTCGAAGGAGATGAGAGGCGCGTTGGCGCGCGTGGGTGCTTCGACGCGGCGGATGCCCGTGACCCAGGCGCTGTAGTTCGCCAGTTCCTTCTTCAAGGGGGCGACCTTGCGGAGCGCGCAGCAGCGGTTGGGCTCGCGTGCGAACAGGTCTTTGCCCTCTGCCACGTCCTGCTGGGCGACGGTCTGTTCGGCGCGTGCGTTGACGATGTTGACGCCGTAGACGGCCTCGACGGCGTCGCGAGTTCCGATGGTCTCGGCGAAGTGGTAGCCGGTGTCGAGGAACAAGACGTCGACGCCCGGATGTACTTGGGCGGCAAGGTGAACCAGCACCGCATCTTGCATGTTGGACGCGACGATGAAGTGCTTACCGAACTCGCGTTCGGTCCACTCCAGCAAGTCGGTCGCGCCCGCTCCGTCCAGGTCGCGGGCGCCTCGTTCGGCGATCGCCTTCAGTTCCTCCACCGAGAGGTCCATCCGTGTCGAACTCTGTGCGTTCATCGCAAATCCGCCTCGTCTGCTCGTACTGCCCATTGCGCGAACCGCTCGTCCTCGTCCTTGTTCTTGACGAAATTGCGCACCACTCGTTCGATGTAGTCACCGAGCTCGGTGCTGTTCACCTTGTGCTGTCGCAGCTTTCGGCCGAACGCACTGTCCAGGCCGAGGCTGCCACCCAAGTGAACCTGGAAGCCCTCGACTTGATTCCCGTCGCCGTCGTCGACGAGTTGGCCCTTGAATCCGATGTCGGCGATCTGCGACCGCGCGCAGGAGTTGGGGCACCCGTTGATGTTGATGGTCACCGGTACGTCGAGTTGGTTGTTGATATCTGCCAGGCGCTGTTCGAGGTCGGGAACGAGGACCTGCGAGCGCTTGCGGGTTTCGGCGAACGAGAGCTTGCAGAACTCGATTCCACTGCACGCCATCAGATTTTTTCGCCAGTGCGACGGGCGAGCGGGCAGGCCCAGCGCATCCAGGTCGGCGATGAGCTCTTCGAGCTTGTCGTCGGCAACGTCGAGCACGATCAACTTCTGGTACGGAGTGAAGCGCAGGCGGTCCGAGCCGGCTTTCTCGGCGGCGTCGGCGATCTTGGCCATGATCGTGCCCGATATCCGACCCGCAATCGGGGCGACACCGACGGCATTGAGGCCGTTCTTGAGCTTCTGGACGCCCACGTGATCACGTGGCCGAGCAGGCTTTTCGGGCGCGGGCCCGTCGGTCAGCTTGCGGTGCAGGTACTCGTCCTCGAGTACCTGCCGAAACTTCTCGATGCCCCAATCCTTGATCAGGAACTTCAGGCGTGCCTTGGTGCGCAGGCGACGGTAGCCGTAGTCCCGGAAGATCGACACGACGCCTTCCCACACGTCGGGCACGTCCTCGAGTGGCACCCAGACCCCGACGCGCTGCGCGAGCATCGGGTTGGTGGACAAGCCGCCGCCGACCCACAGGTCCAGCCCGGGGCCGTGTTCGGGATGGTTCACGCCGATGAATGCGACGTCGTTGATCTCGTGTACCACGTCCTGCAAACCGGAGATGGCCGTCTTGAACTTGCGCGGCAGATTCGAGTATTCGGGTTTGCCGATGTAGCGCTCGACGATCTGGTCGATGGCTGGGGTCGGGTCGAGTATCTCGTCGACAGCCTCGCCGGCCAGTGGCGATCCGAGGACGACGCGGGGGCAGTCGCCGCATGCTTCGGTCGTCTTGAGGCCGACGGCTTCGATGCGGCGCCAGATCTCGGGAACGTTCTCCACCTCGATCCAGTGGTACTGCACGTTCTCGCGATCCGACAGGTCCGCGGTGTCACGCGCGAACTCCTGTGAGATACCCGCGAGGGTGCGGAACTGTTCGATGTTCAGCGCTCCGGCGTCGCAGCGGATGCGCATCATGAAGTACTTGGCTTCGAGTAGGTCGATGTTCTCATCGCCCGTGAACGTGCCGTCGTACCCCTGCTCGCGCTGGGTGTAGAGGCCCCACCAGCGGAAGCGGCCGCGCAGGTCGCCCTTGTCGATGCTGTCGAAGCCCTGTTTGGAGTAGATATTCTCGATCCGGGCGCGCACGTTGAGCGGATTGTCGTCCTTCTTGGACTGCTCGTTGGCGTTCAGGGGCTCTCGGTAGCCGAGCGCCCACTGGCCTTCGGCGCGGCGTTTCGTCGGCCGTGCGGTCCGCTCGCGACGGGCGACGGGCGCCTCTACGGCTTCTTGGGAGGCGTCGGTGGTCGACGACATCTGTAGCTCCTGCATCTTGGGTACTTCCGCGCGGTCGAGCGGGCATGAGACTCATCACTCGCACACGCATCCGGACGGATGTTGGTTCTGAGGGGGTCGGAATCGAGCGGGCCGGGCGCGAAGCTCGGCTACAGGCTCATTCGGCATCGACACGACGAGCTGCAGACACGCTTGAGATCGACGTGGCGTCGCGCCACAAGTCTAATCCCGAAGTCGGTCACGACGACCATTGTGCCATGGCATCGGCCCTGGTCCGTCCCGGGGAGCCTATTTACCCCATTTTTTCGGTAAATAGGCTGGCAGAGCCGAGGACGGCCGCACGGCGCGGGAGAGGCGCGCGCTCTGGGAGACTGATCCGGTGAACCTTCTCGACGCGCAGCCATCGAAGACGCTCGATCTGCCCGACGAGGCGTTCGAGGGTCTAGGACAGCGTCCGTTCGGGATCTACGTGCACGTGCCGTTCTGTGCCACCCGATGTGGGTACTGCGACTTCAACACCTACACCGCCGGTGAGCTGGGCACGTCCGCCTCCCCGCAGTCGTGGCTCGAGGGATTGCGCCGCGAGCTCGACGCCGCAGCGGCGTTGATGGAGCAGCGCGGCGGGCGCGTCCCGACCGCGGACACGGTGTTCGTCGGCGGCGGAACCCCGTCGCTGCTCGGCGGGGACGGCTTGGCCGATGTACTCGGCGCCGTTCGCGAGAGCGTCGGACTGAGCGAGAGTGCCGAGGTGACGACGGAATCGAATCCGGAATCGACCTCCCCGGCATTCTTCGAGCGCCTGCGCAGCGCCGGTTTCACAAGGATTTCCCTCGGTATGCAGTCGGCAGCGCCTCATGTGCTTGCCGTCCTCGATCGCACGCACACACCGGGACGCGCCGTCGAGGCAGCGAAGGAGGCGCGTTCTGCAGGCTTCGATCACGTCAACCTCGATTTGATCTACGGAACTCCTGGAGAACGTCCGAAGGACCTCGACCGGTCGCTCGACGCTGTCTTGGATGCGGGCGTCGATCACGTGTCGGCGTACGCGCTCATCGTCGAGGACGGCACCGCAATGGCTCGTAAGGTCCGGCGCGGTGAACTGCCCATGCCCGACGACGACGTGCTGGCAAGCAGGTACGAGCGCATCGACGAGGTGCTCGCACGCGCGGGTCTGCACTGGTACGAGGTGTCGAACTGGGCCGCGAACTCAGCTGCCGAGTGCAAGCACAATGTCGGCTACTGGGACGGCGGTGACTGGTGGGGTGCCGGCCCCGGTGCGCACAGTCACATCGGTGGCACGCGGTTCTGGAACGTCAAGCATCCTGCTCGATATGCCGAGAAGTTGGCGGCGGGTGAATTCCCGGTGGCGGGCAGTGAACTGCTCACCGCGCAGGATCGGCACCTCGAGGAGCTCATGCTCAGGATCCGGCTGCGGACCGGGCTACCGGCGGCGGTTCTCGACGACAGCGAACGTCGTGCCGCCGAGCAGGTGGTGGCCGATGGGCTGATGACAGCTGAGGGGGACCGCTTCGTTCTGACCGATCGCGGACGCCTGCTCGCCGACGCCGTCGTGCGCTCTATTGCGACCTAGTTCCGCCGAGATCGAGGTTGTGCCCCGAAAACGCGCCGAATTGCTACACAACTTCGATCTCGGCGGGGGAGGGGATCAGGCGCCGAGGAGGTCGTAATCGAACACGCGGGCATGCAGGACGGTCCGACTCCGGAGCGCTGCCCGCACGGCTCGGTGCAGACCGTCCTCGAGATAAACCACTCCGCGGTAGTGCACGGCATGCGGAAACAGGTCGCCGTAGAACGTCGAATCCTCGGAGAGCAGCCGGTCGAGTTCGAGCACCTTGGTAGTCGTCACGATCTCGTCCAGACGCAGTTGACGCGGCGGGATCCTGGCCCAGTCTCGAAGTGAGAGCCCGTGATCCGGATACGGCTTTCCGTCCCTGACACCCTTGAAGATCATGTGTCGTACGTCGTCGAAGTCGAGTTGGCCACCGGACCACAGTAAGGCCTTTCGGCGGTGATCGTGCGGCGGCTACTAGACTCGAGCGATGGATCGATAGTGGCGGCGTCGTAGCTGCCCGCAGCGGAGGATCGGAGGGGACGGAAGTTGTCTAGCACCGAAGACAGACGATTCGAGATTTTGCGCGCGATCGTTGCGGACTACGTCTCTACTCAGGAACCGGTCGGCTCCCGCGCGCTGGTCGAGCGACACAATCTCGGCGTATCCAGTGCCACGGTCCGAAACGACATGGCAGTACTCGAAGCCGAGGGCTACATCGCCCAACCCCACACCAGTTCGGGTCGGGTACCCACCGACAAGGGCTATCGGCAGTTCGTCGACCGCATCGCCGACGTCAAGCCGCTGTCGGGTCCAGAACGTCGTGCGATTCTCGAGTTCCTCGAGAACGGCGTCGACTTGGACGATGTGTTGCGACGCGGTGTTCGCCTGTTGGCGCAGCTGACGCGTCAGGTGGCCGTGGTCCAGTATCCGACGCTGTCGGTCTCGTCTGTCCGCCACCTCGAGATCGTGGCACTCACACCTGCGCGACTGCTGATGGTCCTGATCACCGATTCCGGCCGCGTCGATCAACGCATCGTCGAACTCGGTGACGTCATCGACGATGAAGACCTGTCACAGCTGCGCCGACTGCTCGGGGGCGCGCTCGAGGGAAAGCGTCTCGCGGCAGCATCGGCTGCCGTGGCCGAGTTGGCCGAGAATGCACCGCCGTCCCTGCGTGACGCGATGATCAGGTCGGCGACGGTGTTGATCGAATCACTCGTCGAGCACCCGGAGGAACGTCTCGTTCTCGGTGGCACGGCCAATCTCACCCGCAATGCCGCGGACTTCGCCGGCGACGCTGGTTTCCCCGGTTCGTTGCGAGCCGTGCTGGAAGCGCTCGAGGAGCAAGTCGTGGTCCTGAAACTGCTTGCTGTGACACAGGACACGCGCACGGTGACCGTGCGAATCGGCGAGGAAACCCAGGTCGAGGAGATGCGCGGAGCCTCGATGATTTCCACCGGATACGGTTCGGCTGGCATGGTGCTGGGAGGAATGGGCGTCCTCGGGCCCACACGAATGGACTACCCAGGAACAATTGCATCGGTCGCAGCCGTTGCGAGATACATCGGTGAGGTTCTCGCTGAACGCTGAGAGCCACACACGCGCGCCGCAAGGCACTACGGGAGTAGCTTGCGGCGCGCAAACGATCCACCAGGATGTTGGAACGACATGGACGGAAGAGACGACAAGTGGCACGGGATTACTACGCAACGCTCGGGGTCGGTCAGAAGGCGACCGACCAGGAGATCAAGCGCGCATACCGCAAGCTCGCCCGTGAACTCCACCCCGATGTAAACCCAGACGAGGCTGCTCAAGCCCGTTTCAAGGAGATCTCGACCGCATACGAGGTGCTCTCGGACCCGGAGAAGCGGCGCATCGTCGATCTCGGTGGCGATCCACTGCAGCAGGGCGGTGGCGGTGGCGCCGGGTTCGGCAACGCCGGATTCGGTGGCGGTCTCGGCGACGTGTTCGAAGCGTTCTTCGGCGGCGGCGGGGGAGGCGGCACGCGTGGTCCGCGTGGACGCGTGCAACCCGGGGCCGACTCGTTGCTGCGCACGAAACTGACACTCGATGAATGCGCGAGCGGAGTGACCAAGCAGATCACGGTCGACACCGCGATTCTCTGCGATGTGTGCACGGGCGCGGGCACCAATGGTGATTCGGAACCGGTTCGCTGTGACACCTGTGGCGGAGCCGGAGAGGTTCAGTCGGTTCAGCGTTCCTTCCTCGGGCAGGTCATGACATCGCGGCCGTGCCCGACGTGCCGTGGTGCCGGTGAAACGATTCCCGACCCCTGCCGCAAGTGCGGTGGCGACGGTCGTGTGCGGTCTCGTCGCGAGATCGCCGTCAAGGTGCCCGTCGGTGTCAGCAGTGGCATGCGGATCCGTCTGGCCTCGCAGGGCGAGGTCGGACCGGGTGGCGGACCGGCGGGCGATCTGTACGTCGAAATCGTCGAACAGCCGCACGAGGTCTTCGTCCGCGACGGAGACGACCTGCACTGCACCATCCGGGTCCCGATGGTCGACGCCGCGCTCGGCACTTCGGTCTCCGTGGATGCGATCATCGACGGACCCACCGAGATCTCGGTGGATCAGGGAACCCAGCCGGGTGCCGTGGCAGTTCTGCGCGGACACGGTATGCCGAGGTTGCGCTCGGGTGTTCGGGGCGACCTGCACGCACACCTCGAAGTGGTCGTACCTTCGCGGCTGGACAGCAAGCAGACCCAGCTGCTGGAAGACCTCAAGCGTCTGCGTGATCGCGACGCGGCCGAAGTGGTCACCACGGGCTCACAGCACAGCGGCGGTCTGTTCTCCAGGTTGCGGGAAGCGTTCAGCGGTCGCTGACGATGGCGGCGACCGTCTTCTATCTCAATCCGCTGCCGGACGTGGGCGGCACTGCCGTGCTCGACGGCAAGGAAGGGCACCACGCTGCCACGGTGCGCCGCATACGCGTCGGTGAGCGATTGGTGCTCTCCGACGGCTCCGGCTCGCTTGCGGACACCGTCGTCACCAGCGTCGAGCGCGACCGGCTGGAGTTGGCGGTGACGTCGAGGTCCGTGGTTGCTCGACCAACCCCGACGGTCACTCTCGTCCAGGCGCTGCCCAAGGCGGATCGCTCCGAGCTGTCGGTCGAGCTCGCCACCGAAGCAGGCATCGACGCAATCGTCCCGTGGCAATCGGCACGGTGCGTGGCTCGCTGGGAGGGCGCGAAAGCGATCAAGGGTGTGTCCCGGTGGCGCGGAGTCGCTGCTGCTGCCGCCAAGCAATCGCGTCGACCCTTCGTGCCCGAGGTGGACGATCTGCACGACACAGCGGCAGTCGTGGCGCTCGCAGGCTCGATCGTTGCTCGGGGCGGCATCGTCGCCGTGCTGCACGAGTCCGCCACCCGAGGGTTTGCGTCCCTCCCGTTCGCGGAGGTGAACGAAGTGATGCTCGTCGTGGGCCCCGAAGGGGGCATCGACGACAGGGAAATCGCACGTCTGACCGAGGTCGGCGCGACTCCGGTGATGTTGGGGCCCACAGTTCTGCGCACGTCCACGGCCGGGGCTGTGGCCCTCGGGGCGATCGGAGTCCTCACCGATCGTTGGGGGCAGTCGCCGGTCGATCTGTAATTGGAATGCGCTCGCCGGTGAGGGCGTTAAACTTTGGAACAAAAGAACTATCGACACCGAGAGCAGGCCATAGCCACCACGTGAGTGAACACAGCGAACTTCCCGCCGAACGTGAGGTTCGGTCCAGCATGGAACTGGCACCCGCGGCGGTTCTTCCGCTGCTGGGAGCCTCGGATGAAAATCTGCGCACGTTGGAGCAGGTACTGAGCGCCGACATTCATGTTCGCGGAAACGCCGTGACGTTGAGTGGCAAGGTGGCCGACGTTGCGCTGGCCGAGCGGGTCGTGTCCGAGCTCGCCGCCGTCGTCAAGCGTGCCCAGCCGCTGACACCCGATGCGGTTCGGCGCACTGTGGCAATGCTCACCGAGGGTGTGTCCGAGTCGCCGGCCGAGGTGCTGAGCCTGGACATTCTCTCGCGTCGCGGCAAGACCATTCGTCCGAAAACTCTGAACCAGAAGCGGTACGTCGACGCTATCGACACCAACACCATCGTGTTCGGGATCGGCCCCGCAGGTACTGGGAAGACCTACCTCGCCATGGCCAAGGCGGTTCAGGCACTCCAGGCCAAGCAGGTCAGCAGGATCATCCTGACGCGGCCAGCGGTGGAAGCGGGGGAGCGGCTGGGCTTCCTGCCCGGCACTCTGCACGAGAAGATCGATCCGTATCTCCGGCCGCTGCACGATGCGCTCCACGACATGATGGACGTCGAGGCCATTCCGAAGCTGATGCAGGCCGGTGTCATCGAGGTGGCACCGCTGGCGTACATGCGCGGCCGCACCCTCAACGACGCCTTCATCATCCTCGACGAAGCCCAGAACACCACCGCCGAACAGATGAAGATGTTCCTCACCAGGCTCGGATTCGGTTCGAAGATCGTGGTGACCGGTGACGTCACTCAGGTCGATCTTCCGGGCGGCTCGAGGTCCGGGCTGCGCGCTGCAAGCGAGATCCTCGACGATGTGGATGATATCCATTTCGCGCACTTGACCAGCAGTGACGTGGTGCGCCACCGGTTGGTATCGGAGATCGTCGATGCCTACGAGCGGTTCGAGTCCTCCCGAGAGACCGACGTGTCCGTCGGTAATCGCGCGCAGCGACGCTCCGGCCCGCGCTCGGCCCGTCGATAGAATTTCCGCCGAACAGTCAAGGGCGATCTGCCAAGCCGCGCAAGAACCGAGAGAGAACGAGCAACAGATGAGTATCGAGGTGTCCAACGAATCAGGGATGGACGTCTCCGAGTCGGAATTGGTGAGCGTAGCCAGATTCGCGATTGCGAGCATGGACGTGCACCCCGCGGCGGAGCTGTCGATGGTGCTGGTCGACTCCTCCACCATGGCCGATCTGCACATGCGATGGATGGATCTGCCGGGCCCGACAGACGTGATGTCGTTCCCGATGGACGAGCTCGAACCCGGAGGTCGACCGGACGCGCCGGAGCCTGGGCCAGCGATGCTCGGTGACATCGTGCTGTGTCCGTCGTTCGCGGCGGATCAAGCCGCCGCCGCCGGTCATCCGCTCGAACAGGAACTGGCGCTGCTGACCGTGCACGGTGTGCTGCACCTGCTCGGCTACGACCACGCCGAGCCGGACGAAGAGAAGGAAATGTTCGCCCTGCAGAATCGCATCCTCGAGGAGTGGTACGAGGAACTGCGCCGCGCCGAGGAAGCGGAGCTTCAGGCTGCGCGCGACAACCGTTTGCTCGGCAAGACAGGATTCGCCCGAGGCACCGACCTGTGACGCGTGAGCGCGCGGGCACATCGAAGACAACGATCCCGGCGCGGCGCGGCGGGAAGAGCTGGGAGGTACTCGGTGCCTGAATCGAGTGACGAGAACTTCAGATCCGGATTCATCTGCTTCGTGGGTCGACCGAACACCGGAAAGTCGACGCTGACCAATGCGCTGGTCGGAGCCAAGATCGCGATCACGTCCTCGCGGCCGCAGACGACACGGCACACCATCCGCGGCATCGTCCACCGCGAGAACGCGCAACTGATTCTCGTCGACACCCCGGGACTGCACCGCCCGAGGACGCTGCTCGGTCAGCGGCTCAACGACCTCGTCCAGGACACCTATTCCGAGGTCGACATCATCGGGTTGTGCATCCCAGCGGACGAGAAGATCGGCCCCGGGGATCGGTGGATTCTCGAGCAGGTGCGCCACATTGCCCCCAAGACCACGTTGATCGGCATCGTCACCAAGATCGACAAGGTCAAGAAGGAACGCGTGGTGCAGCAGCTCATGGCACTGTCGAAGCTTCTCGGGGTCGACTGCCACGTCATTCCCGTATCCGCAGAATCCGGGGAGCAGGTGGAAAAGCTCGTCGATCTGTTTGCCTCCGAACTGCCACCAGGGCCTGCGTTCTACCCGGACGGCGAGCTCACCGACGAACCCGAAGAGATTCTGATGGCCGAGCTCATTCGCGAGGCCGCACTCGAAGGGGTGCGAGACGAACTCCCGCACTCGCTCGCCGTCGTCATCGAGGAAATCACCCCCCGCGAGGGCCACGACAACATGCTCGATGTGCACGCCATTCTGTACGTCGAACGGTCCAGCCAGAAGGCGATCATCATCGGCAAGGGAGGGTCCCGGCTCAAGGAAGTGGGTACCGCCTCACGACTGCAGATCGAGAAGCTGCTGGGCACCAGGATCTACCTCGACCTGCACGTCAAGATCGCCAAGGACTGGCAGACCGATCCCAAGCAGATGGGCAAGCTCGGTTTCTGACGTGCACGCCCGTGTGGTGGGCCGGTGCCGGGGCCACGACGTGGAAGACTGGACCGGGTGAGGCTCTACCGGGACAACGCAGTGGTGCTGCGCCAGCACAAGCTGGGCGAGGCCGACCGCATCGTCACGCTGTTGACCCGGGACAACGGCATCGTCCGCGCCGTCGCAAAAGGGGTACGCCGCACCAAATCGAAGTTCGGTGCTCGGCTCGAACCCTTCGCCCACATCGATGTTCTGCTCTATCCGGGGCGCAACCTCGACATCATCACTCAGGTGCACACGATCGATGCCTTCGGCGGCGACATCGTGACCGACTACGGCTGCTACACCACTGGGTGCGCCGTTCTCGAGACAGCGGAACGGCTCGCGGGCGAGGAGCACGCGCCGGCCCGTCGCCTGCATCAACTGACGGTCGGTGCTCTGCGTGCACTGGGCGAGCGAACTCGACCTCCCGAACTGGTTCTCGACGCCTTCCTGCTGCGTGCGATGGGCTTTTCCGGCTGGGCACCGGCACTGACCGAGTGCGCACGCTGCGCGGCCCCCGGACCACACCGAGCGTTCCATGTCGCGGCGGGCGGATCGGTCTGTGTGCATTGCCGGCCGCCGGGTTCGGCCACGCCGATGGCAGGTGTTCTCGATCTGATGATCGCGCTCGAGCGTGGTGAGTGGGCGTTCACGGAGACGACATCGACGCTGGTGCGAAATCAGACGAGCGGCCTCGTCGCCGCTCATCTGCAGTGGCACCTCGAGCGACAGCTCCGCACACTCCCGCTGATCGAGCGCGCCAAGCCGCACGAGGCCCAGCCTGCTTCCGTCCTCGAAGGCGTCGTCGGGCAGGATGAAGAACGTGATTCGACGACGCGAACCGCGCACCCAGCCTGAAGAAGGGGCGACCGTACGTCCTCCCGATCCACATCCGTCGGGTGCTCGTCCGCCGATCCTGCAACCGGAACTGATCCCGCGTCACGTCGCGTTGGTGATGGACGGCAACGGGCGTTGGGCTCAGGACCGTGGCCTGCCGCGCACGGCCGGGCACGAACGCGGCGAGGCGGTCCTCATGGACACCGTCTGCGGGTGCATTGATATCGGCGTGAAGTGGTTGTCCGCGTATGCCTTCTCTACCGAGAATTGGAAGCGCAGTCCCGATGAGGTCAAGTTCCTGATGGGCTTCAACAGGGATGTCATCCGTCGTCGTCGAGACGAAATGAACGAGATGGGCGTGCGTGTTCGGTGGGCGGGGCGTCGGCCGCGGTTGTGGCGCAGTGTCATCAAGGAGCTCGAGGTCGCCGAGGAGTTGACGAAGAAGAACACCGTCATGACTCTGACGATGTGTGTCAACTACGGTGGCCGCGCGGAAATCGCCGACGCGACCAAGGAAATCGCTCGTCTGGCAGCTGCCGGCAAGCTCGATCCGGAGAAGATCACCGAGGCGACCGTCGCGAAATATCTCGACGAGGCGGACATGCCCGATGTCGACCTGTTCCTGCGTCCGTCGGGGGAGCAGCGGACGTCGAACTTCCTACTGTGGCAATCGGCCTACGCGGAGTTCGTATTTCAGAAGAAGCTTTTTCCGGACTTCGACCGCCGGGACCTGTGGGAAGCATGCGTCGAATACGCCTCGCGAGACCGCAGATTCGGTGGAGTCAAGTATGAGTGAGCAGATGTCGTTGCAGTCTCGAGCAGAGGTCGCGCTGTCACAGTTCGCGACCGTCGCAGTGGGAGAAGAAGGTTCGCTCGGCTTCGACTACGCCGGCGCGCTGTGCTCGCTGCGATCGTTGGAACTTTCACCCGGTTTGGAAGTGCTGTCCCTGACGGCAGTGCTTGCCTGGGATCGCCCGCTCAAGGCGTCGTTGCACAAGAAGGTTGCCGACCGAAACGCAGAGTCCCAGTTCGGGTCCATCTCGATCAACGTGCACGAGAAGATGGCCGACGTGTTGCTGCGCTACATATTTCCCGCCAGCGGCTTGGACGACGAAGCTCTGATGACGATGCTGGTACTCGTCCTCGGCGGTGTGGAGAAAGCCCGCGAGAATTTGCTGCCCTGAGGTGTCGAGTGCGCCCGGCTCAGTTGGCCTTGCACTCGCTGCAGGTGCCGAAGATTTCGATAGTGTGGCTGACGTCGGTGAACTTGTTTTCCTCGGCGACGTTCTGTGACCACTGCTCGACCGTCGGGCCCTCGACCTCGACGGTGTAGCCGCAGTCTCGACACACCAGGTGATGGTGGTGGCCGGTCGAGCAACGCCGGTAGACGGACTCACCGGTGTCGATGCGTAGGACGTCGACGGTGCCTGCGTCGGCGAGGGTCTGCAGGGTGCGGTAGACGGTGGTCAGGCCGATGCCCTCACCACGTTTGCGCAACTCGTCGTGCAGATCCTGTGCGGAGCGGAACTCCTCGATGTCGTCGAGCAGATCGGAGATCGCGCTGCGCTGCTTGGTCGCACGAACGCCGACGGCGACGGGCTTGCGAGATCTGGTGGTTTCGGTCGACGACTTCTCGGGCACTGACTTCAGCCTTCCTCTGCGTGGGCGACCGCGTCGATGACGATGTGAGCGAGATGATCGTCGACGAGGCGGTACAGAACTTCCCGGCCGTTGCGCTCGCCCTGGACGACTCCCGCCGATTTGAGCACCCGAAGATGCTGGCTGATCAGCGGCTGGGTGACGCCGAGCGCGCCCACCAGCTCGTGCACGCAGCGTTCGGATTCGCGAAGCTGAAGCACTATCGCGATGCGAACCGGGGCAGCGAGCGCGCGCAGGATGTCACCGGCGGCGGTGAGAGTTTCCTTGGGTGGAACGGGAGCGGGCGGTGCCGACACGAACGGATCACGTGCGTGTTCGGAGTCGCTGGACAGGGTGTGACTGTCGTGAGTGTCCTCGCCGACAGGGGAAGGGTCTGTCTCCACAATTGCCAACAGAGTTCTCCTTCGATTCGGCGCTCGGTGCCTGCCCCACAGTAGTCCAGCGACTGTTAATGCAAACCACTTCCATTTTGATATGCATGGCTGTGCATGTCAACCGAGCGGAGGGTGTTCGGAGAAACGGGCCGCGCCCGATAGGCTACCGGTGGCATCTGCCCGCACCTGTCCTCGAACAAAACACCAGATGGAGAGCTCCGCCAGTGGCACCCAAGTCCAAAGTCGAAACCGTCGCCAACCTCGCCAAGCGTCGAGGGCTCGTGTACCCCTGCGGCGAGATCTACGGCGGTACCAAGTCGGCCTGGGACTACGGCCCGCTGGGCGTCGAACTCAAGGAGAACATCAAGAAGCAGTGGTGGCGCAACATGGTCACCACCCGCGAGGACACCGTCGGACTCGACTCCTCGGTCATCCTCCCGCGCCAGGTGTGGGAGGCCTCGGGCCACGTCGAAACCTTCAGTGACCCGCTCGTCGAATCACTCATCACGCACAAGCGCTACCGCGCCGATCACCTCATCGAGGCGTACGAGGAAAAGCACGGTCGCCCGCCCGAGAACGGCCTGGCCGATATCCGCGATCCCGAAACCGGTGATCCGGGCCAGTGGACCGAGCCCCGCGCTTTCTCCGGGCTGCTCAAGACCTTCCTCGGACCGGTGGACAACGAGGAGGGCCTGCATTACCTGCGGCCCGAGACAGCGCAGGGCATCTTCGTCAACTTCGCCAACGTCCTGACCACCTCGCGCAAGAAGCCGCCGTTCGGCATCGGCCAGATCGGCAAGAGCTTCCGCAACGAGATCACCCCCGGAAACTTCATCTTCCGCACCCGTGAGTTCGAGCAGATGGAGATGGAATTCTTCGTCAAGCCCGGCGAGGACGACGAGTGGCACCAGTACTGGATCGACTACCGGATGAAGTGGTACACCGATCTCGGAATCGATCCCGAGAACCTGCGGCTCTACGAGCACGCGCCGGAGAAGCTCTCGCACTACTCCAAGCGGACCGTCGACATCGAGTACCGCTTCCGTTTCCAGGGCAGCGAGTGGGGCGAGCTCGAAGGCGTCGCCAACCGCACCGATTACGACCTCACGGTGCACTCCAAGGCGTCCGGCCAGGACCTGAGCTACTACGAGCAGGCCACCGACACCCGCTACACCCCGTATGTCATCGAGCCCGCTGCCGGTCTCACGCGTTCGCTCATGGCGTTCCTCGTCGACGCGTACACCGAGGACGAGGCACCGAATGCCAAGGGTGGCGTGGACAAGCGCGTCGTACTCAAGCTGGACCGTCGACTTGCGCCGGTGAAGGTGGCCGTGCTGCCACTCTCGCGCAACGCCGATCTGACACCGAAGGCCAAGGATCTCGCGCAGCAGCTGCGGCAGTACTGGAACGTCGAATTCGACGACGCCGGAGCCATCGGCCGCCGCTACCGTCGCCAGGACGAGATCGGCACCCCGTTCTGCATCACGGTCGACTTCGACACCCTCGACGACCAGGCCGTCACGATCCGTGAGCGTGACAGCATGGCGCAGGAGCGTGTCGCGCTCGATCAGGTCGAGGGTTACCTCGCGACCAGGCTGCTCGGCGCCTGACCTTCACACCCCCCGTGTGTGCATGGTTACCGCCGAACGTAACCATGCACACACGGGGCAGTGGGTCAGAACCGGCCCCCGCCGCCTCCGAAACCTCCGCCTCCGCCGAATCCTCCGCCGCCGCCCCCGAAGCCGCCGCTGAATCCTCCGCCACCGAAGCCGCCACCGCTACTGCCGCCGCCGCGGAGGACGCTGTTGATGAGGATTCCACCGAGCACGGCCCCCGCGATGTTCCCGCCGCCACTGCCGCCGCGCGGGCGGTGACGGTCCTCCCAATCTCGGACGTCGGCCTGGGCGAGCTGCGTTGCACGCGTGGCCAGCTGCGCCGCCGCGTGGGCATGCTTGAGCGCCTCGTCGGAGTTCTCGTCCTCGAGCTGCAGCGCAGCCGCGAGATGACGCTCGGCCTCGGCGAGACGCGTTCGAGCCTGCGCCCCCACTCCGCCGCGTCGCGTCGAAATGTAGTCCGCGGCTGCGGTGATCTGAGCCTGAGCCGCAGCGATGTCACGGGCCAGGCGTGCACGCAACCGGTCCTCCGCGACTTTGTCTGCGGAGGCGTCGGCCATGACCCGCTCGAGTTCCGCATCCGCGGCGGCGAGCTCGTTGTAGCTGCCGAGGGGGTCGGATTTTTGCGCCGCTTCGGCGTTCTTCATCGCTGCTATGGCGGCGTTCTTGGCGGCTTCGAGTTCGGCACCGCCGTGCTCGGACAACGAACGCGCCTCCTCGATGTCGCGGCGCACGTCCGCGATCGCCTCGGGGAGGGTGGCGATCGCGTGCCGGATGTCGTCGCGTGCATGATCGACTCCATCCAGCAGCGCCTTCGCCTGCTCGACTGCTCGTTCCGCGGTGCGGATCGTCGCGACGGCCGGGCCCTGCTTACCTGGAGGGAGGGCGGCGGCCTTGCGTCCGGCCGCGATGTTCTCCTCGGCAAGTTCCAGGCTTTCACGTGCCATGGAAACGTTCTCCGCGATCGAATGAAGCACAGCTGCCGCGAACTCGGACTCCAGCTCGGTGAGCGTGTCCGCGGACTGCGGAATGCGCACGTTGAGTTCCACGACGGCCCTGGTCAGCTCGTCGAGGTGTGCATCGGCGTTGACGACCAGATCTCGCAGGCTCTCGAATTCTTCGACGCGCGAATCGAGTTCGCGGTCTGCCTGTCCACACGAGGTGATGATCTCGATGAGCATTGCGCGCTGCTGATCAGGAGTCTCCGGGATCGCGTCGTCGAGACGCTGCCGAATCTCGAAGGCCGATGCCAGCGCCTTCTTGGCGTTGTCGTACGCCGTGATGAACGGTGCAGCCGCGGAATCGCCGAATTCGTCTCGCGCGAGCGTGAGCTCCTCGGCGCTGGCACGCACCGCGTTGTCGGTCTCGACGAGTATTTCCTTGGCGCGGGTGTCGAGTACGTCGTTGGGGAAGCTTGCCAGTGCCACCGGATCGCTCGGGTCGATCTTGGCCACCGCGTCGACCTCTGCTGCGATACGTGCTTTCTTTCGCCTGGAGGAGTAGAAAACGGCTCCGCCGCCGGCCACTGCGAGCGCACCGATTCCGATCAACAGAGGAGCCGAGGAACCGCCACCGCTGGAGGAATAGGCCTCTTCGAGGGCGACCGCTGCGGCGATGGCCGCGCCTGACCAATCCTCTTCGCGTAGAGCGGGTTCGACGTCGTTGACTCGAATGTTCTCCTGCTCGCTCGCGGAGACCTGGGACAGTGAGGTGTTGACGCCGAGGTAGTACGCCCGATCCACCGTCGCCACCGCCAGGAGCACGTCGCGAGGTCCGAAGTCGCTCGCGCCGGCAGTGCTGACTGCCCACTGCTCGGGTGACAACCCGTCGAAGTCGGCAACATAGGTCACCCACAACCGAAGCTGGCTGCTCTCGTACAGGTCGTCGATCGACGCTTCGACGTCCGCGCGGCCACCCGCGTCGAGGGCCTGCACGGTGTCGGTGATCTCCGTTGCCAAGCGAGACGGTGGCTCGGCCGACGCCGTTCCCGCGGCACCCAGGAGCACTGCGAACCCGAGTAGCGAGCCGAGGGCGATCGATGCCAGAAGGCGCCGAAACGGGGGGTGAATGGATCCGGGCTGTGCGTGTTCGACTGCCATGAATACTGAATCTACCGGCAGGCAGGGTGCGGCGATGTGTCCTGACTGCACACAAGTCGCGTCCTGGGGTCACAAGCAGCCCTGTCGAGGCAACTTGTGTGCAACCACGCACAGCTCTCGGACGGCGCAGATCCACGCTCGAGCGCGCCCCAATGCCCGCCGTCGTGCGCGGCTGGCAAACTTGTGGGGTGAACTCGACTCTCGACCGCGATCCCTACGGCGACCCATACGGGGAGGCCCATGGGGACACCGAGCACGAGCCGGAGCGGCTCGGCTTCTTCGGCACGCTCGGTCGATGGACTGTCCGTCTCGTCGCGGGGGTCGTGCTGATGGCGCTGATCGTCGTGGGCGGCACAGCAGTTCGGGTGTGGCAGGTGGCGCGCATCGACGACTATTCCCCGGCCGATGCCATCGTCGTCCTCGGCGCGGCGCAGTACTCGGGCACACCCTCGACGGTCTTCGAGGCAAGGCTGTCGCAGGCTGCCTCGCTGTACGAGCAGGGGGTTGCCCCCGAGGTGGTCACGGTGGGCGGCAAGCAGGAAGGTGACCTGTACACCGAGGCGGCATCCGGGCGGAACTATCTGATCGAGCAGGGCGTGCCGGCCGAGGACATCGTCGCTGTCGAGCAAGGTTCGGACACCTTGGAGAGCATCGAGGCGGTGAGCGAGTTGCTTCTCGCACGCGGGCTGTCCTCGGTGGTTCTGGTGAGCGACCCATGGCATTCGCTGCGCACGCGAACGATGGCGCGAGATGCCGGGCTCGATGCGTGGACGGCGCCAACTCGAACCGGGCCCGCGGTCTACACCCGTGAATCTCAGGCGCACGGAATAGCCCGTGAGACCGGTGCACTGCTCTGGTACCAGCTGACGCACTTCACCGCGGACTTCGCGTACACGGCAGGTCAGTGACCATGAGCGACTACACCGAACACGACGTCGAGCGATTCGTTCTCGAATCGTCCAAGACAGCCGGAATCAACAGCGTGCGAGAAAACGGTGGCCGGGAGAACGCCTCGCACCGCAGCGCCTTCGCCCGCGATCGCGCGCGCGTTCTGCACAGCGCCGCGCTGCGTAGACTTGCCGACAAGACCCAGGTCACCGGGCCGCGAGACGGGGACACTCCACGGACGCGGTTGACGCATTCGCTCGAGGTGGCGCAGATCGGTCGAAGTATCGGTGAGGGCCTCGGCTGCGATCCAGACCTCGTCGATCTCGCCGGGCTCGCGCACGACATCGGGCATCCCCCGTACGGGCACAACGGCGAACGGGCGCTCGACGAGGTTGCCGCCGACTGCGGCGGCTTCGAGGGTAACGCGCAGAACCTGCGCATCCTGACCGGGCTGGAACCGAAGATTCTCGACGGGGACGGCCGCAGCGTGGGGCTGAACCTGACCCGGGCGTCCCTCGACGCCGCGACGAAGTATCCGTGGCTGCGTCCGGCGCCCGGGGCGAAGTTCGGCGCGTACGACGACGATGCGCCCTTCCTCGAGTGGGTTCGCGACGGCGCCCCCGACCGTCGTAGATGCTTGGAAGCGCAATCGATGGACTGGGCCGACGATGTGGCCTATTCCGTTCACGACGTGGAAGACGGTGTCATCGACGCACGGATCGATCTTCGGGCGTTGGGCGATCCGGCCGATCAGCGCGAACTCGCCGAGCTGGGTGTCCGGGAATTTCGGGACCTCGATGCCAACGAACTCATCGAGGCAGCAACCCGCCTGTCCCTCATGCCCGTGGTCAAGGCCGTAGGGCAATTCGACGGCACGTTGGAAGCCTCGGTGGCGCTCAAACACCTGACGAGTGAGCTGGTCGGAAGATTCGCGACCGCTGCCATCGACGCCACCCGGGGCAAGTGGGGAACGGATCCGCTGGCCAGGTACGACGCTGATCTGGTGATTCCGCCGATCGTGGGCTCGGAGGTGGCGTTGCTCAAGACGATGGCGCTGCGGTACGTGATGTCCGATGCCGGACACAAGATTCGTCAGGAACGGCAACGGGACCGCATTCACCGGGTTGCGCAGTGGCTGCAGCGCTCGGCACCGGGGGAGCTGGACCCCGTGTTCGTGCCCGCTTTCACTCGCGCCGGCAGCGACTCCGAGCGCACCCGGGTGGTGGTCGATCAGATCGCCTCGTACACCGAGAGCAGGCTCGAACTGATCGACAAGCGCAGCCTGGGAGCTCAAGCCAGCTGGGGCTGATCCTGCAGGGCGACGGGCTGTCTAGGGTGTCTAGCTCGGGACTAGACTGCTCTTCGTGGCCGGCCGAATACCTGAACGCGACGTAGCCGCCATTCGCGAACGCACACGGATCGAAGACGTGGTGGGCGATTACGTCTCGCTCAAGCGCGCGGGCGGCGACTCGATGAAGGGCCTGTGCCCGTTTCACGACGAGAAGTCGCCGTCGTTCCATGTGCGTCCCAACCATGGGCATTTCCACTGCTTCGGCTGCGGCGAGGGCGGTGATGCCTACTCGTTCCTGCAGAAGATCGAACACATCTCCTTCGTCGAGGCCGTCGAGCAACTCGCGGACAGGCTGAACTACTCCATCACCTACGAGGGCGGAGGGCCATCGGTCCAACGTGATCGAGGGACGCGAGCGAGGTTGATCGCCGCGAACGCGGCAGCGCAGGAGTTCTACGCGGGCAGGCTCAGCGGTCCCGACGCCCAAGCCGCGCGGGACTATCTCACCGAACGCAACTTCGACGGCCAAGCTGCGCTCGCCTACGGCTGCGGATACGCGCCCGACGGCTGGGACACACTGACCAAACATCTGCTGGGGCGCGGGTTCGAATCGAAGGAGATCGTCGACGCCGGGCTCGCCAGTCCCGGCAAGCGCGGCACCCCCATCGATCGGTTCCGTCGCAGGCTCGTGTGGCCGATCCGAAGCCAGAGCGGCGACGTCATCGGCTTCGGCGCCCGCAAACTGTTCGACGACGACACCATGCCCGGCAAGTACATCAACACGCCGGAAACCATGCTGTACAAGAAGTCTCAGGTGCTGTTCGGTCTCGACATGGCGCGCAAGGACATCGCGAAATCGCATCAGGCCGTCATCGTCGAGGGGTACACCGACGTGATGGCGATGCACCTCTCCGGTGTCAAGACGGCTGTGGCCTCGTGCGGTACCGCTTTCGGCGAGGACCACCTGGCCATGCTGAGACGACTGATGATGGACGACAGTTACTTTCGCGGCGAAGTGATCTACACCTTCGACGGCGATGCCGCCGGTCAGGCCGCGGCGATGAAGGCGTTCGAGGGCGATCAGAAGATCGCCGGGCAAACCTTCGTGGCCATCGCGCCCGAGGGTATGGACCCGTGCGAGCTGCGTCAGAAATCCGGTGATGCTTCCGTGCGCGATCTGGTGGCTCGGCGTACGCCGATGTTTGCCTTCGTCGTCAAATCGCTGCTGAGCGAACATGATCTGGACACACCCGAGGGGCGCGTCGAGGCGCTCCGGCGAACGGTCCCGGTGGTCGCACGCATCAAGGACACCTCCCTGCGCGACGAGTACGCTCGCCAACTTGCCGGTTGGACCGGTTGGGACGACACCGCGATGGTGTTGGCCCGGGTGCGCGACGAGGCCAAGAAGAATGCCCGCGGGGGCGGCGAGACGAAGGGTAAGCGGGTGCCCTTCGAGAAGCGTCAGGCACCGAGCACCGAGGTGCCCGCTGGGCCGCTCAGGCCGCACCCGAAGGACCCGGCGCTCTGGCCGCAGCGGGAGGCGCTCAAGTCCGCGCTGCAGAATCCGGCGATCGCGGGATCGGTGTTCGATTCGCTGCCACCGGAGACGTTCACTCATGCCGCGTACGCGGCGGTCAGTGCAGCTGTTATCGCTGCCGGCGGTACCGCTGCCGGGCTCGGTGGAGGTGAGTGGGTCGATGCCGTCGCCAGGAAGGCTCAGACGCCGGTGGTGAAGTCTCTGGTGATGGAACTGGCCGTCGAGCACATTCCGGTGTCGGAGATCGCTCTCACGCGCTACATCGGCGGCGTTCTCGCGCGTCTGCAGGAGGTGTGGGTGGGGGAGCAGGTGGCCGAGCTCAAATCCAAGATGCAGCGCATGTCGCCGCAGGAGAACCCGGACGAGTACTACGCGCTGCTCGGCGATGTCATCGCCCTCGAACAGTATCGACGCAGCCTGCTCGAGCAGGCCATCGGCAACGTCGAGGACGACTCCGCCGCAGGCTAACGCCTCCGGAGTTGATCCTGAGGAACGTAGAGCTGAGTCTCGTCGTCGATGGGCTTCATCGGTTCGAGTCGCGGCTGCGTGTTCAACGAATCCGACAGCTTCTGCCTGCTCACCTCGATAATTTTCTTCGTCGCAGGGCTACTCGCGACCACCGCAGCAGTCTTGCGGATCTGCTCGTAGCGCCCACGGCCTGCTTTGGCTCCGAGAACGTACGCGGCCCCGGCCGCCAGAACCAAACGAATCATCAAAGTCCTCCTGAATACACATCACGGCGTACCTCCATCCTGCCTGACTCGTCCCGACCAGGGCGATTTGGTACTCCCATGGGTGTGTGCGCTATTGTTTCTCACGGCCCGCACGAGAGTGCGGAGCCGCTAGGTAATCCCCTGTAGCTCAATTGGCAGAGCTTCCGACTGTTAATCGGACGGTTGCTGGTTCGAGTCCAGCCGGGGGAGCGCTGATAGACCCTCTGACCTGCGATCATATCGCGCGGTTGGAGGGTCTTTCTGCGTCGAGGGGTCGAGCGCCGCGTTCTCCGCCCAAGATGCCGACTCGGGTGCTGACGGGCACGCATCCGACGGCTTCGCTCGACGCGATTGGGATGGCAGTATGAACGGGTTCAGGTCGCACCCGGAAAATTGATCCGTGCAACAAACGATGCGTGCAGCCATTTCGCCAGGTCAAGTGGGGTCAACCAAGTCGGCCGGGCGGCTCAGACAACGCAGAGGGGGTGCGTGCAAGACGAGCAAGGAACTGCTGGTCACAGTGCCGAAAAATCGGGTAGGGTCACCGACGGAACCAATGCCTACGGGCACAGAAACTCAACTTGCTGATCTCTCCGTTCGCCGGCGCGCGTCACCGACGGAGCCAATGCCTACGGGCGCAGAAACGGTAGATTGTTCATAGGTTCTCCTGATGTAGGAGTCACCGACGGAACCAATGCCTACGGGCACAGAAACTCTTGAGCTCGTCTCGCTCCTTGGTGATCTTGGATCACCGACGGAACCAATGCCTACGGGCACAGAAACCAGTACTTGATCGCGTTCGACACGATCTTTCGTCACCGACGGAACCAATGCCTACGGGCACAGAAACTGTGACGTTGCGATCCATAATTACTCACTTTCAGTCACCGACGGAACCAATGCCTACGGGCACAGAAACATTCGATTTGACATAGAACCACCTCGCAGTAGACGTCACCGACGGAACCAATGCCTACGGGCACAGAAACGACGATCATGTTTTCAGTCTTTCTGATTGCCGGATTTGTCACCGACGGAACCAATGCCTACGGGCACAGAAACTACACCTGCAGACATAAGTTGTCGCTTTCTTTGTCGCCGACGGAACCAATGCCTACGGGCACAGAAACGTGGACCGTATTCCAGCTGCTTCTCGCGAGGTTGATGTCACCGACGGAACCAATATCTACGGGTACAGAAACCCATCTTGTTTCCTTCGAGTCCACGCGCATTGAGTCATCGACGGAACCAATGCCTACGGGCACAGAAACTTAGAGCTCTGGTCTCAGGTCACCGACGAGTAAGTCACCGACGGAACCAATGCCTACGGGCACAAAAGGGAACGAATACGAGCAACTGAGATCGGGGGTGAGTATGTCAGAGGATTAGGTAGGGAATTCGTTCTTGGAATGTGCGGTTGCCGATGATGGTGCGGTGTGGCGCGATGGCGGGGAGTTGGTAAAGGCGGACTTGGTCTTCGGCGGGGTCGATGACGTTGGTGATGCTCGATCGGAGTGCTGCGAGGTCGCGAGATTTATTGATGTCGAGTTCGAATACGCTTTGCTGCACTCGTGGGCCGAGTTCGATGAGAAGGTCTGACAGTCGTGCGCGGCGCCGGTTGCATGCGATGTCGTACATTGCGAGCGCATATGTCATGTCGGATTCCTTGTGTCAGCGCCATGGCATTGGCGTGTAGTGGATATTGGGGGTCGAGACGATTCTGGCGATGAGGCGGGCCTGTTCGCCGAGGCAGTCCCTGTATGACATCGCGCGCTGATGGTGTGGGTGTTTGACTTGGGTTGATAGTCTCCGTTCGATTTCTGTGATCAGGGCATGTTTCGTGGGTTTGTCCATGCGACAGCCAGTGGGGGGTGTCGAATCCTTCCGGCGTGACGGCGTGAGTGGCGATTATCCGTAGGACTGCGGTGTCGACGATGAGGGTTCTGAACTCCTCCATGAGGTCGAGCGCCAGGCTTGGTCGCCCTCGGTGCGGTGTGTGTAGGAATCCGATCGTCGCGTCCAGTGACGCGAGTTCCAGTGCGCGTGTCGTCTCGGCGAGCCGAATTGTGTAGCCGTAAGACAGCATTGCGTTGACGGGGTCGGTGGGCGGTCTACGGCGTCGGCCGGTGAAGGAGTAGTCCTCGGGTATCAAGGCTTTGAGGCCGTGGAAGTAGAGGCGCGCTGCGCTTCCTTCGATGCCGAGAAGCGCAGCTGGCGTTGGTGCTGTGCGTGCCGATACTCGGGGATGGTTGAGTCGGACGGCTGTATCGAGGGGGATGCGTTGCCAACGTGCAGGTGTGCGACGTAGCAGGGTGACGCTGTTTGCGACTTTCGCATCGACGATTCGTCGCGCGATGTCGAGCCTGTGCGTCGGGTCGTCGACATAGGTGTACTGAGCACGTCTGATCGTGCTGCGGTCGTGGGGTGTGTTCAGGAATGCGGTCAGGCCCGAGTAGCGGTCGACAACTGCGATGTTGACTCCGCTGCGAGCAGCGAGTGTCAGTGCCCCGGTGGTGAGCATGGTGCGGTCGTTGCAGACGATCATGCGGGTTCTCGACGCCGGATGTATCACGGGAGGGTGCTGTGGGGCGGTGATGACGAACTTGGTGCCGCGGGCACGAAGCGCCGATCGTGGACTGCGGTCTTTGCTTGATTCAGTTGCAGTGTCCTACGGCCGGCGACCGTTCGGATCCATTCGAGATGGTCGTGAGCTCGCTGAGGGGTATCGGCGGCGCACGCGATGTCGTCGGCGTATCGGACTATGTCTGCCCCGTTGGTCCACAGTTCTTGGTCGAGTCCGTCGAGGTAGTCTGCGATGTCGGTGCGTACGACCCAACGATTGCCGGCATCTATTCGAGCTCGTAGCGCCTCACGTGCGTCGACGATTCCTAGACCGGGCCTGAAGGCATAGCTGTCGGGTTGGAGTCGATGATCGACGGCTCGAGTGAGCACGCGGCGAGTGCACGTTCGGCGATACGGTCGGCCACGGTCGGAATATGCAGGGTCCGCGTGCCATCGACCTTCGGGATCGTTGCTTTCCGCAGCGGTTGCGGTGTCCACTCCATCGTCCGCAGCGCAGTGCTGATTGCGGCGAGATTGCGTAGCAGTTCGGAACGGAATCTCTCGACCTCGGGTGCAGGAATGTGCTCGGCATGCGAGCGGTCCAAGGTGCGTTGCCAGGCGTCGAGGATGTTCTGTTCGGCCGCCGCGGCAGAAAGTAGATGTCCCATGATCGAGGGCTCCTTTCTCTGAGTGCTCACATGGTCGGACTGCTATCGGAGTGCTCGTCAGGCCTGAGAGTGTGGCAGCGAACCTCGGCCGCACGAGAGCGATGTGCGATTGCTTGGGTGTCGAGCGCGCTGTGCTCGGTGTGCGCGCGATGGTGGTGTTCGCTGGCTTCGTCGACGAGGGCGTCGTCGACGCGTCGTTGTTGGTCGATGAGTTCTCGAAGTGCCGTGAGCGCGCTGGTTTTTCGGGTGTCGAACCAGTCGTCGAGTAGGTCTCGGTTGGCGTCGTCGACGGCGCCTGTGGCGACAGCTTGGTCGATCCAGTGCGCGGCATCGGCGCGCAGCTGTTCTTCGGTGGGGATGTCGAGGGTAATCAGCGGCAGGCTCATCGGAGCATCGACAGGGCGGGTGGAGTATCGCTGGTCATCGATTGGCCTTGTGCGGGGTCGTCGTTTGCGGATCATGACTTGCGTCCGTTCGATGTGTGGTGGGTGGCGACGGCGTCGAGGGCCGGTAGTGCGAGTTGGGGTATCGGATACCCAGCTCGAACGTCTGCCTGTTCTGGGTGCGTGTGGAGGTAGGAGCGCCAGTACACGTCGATGAGTTGTTGACGGCTCATCTGATCGCAGTGGATGCGGTGATCGGTGACGTGGATTTGATGGGAACGGAGGACATCGATAGCCGCGATTTCGATCTGGAGCTCGCGCTGCCGTGTACGGGTGGCGTCGAGGTGAGCGGTTGCGGACTGTTCGAGACGCTTTCGAGCTCTATGTCGGCGTCGTTCGTCGACGTTGGCTGGCACGAGTGGATCGCTGGCTGGCTCGGGAGCATTGGTTGCCCGATCGAGAGCCGCCTCGAGTGTGACGTGAAGCAGGTCGAGTTCGGTGGCAAGGCGTTCGCGACGTTCGTCGGTCTTGGCGAGGATCCGAGCGAGCTCTATTTGTTCGATCTCGGCGGTGGTCCGGAACTTGGATTCGATGCCGTGGCTGTGGGCAGTGTGCCCGTGTTCCGGGTCGGGGATGGTCCCGCGCCGGCCGTCACGTCGGCCCGTCTGGCGGGCGAGGTAGCGTTCCCAGTAGGTCGGGGTGACGGCGTAGAAGGTCCGCTGCGAACGGCGGCGAGTGAGTCGACTATGGGCAGTTTCAGGTGCCTCGGTCAGCCCTGTTTCGGTGGGTACTTTGTGGCGGCGACGTAGCGATGGCATGGGGTGGGTCCTGTCCTGATGTCCGGTGAATGGTGGGGCACATGTGTTGTCGTGGACACCAGCACTCGGTCAGCCGCCGGACGTTTGCGCAGGACTCTTTTTCACCGCTGTCTGCGCGAGGGGGATCAGGTTTGGAGAAATGCCGCGATCTCCTCGAGGGTTGTCTTGGCAATAATTGGTTTGTCGGGCTCTGTGGGCGACCAGTATCCGATCCACGGCTGTGGTGTTTTACGCAGCAATCGAGTATCGACGGCGAGCCTCTCCGCCGTGCGGTCGTCGCGATTCTCTTCTGTGGGCAGGAGGACGAGCAGGGCTCCGACGTCGCCGGCGAGGCGGTTGACGTGCTGGTCGACGGCGTAGAGCATCTGCCGTGCAGCAGCTATGTCCCACGGCGCATTCTTTCCGACACCTGCGACGGGGACGATAGCGAGGAGTCGACGTCCGCCGAGGAGCAAAGCAGGCGACCACCATTGCGCTGCGGGTTGGGGACTGTAGACGACGCGACTGCCAGGAGATGCGTCTCGGACGGTCTGGCATGCGGTGATCAACAGGTCGGCGCTCGGTCTACGACTCGGGTTATTGGTACCACTGATTCGGTCGTTGTAAACGGTGAGCCAATCGCCGTGGGGCACGTCATGATCGAAGCTGCCGTAAGCGGGGTCCGAGAGGGTGGCCCATAGTTCGGTGCTGCGGTGCGTTCCTGATCCGTGACGCCAGGACTGCACGGTATCGCGGAGCGCGTCGACGTGGACGAGGTCGTGATGCGTGGCTGCGGCGAGTGAGACCATGGCCGAGGTCGTTGATTTCGTTGAAGGTGTGATGACCAATGCCGCAGGATCAGCGCCCGTTGACAGCGCTGTGTGGAGCGTGCTTCGTACCGTTTCGAAACTGAGTATCTCACCGAGACTCACTGTTTGAGCCTGCTCTGGAGCGAAACTGTTGTAGGCGTTCAGGGCACTCGTGGTTCCGACCAGCTTCTGCTTGATTCCCAAAGACAGTGCTCGCGACACGGCGAGTGGACTGTTGCCGAGTGCGGTTGCAATGTATGCAGGCGGGTGGGAGGCCAGTAGCTCGTTCCATGATGGTGAAGTATCGGCAGAGGGTTGACCCAACGAGCGAGGTGGTCCAGGTCGTCGAGCGCGCTGCAGTCTCTCGACGTTCCGAGCTAGCTCATCCCAGTCGAATTTTCTTGCTTGGGAATCACTTCGAGAAAGTACACGCAAAATTTTGTCGAGCTTCTCTCCGGCATCGGACGAGTTGTCGGCGATATCGAGATGGTGGATGTCCCAGTGCACGAGGTCGGCGAGGATCGGTGCCCAACTCTGGTGGGCGGTGTGTTCGCTGGCAACGGCCTCGCCGGATACAGACAACACGCGAGTAGCTCCGCCGAAGACGAGTGCAGACGCGGCCAAGCGGGATCCTGCTTTTTCGAACAGGTGCTTCTGCGAGCTCTTCACCTCGATGGTGACGATGCGGTGTCCTCGTCGAACGATTGCGTCGAATTGCGCGACCGGGCCTTTGGGCGCGCCGTCAGCGGCGATCGGGTATCCGATCGTGACATCTAGAGCCACTTCGTCCCACGTACCGTGCAATAGGGCTGCACAGGTGATCAATTCGAGTGCGTACCCTGCTGCCGTTCGATCCTTCTCGAGTCGCTCTGCGACCAATTCGGCAGAGTGCACTGGTTGTTCACCAGGAGCGACGACAGTGAACTGGCGAGCCAATGCGTTTCTCACGCAGGGAATATCTTGGACGCCGTCCTCGTCCTCTCCCCGCGTTGCGCGGGCCTCGATCTCACTCCTGGCAGGCGCCACTTCGGAATCGGTAGGTGGGCTGTAGCCGGGTGGTGCGAAGCAGCCGTCGACGGTGAACCCGTGCAGGGCGGCATTGTCGCCGATCGTGATGTCTGCGGAGATGGGATAGCTGACACCTGCGTCGGAGACGAGTACGCCGGTGGTGTCATCGACGTAGAAGCGCAGGTTCGGGATATCTCCGTGGTGGTCTTCGATATGGACAGCGACTGCCGTGGCGACCATCACCGATGTCCCGCCGGTGTAGTCGAGTAGGTAGGGGATGCCGTCGAGGAGGGACCGTAACGACGATGGCACTCCGCTAGCGGCAGTCAGCGAGCGGTACGTGTCGGCGAACGATGTCCCTTCCCCGCAATCGACCAATTCGATGTCGAACTGCCCCAGGTCACTGAGCACACTCACGAGACGTACGGCTACCGCTCTTGTCGCGGTCGAATGAACCAGGATCAGCCTCTGCGGGACGATGGTTCTAACCGACAGCACGATCGGCAACGGACTGGTGCCGACCGACGCTACCAACGTTCTGGTGTTGCCGAGCGTCGTGGGGGGCGCATTCACGATGTAACAGTTGCATACGACGCTGGAGTGGGCCACCGTTGTGGCGGTTGCTACCGGCGGCGGCGGTCACCGGGCTTCGGTCGATGCGCTTTCGTCGGTACTTTCCGTGGTGCGGTGGCTGGTGTGGGTTTCGCCGAACTCGTGGGTGGGCTGGATACGGCAGGGGGTTGGTGTATCGGTGGTCCCGTGAATGGCAGCGTCTCCAGCGGCCGGGGTACCCGGCGCGCGGCATGCTCTTTCACCGTCATTTCTCGGGTGGCGTGTCGGGGAGGACGTTGGGCCCACTGGGCTGCGCGGAAGACCGCGGCGATGGTGGCTGGCCATTTTTCATGGTCTGCAGCGCTCACCCAGTTGCTGTCTCCGCCGTGGTGGATTCTCAGCGCCTCGCGAAACGCCTCGACATACACAGAGTGGTCTGCCGGGTTCGGTGCTGGCATGTCGGACTGGTCCGTCCATCGGTACCGGCGAGTGCCTCGCAGGAAAAGTTGCGGAACAAGATGTACTGATCCGAGGCCGAGGGGCTTGGCGGCGCCGACTTTGTGGGCTCTGACTGGTTCCGGACTGCCGGTGCTGGCGGGGTTGGCGAGAGTGATGGCGGTGAGCAGTGCGCCGAGTTCGGCGCTGGTGAGGTTGACGAAAGTGATCCGGCCGGTATAGACGGTGCCGGGCGCGACGGGGCGAATGGTGGTATCGGTGCTCTCACCGGTGTTGGTTGCACCTTCTGGAGCAATCTCGGCGTGGGCGGTGACTGCCTTTGTCCATTCACTGGCGTGCGCCTCGAGGCCTGCCGAGGCTGGTTGGTCCCAGCGATGTAGATAGACCTCTCGGCCACGATAGGACATATCTCCTTCGATGTCGTAAGTCACTTGCCCCGAAGGTGTGTCCGATGCTGGTTGCCGTAACCGGGTATGCCAGGCCTGAATTTTCGGGCTCAACAACGGAATCGCTGCCCTGCTCAGTTCTGTGGCACTGCCGAAGTCGGATAGAGCGTGTCCGCAGTGCACTCGTGCCGCGATCGCGTCGGTGCCGTCGACGTCGCCGAACAAAGCCTGGACGGCGTCAGCTCCTTCGTCGGCGAGTTTGCCAGGTCGGTGGTGCACGTACGGGGGAACGGTCTGAAGGACTGTGCCGCTGGCAGGGATTCGAAAGCCGCCTGCGCGGCCGATTCGGACCACCTCCTCGACTGTTCGGCCGGAGACGTCGTGGGTGGCGGTGTCGAAGAACACTGGCAGACCCTCGGCACCCGCACCGTGCATGTCGGCCAACTGCTTCCAGTCGGGAAGCGCGTTCTGGTACTCGGTAAGTTGGTCGGGGTCATCGAGCGTCCTGACGACTTCCGGCGGTACTCGGAGGGTATCGCGACGTTGGCTATTGCCTTTGTTGGCTTTGGTTTCATCCGCGATCCACGTGTCGGCGATCCAGTCGTCAGCGTAGGTGCCGGGAATGCTGAACAGGTAGGCGTGCACGGTGGACGTATTGCCATCGTGAACTAGGCCGGTGGCGTGAAGGACCATCTCGGCGGTGTCCGGATTTCCGGTTCGGCCATCCTCGAACCCGTACTCATCGAGGAAACTGTCGAACGCCGTTTCCGCATCGATGCAGTCGGCGGGCACCGATTCGTTGGTGCGGTCGGTCCGCAGCCGAGCAAGAGCATTCTGTTGGGCATGCTTGGCGGTGGACCCGACCGCATACGGTACGCAACGCATCGTCCGTGGTCGCGCCACCCAATCATTTCTTTGTTTAAAGTCTGCTCCGCGCGCCCATACCGCTGCCCACACGACGTGGATCAGCCGGTCGTTGATGTGGCGCAATGTCTCATTCGATGCCTCGAACGTTCCGATTCCGAGGTCGCGCGAGAGGACGGCGCGGCGGACCTTCGGGATCGACGCGTAGTGAGTGGTGTGAGAGCTGCGGACGTGCTCGGGTAGCTTCAGCCGCAATCGGGCGCTCTCGATGACCTCGTAGCGTCCGTCTTCGCGGGCAACGAGCAGCCCGATTCTCTGTCTACCGGGCGCGCCTTGGCCGTCGCGGCGCTTGTGATAGCGCTGTGCGAGTGCGGCGATTCGGGCCTTGTCGGCGCGCTCGAATGCTGTGTCCGTACGCCTGTTGACTCGGGGTTCAACGGGATTGCGGTACCAAAAGTGCTTCTGCCCTTCCGGTTGTGAGCCGATGTTTGTTCCGATCATCGAACCGAGTGTCGACCTGAGTAGACCTTTGAGCGTCGATCCGGGGATGGCGGGGTGTCCACCGAGTGTGAGGTGGCGTTCCTCGCGCTCGGCGGAACCTATGAACACCGGGCTCAGTGCGGTGATGGTGAGATCGATGTGCCCGCTGAGTCGGCCGGTCACTGGGCGGTCGTGTCGTGCACTCGAGCGGTCGACGTCGAGAGCAACGGAGGGCAGCGGTGGGGTGAACGGGATGAAGGTGTAGGGGGCGGTCATCATTCGCCTTCCGGTCGTAAAGAAGTGTGGTCGGTCCGCGTCAGGCGGTGTAGTGGTCGAAGCACACGGCGGCAACGCGGACGGCGCCGGTTCTCGGGTCTGCGGCGAAGTGTTCCCGAATGGTCAGCGTCAGTGGCGCAGTGCTGCTGCGTGGTTCGGGTACAACAGTTCTCCTGCCGGTGGCGGGATCGACGATGACGGTGACCGCGGGACTGTTCTGGGGGTAGGCAGCGACAGAGGGCCGATTGGATTGCTCGAGCAGCACCCTTCGAATGCGCGGTGTGGTGGGGGTGTTCGGTTCAGTGGTTATGGCGGTTCGCCAGACGGCCGGCGTGTCGACGCCGACGACGAGACATTCTGTGCCACTGGTGAAGATGCGTAGGTGCATGAACGTGGAGGGGTCGAATCGTGCAGGTGCTCCGAAGGTGTCGGCGAAATGCCAGCTGTCGCCGGGTGCGAGCCGGCCGACGGTATAACCGTCACCGGGGCGTTCGGCGATCATCCACCACGTCGGTGCGGCACCCGCTCCGTCGATGTTGTCGGTATCCGGCGGCGTCGGCGCAGCGCCCGTGGTGAGGGCAGTGAGGACCTGATCCCGTGCGACGGTGGTCAGTCGTAGGCCTGTGATGGTGGGCGTGGTCACGGTATCTCCTGGCCTCGGTCGATGAAGTCGATCAGTGCGGTGACTGCGGCGACACGGGAAGTGGAGTCTCGGAACCGTTCCCAGGTAGGGAACATCTCCCGCGGCCCGGTGATGGTGGCGGCGGTCAGAATGCGGCGGCCGTGACCGACACTGACACCACCGCCGAGGGGAGGTGCGTGGCCGTCGGTGAGGTCGCGCAGAATCAACGCGAACAAGCCTGTGGTGACGTCGAGTATGTCTTCGGTGCAGCGGATCCTCACGGTGGCTGTCGATGTGGCGCCCACAAGGACGCGGTCGGCGAACAGCGCTGTTTCGACCGACCCGAGGGTGAGTGGGTTGATTCGCACGCGTGGGAGGGTCTCGACTGTTCCGCCTACCAGCGGTGGCTCGTCAACTCGCACTCGTGATGGGCGCGCCGTGGAACCGTGTGCTCCGAACAGCTCGGCGTGGAGCGCTTCCGCTCGCGTCTGTGACGCGTCGGGGTCGGTGGAGTCGGCGGCAAGAGCGCCGAGGATCCATCGGGCGTGCCGTGCGAACCAATTGTGCAGTGCTGTACCGGAGTCGACACTTACAGGGTCGCCGCCGCTTCGGGGACGGTGCAACGGCGCTCGCTGCACGGGCAGCGGGCGTTCGGCAGTGCCGAGGTCAGCGCGTGCGGGGTCGGGCGGGGAGCCGTGCAGCAACGTTGCAGGGTGTGAAGCATTGTTGGCCAACAGTTCTCGAGATGCGAGCGTCATGGTGAGAGTGAGTTGGTTGCGGCGGTCGGCTGCGTCGATCGAGTCGAATGCGTCGGCAACACCGGTGATGCGGGCCGGTTTCGGCGCCGCGGCGCACGCGGAATCGAGGGCAGTCCTGATCTCGGAGTTCTCGGCTGTGAGATCGCGGCCGGGATCGACGCGGTCTCGGAGAAACCATCCGCGTACACCGTGAGCTGTCCGCAGGTCGTGGACGGTGATTGTCCACGAGTCGGCCAAGACGCTGCCACGGCCTCGCCCGCTGCGCATCCCCAATGTGATGGACCCGTTGGTCAGACCCGTCAGCGCGACAGCGAACGCGGCGACCCAGTGGGCGGCGTCGGCGCGCGTGGAGTCGATATGCAGGGCCCACTCGCAGTCGAACGCGGCTGGTGGTTGGAGGACCTCGTCGGTGAACACTGCGCCGGGGGCCACGGTAGCAGTGGCAGGATCGGTGCGATTACCGGTACGAAATCCGATGGCCGGGGTGACCTGCTCGGGGTTGTGGGCGACTGCGTCGAACGTATGGACGGTGCTGGGTCGGTCACCGGTGCCGAACAGGCGGTTCGCCACATCGAGTCCGGCGACGGCTTGTAGGTGATGTCTCAGGAGCCCGGCTTGGCTGGTGCCCAGCCATATTGGTCGCCCGGTGGAGCCGTCTCGGACGAGTTCTGCACCGGCGGTGCCGCGTCCCGTGGACAGCGTGGTGTCGCTACGTAGGTGCACGCGTGCTCGGACGTGGACTATCACCGGGCCTGCGGCGGTCATGAAGTTGCCTCGCTGGTACGGAGCGCGCGCAGTAAGCGGCGCACCTTTAGATGGGCAAGGAGGGGTCGGTGGTTTTTGATCCAGTCTTGGGCAGTGTCGTTGGCGGTGGTGTCCGTGATGAGGGCTACATCGACCAGGTCGTAGGGATCGAGAGGGGCGGTGCCGTTCGGTTGGGATGCGTCGGCGATCCACCGGGCCAGGGTGATGGTGTTCGGCGTGGTGGTGCCGGAAGGCAGGGCCCACGGGTCGACGCGAAGCCTGCAGCGGATCAGGGAACTGTGTGCGACTCCGCGGTCAGGGAAGGAAGCGATGGTGCGGATGAGCGTGTCCAGTTCAGCAGTCGCGGTATCGGTGTCGGGATTGGGGCTGGGAAGGGCCGCGAGCAGCCGGGAGAGAGTGTGCCGAGACGGCGGTGAGGTGGCGGTACGTGCGATCACGCGCGCATCGTCGGTGATGCGGGGTGTTGCATGACCACGGAAAAGGCGGTCCTGCAGCGACTGCACTGCCGGCGTGTTGGATACCGGTGTGTCGTCGGCGATGGGAGTCCCGTCGGGCAGCCGCACGGCCGCAGTACCACTGCGGTGAGTGGGGACGGTCATGGTGGTCGCCCGCGTCGCGGGGGTGCTCATGCGCACAAGTCCGTATCCGTCGGCTCGGCGGTCACCGATGCGATTGGTCAGTATCGCGGTCCAGGTGTCCGCGTCGATGTCGATGGTGGTGGTAATCGAGACGACGCTGCCTGCGTCGGCCGCCCAGTGTTCTGGGCGAGGCCCACCGAACATTCGATTGAAGCCGCCGACGCGGGTCGCAGCGACCGAAGCGGGCCTTGCAGGGTGGGCGGCACCGTCGGTTGCGGTATGGCGGTCGATGGACTCGACGAGCGCGTCGCCGACTGCGGATGGATCGTAGTCGCCGGTCCATGAGCTGCGGACCAGTGCAGGGGTGACCAACACCAGGTCGAGGGTTTCTCCCTCAGCCGTGTTTCGCTGGGGCTCAGGCCAGGGGTGCTCGTGGACGCGGTGACCGAGGACCACGAGGTCCCCGCCGTATGCACCGTCGGAGCTGGCGCCGACGGTCAGTGTGCTGCGGTTCAGGACTTCGATCAGGATGTCGGGCGCGCGTTCGTCGACGATACGGAAAGTCGCTTTGAATTCGGTACCTGGTGCGAGCACCGTTTCGGTGAATGGTCCTGAGCGTGCAGTGGTGTCGGTGGTGTCACTACGGCGCATCCGGTCGATGACGGTGGTTGGGGTCGGTGCTGGGCGTAGGGTGCCGCGGTCGGTGATGGTGGGGCCGGCGGGTGTGGTCCAGTCGGTGACATCGGTGAGGTTCGGAAGGTCGCGTGCGTCATGGATGGTGCCGTGGCGGGCGCCGACAGTGTTATCGACGAGCGTGCTGCGGGCAGCAGGGTACGCGAGCACCGGAGTGTTGGTGGGTTGGAAAAGCGGTAGGGCCGGTGCACACCAGACTCCTTCGTTGGCGACGAGAATGCTCAGCTCGTCCTGTGTGCAAGCGCTGGCAATCATCCCGCGCAGAGCTGCACCGGGAATCTCGTGGCTGGTGCGCGGCGCAACTCCGCGTGCGCTGGGATTGAGCAGTGCCCGTTCGCGTAGGGCGAATGTGACATCGAGGAAGGTGATCATCGGGTACTCCCGCCGAGTGCTGTGGTGACGGTAGGCGTGGTGGGAAAAGCCAGTGCGACGGTGTGTTCGCGGTCGCAGTCGAGCGCACATTCGATCTGTCCGGGGCCTCGGCTCTGACCGGCTCCGATCTGATCGAGGAATACACACAACCGAGCCAGGTGGGTGACGTCGGCTTCGGTCGGGGGCGCGAGCCACTGCAGCGGGGCGTGGAGAATCAGCGAGGCGCGGACGGCTCGGACAGTGCGGAGCGTGCCAGGAGTGGGTGCGCCGTCGTCACTGATCTGCGTCGAGGTGACAATAGTGGTGTAGGCGTCACGAATTCGAGTGTGCAGTCGCGCTGCCGCACCGTGGGTGCCACGGTCGGCGGCAACCGATCGCGCCACTGTGATCCGGACGTCCGTGGGGTGGTGAGCATGTCCGATTCGCAGAAGTCGGCGCCCAGTGGTCGATCGGGCGGCTCCGAGCAGTCTGGTGGTCGCGCCAACAGCGTTGGCATCGGACAGGGCGGCGATGGAGCCCACCTCACGCAGCCGTTGGGCGATGCGATGGCGAGGGATGTACGGCAGCCCGGTGTCGTCGACGACGACGTCCAGGTCGACGTCGAGCGGATCAGTGGTAGCGATTCCGATCTGCGCCGGGGTCAGCAGACGGATGGTCAGCTCGGCCGGGACCGAGCGTGGTTGTTCGACTTCGGTTTCGCTCATGACTGAGCCTCATCGAGATGGTTCTGCGCGGCCGGATGATCCTGTTCCGCCGGGTCCTTCTGCGGTGCGGGATCGAGTCGGTGGTCGGTCAGGATCAGGTGGTCGTCGAGCAGATCGATCACGTCGACGACGATGCTTCCTTTGGGCGCCCAGGTCGGTGGGACCGGTGCGAGTAGGAGCCGAGGAGTCGGCAGGGTCGTGCCGGTGAGCGCGACTTCACGGGCAATCTTCGCAGCGATGACCCCGTCGAGGGATTCGGTCGTGGGGTCGCTGGCGAGTGCGGCGGCACGGAGATCTGTCTTGACCCAGCTACGACGGTCCGCCCAGGTCCCGGTGCCGCGTATCCCATCGGTGCGGGCGGGGTCGAGTGCAGTGAGAAGATGCTCCCACGTCGCCGAGTTGCTTCGGTGAGGCTGCCACGGCGGGGGCGAGTGATAGGGGCGAAGCCCGCCGCCTGGATCCGCGCGATCGGACAACACGACGGCAGGGTCGGCGGTGCCCCGGTACCAGTCGACGATGTGGCCACCATCGGTGCTGTGGTGCAAGCGCCGTGTCTGTTTCGCGGAGGTGCACAACCCGGCAGCGAGGTCGTGTGCTGCAGCCAATGAGTATCCGACCGGTACGACAGCGATTCCGATACCTACGGTGACAGCGAGATGGTCGTCGCGACCGAAGACCGGGGACGCCTTGCGCAACCGGGTGCGCGGGTCGTGTTCATCTGTGTGCGCGGTGTCGGCAGAGTCGAGCCAGTCGATGACAGCGGCGGCGAGGGTCCAAGCGATGCGCGACTCGCAGACCAGGACCACGTCGTCACCGGCCGTTACCCAAGGGCGTATCGGGAGCAACCACTTTCTTGCGTCGTTGGCGTCGACGTCATCGATCTCGTCTATTCCGTCGCTGTCCGAGCGGTGCAATGGGAATTCGAGAGCGACCGGCGCTCCGCTGACCCAGGGGACCGCAGTGCCGTCCGGTTCCTCACGAACGGTCACTGCAATAGCGACGCGGTCGATCATCGCTTGGACCATGCCGTTGGTGAGGCCGCGCAGGGCGTCGGCGACGGTCGCGGTGTCACGATGTTCAACCGAGGCGAGTATTGCTCCGAGGTCGTTGACGTCGATGACGAGTACTGCGATGTGGCTGGTCACCGATTCGCTGCGCCCGAGTGCGTCGATGCTTGTAGGGAGGGCAAATTCGAGGCCGCTAGGCAGTGGTGCGGCGGAAAGCCATTGCTCCTGCCGCTCGCGGTGCCAGTCTCTTCCGCGGCTGCGGGCGCGTAGTGCTTCGTCGGCGACCGGAACAACGGTGCCGTCGGGTCTGCGTCTTTCGGTGGTGGCGGGCACTCCTGTGATCGTGCAGGCCACAGCGGCATGTGGAAGAGCCCCGGCCAGGTGCGGGAGCGTGGTGTGGCGGGCCGCGACGAGCAACTTCGCTGCCAGGTCGAGCGCGTCATGCGGGGCCTGCTTATCGGGGACGAGTTGGATCGCTACCACCGGGGAGAGCGCGTCGGATACATCGAAAACAGCGCGGGTATAGCGGCTCACGAGGGTGCGAACGGTTTCCGGGGGCACCTCGCTCTCACCTGACGAGGTGTCGTCGACGCCGAATGTTATCGCTCCGGCACCACGATGGACGAGGTGCTGACCGGACTCGAGAATGTGGTGGCTTTCGAGCCAGGCCGGATCGGTGAGGTCCTCGATCTGCGCGGCACGTCCGATGCCGTCGAGAAGCGTGCGGGACCGGTAGACGTAGGATTGTATTCCGGTCAAGTCGACGTGGATGTACCACTGGCGCAACTGCGGTCCTCCCGGGTCGGTCGCGCCGGTAGCGCGGACACTTGAATAGCCGACTGTATTGGGTTGAGGTTCGATGTGCCGATCATTCAACCGACCGACCCAGGTGGACGGGTGGTGACCTGGACTCACATCGCCGCCTGTGTCCATGTGCCTCCGCGGGTGGTTACCGCTTCCTCCCAGACCCTCTGAACAGTGTCCGATCGCTTCGCGCCGATGCCAGTTGTACCTGCCGCGCCACCGACAGAAATAAGTTCCCACCCCGAAAGGTCGGGGAGTTGTTCAGCGATCGCAGCGGCCAGGGCCGTGCGCTCCTCGGGCGTGTCCTGGGGTGCAGATTCCAGTGCGACGTCGATGTTGTGCATCAGATCGCTGACCACCAAGACCGTCGGCGTCTGCCCCGCGCCGAGAATCCGGTCGAGTTGGCGGAAAGCGCCCGTGATGTCGGACGCTCCTCCTGTGCCGGCAGTGGCGATGCAGTCGGCGAGACCACGGATACGTCCGAACAATTCCGGGATCTTGACGTCTTCAACCTCGGCGGCGATACCGTCTGGGTTGTCGCGAGCTGCAGTGAGGTTCGTAAGGGAGACCGGGGTGGCCGAGCACTGTTCACCTGACGAGTTCGAAGTGATGGGAATCACCTGAATCGAGGCGCAGCCTTCCTCGGTGGCGAAGCTGGTGACCACCGCGCGGGCGCTATCGGTGACGGCCCTCGCACTTTCGGAGAGATCAGTGATCATCCCGCACGGGGTGGTTGGCTCTGGAACATCGGTACCGCACGCGGTGAGCAGTACCGCGGTGGAGGCTGCTGTGACACCGGCCGTGAGGCGGCGGATCAATCTGCGACTGGTCGAGTACACGATGGGTCAACTCCTGAGGTATGGGGGGTCCACCGGTGATGTCGGGGACAAGACGTGGTCCACAGCCGCCGGCGGTGGTGGCCGCCGGCAGCAACAGAGATGTCAGCGTGCGTCGAGTTCGGGGAAGTCAGGCGCGGTCTTCGGAAGGGCGATACCCGGTTCGGTGGGCCGTGAATCGGAGGGTTCAGGGTCGGTGATGATGTGGCTGGTCATGGACGGATCACCCAGGCGCACCGCTAGATACACACGTGCGTGACGGCGAGCATGCTCGAACCGCGCGTTCAACGCATCGAGGTAGCGTTCGGCCAGAACGGCACGGTCCTCCCGCATCCGGTCTCGGCTCAACAGGTCGCAATGAGCGCGGTGACGCACGGTGTCAGCAACACGGGCGGTGCGCTCTGCGCGGGCGGCTACCTTTTCCGCGGCGACCACTCGCCAGGCCCGCACGAGCAGGTGGAACGCGGCACCGACGACGACCGAGACAGCCGCCAACATCAGCATCACTCCGCCGACGAACAGAGCGTCGGAGATCAGTGCCGAGTCGTGGGCCTTCTGTGCGGCCACCGCGGGATCGACTCCGCCTGAGGCGGACCCACCAAGAACGCCGCTACCGGTATCCGCGGTGGCGCGGGCTTTCGCAGCCTCGCGGTCGGCCAAAACCGAGGAGCGTCGCCACGTCAGTCCGCCCAAGGCCAATAAGGCAAGGACTGCGTACAGCATGCCGAGCACCCCGAATGCTCTTACTCCGTCACCGGATTTCGCAGTGCTGCCTGCGATCTTGGCATCCTGAGCTGCGGCCAAGCGGTGACCCACCATGAACCATAAAGTCGCGTACCCTAGCAGAATTCCAGCGGAGATCACCGATCTGAGCGCCGCAGGCTGTTCCGGCATGATCAATGCCAGCGAGGACCGCAGGAAGACGAACTCGGCCGCGGTGGCGGCGGACTGCACGAGCACCAGCCCTGCCCCAAGCGTTGCTAACGCCGCAAGAGGCAGGGCGCACAACCCCTCGAGTGCGGAGGCATTCACCGACCGCAACCTGCTCCGCGATGCAGCGAGGCCGCTGCCGGAGTTCGCCGCAGTATCCGCGGCGGTGGTGTTGATTGGACCCACTGTGTTGGTCACGACTACTCCCGGTCTGTTTCGGGTGGAAAGGGGGATACCCTCGTTATCGTGGACAACGTGCGCGGTGCTGCCGCCGAGGTGTCCGACCTGCTACGCGAAAGGTTGACGAGCCGGCTGGCCTGACGTAGATTTTCGTCTGCGGGCTTTGGCTCGGTGAAACAATCGAACAGCGCGACTTCTGAAAGTTTGGCCGTCAGGCCTGCGAATAAGGAAGTGCAGCCTGGCGGCCATCCCAGCCGCCCTCGGCTGGTGCATGGGAAGAAACTTCCTTGCACCAGGAGTTCGTTGTGCAATCGAATACCCGCATCGGCCGTCGCGAGAACTGCGTGATCAATGACCGTTGTCGCTACAGCGTCGGCCGCGTGATCGACACTGTCGTACGTCGATATCACGATAATGTGAGCCCTGGATCCAAGGAGATCCATACCGACTACGCGGGCCTGCTTGCCTACGCACTTTCGCTTGCCTGTCCTTGTGAAGGTCATTGGGCCATGGAGCTTCCAACCGAGATCGGCCGAAGAAGCGGCAAGAGAAGGTACTCCATCATCAACCCGCAGATGCGAAACAGAGTGAGAGCTACCTTGATTCGGCTTGACGCTAATCTGGCGATCGATCGTCAGCGTTTCGTGGACCTCCGCCGACGCGACGAACTGAGTCCGGAAACTCGAACGGCAGAATTTGATCTCGCCCAGGTCTTGCGTGACTTGATTCGCGTTAGGCCGCGTTTCGACGCCGCCGAAACAGCTGCCACCGCACGACCCCTCCGGAAGCTGCTCAGTCTTGGTTTGACCCCGATGCTTGCCGAAGTCGGTTCGCGGCTTATCGGCGCAGTTTACGGGCGCCACTACCGGAGCGCTGCTCACTTCGGCGCACCCTCGCCGGACACGCTGGGTTTAGCGCTCTACCTGCAGGACACCGTGAGGATCAACGTGGCCGCCTCTCGGCGCCAAAACCGCGACTCGACACCTTCGGATGCCGTCCTCGAACTTCTCGTCACCGATTTGTCAGTGGTCGCTGACCTCATCGTCGAAGCACGCAATGCCATCCAAGACGCAGATCCTGGACTGTGGTTGGAGTTTGAATCTGAGTGCCGCGCGATGTTGACTGAATCTCTTGAAGCAGCGTGCTTCAGCGATGACGGCCGGTATATCGACGCGGATCCAATAGCCACCAGCCCGGTGGCGGGGATCAAATGGGCTTCCACGGCCTCAGCGGCGATCGAACCTGAACAGCAGCTCGTCCGCTCGTTGATCGACATCGACACCGGAGGCAGCCACCCTTACCGCGCACTTTTTCGCCTTTTCGAACGACACATCGAGACCGGCACCCCCGAAGTAATTCAGTGGATCACCGAGTGGGTTCTCGGCGGCGGTGGAACCGTCGCAGCTGATGCAGTGTTCGCGCGGTGGCTGCGTGGCGGCCAGATCGCGAAACGAACTGTCGGCGAGTCTAATTCGGCGAAGTTGCTTCGTGCTGCGGCTGCCGATCCAGACCCCGAGGCGCTCCGCGTGGTGGTGACTCGATCACGGGCATTGCTCATCGAACTCCAGGTCGAGCAGAGCCTCGGAACTCGCGCCCAACAGCACCTTTCGTGACGCTGTCATCCGGGTGGGCGACCTGGCTGCCCACCCGGATTACGCACGTGTTCGTGCCCACACGCCTCGGTATGCACCCGTATGCAGCGTCAGCGGCGGCGGCAGACAATGCCGAGCTGTCCGCGACATGCATCGTGTACCAACAACGCCCAGCACAAAGGAGACATCATGGACTACCAGCAGCCCACAGCCGGGAACGTGAGCGAAGTGCGCTACGCCAAAGAACAACTCAAGATCCGCAAGAAGGCCGAGGAAATCCGCAAGCGCAATCTCGCCGCCGAGCTTCGGCGCAAGGCGCAGGAGACCAAGCAGAAGAAGTAGACGTCGGGTGCGTTCTGGGGCGGGTACAAACCCGCCCCAGAACGTGTCGTAGACAAAAAGCGTGCATCACAATTCGCGGAGATCGCCTCAGCGGCATCAAGCGTCGGTGGGCAGCCTCGATCGGACTTCCCAAGTGCCACCGTCGACGGAGCGCTCAACAGTGTCGAGGCGCGTGCAGTCATTTCCGCAGGTGAAGCCATGGCGGTGGGGCAAGTGTCGGTAGCGAGTAATTCCGGACCAGGGTGCATGCAACGCGACCGAGTAGTGCCAGGTCACAGCACTCGAAAATCAGGTAGGGTCACCGACAGCACGAACGCCTACGGGCACAGAAACTGAATTGTGGAGGTTCAACTCCGAAGAGTTTGTCACCGACAGCACGAACGCCTACGGGCACAGAAGCGGTTGATGTCCCAACTCTGCATCGTGACTCATAGTCACCGACAGCACGAACGCCTACGGGCACAGAATCGCTGCCCGTGTCGTGCTGGCTGACAGTCGCATGTCGCAGACCGAAACGATGGATGGCTGCGACCTGATGTGAATGCATACCGCTTCTGATCAAGCGGCGGGTTCCGTGGGTTATCGTGGTCGCCGTGCAGCGTTGGGAGATCGAGTTCAGTGGTGACGGCGCTCGGCTCCAGCCCAGGTTGCGTTGGTCGCAGTACCTCCCTTTGGGGCTGAATGTGGTAGGCGAGTACGAGAGATCTCATCACGGTGTGGTCAAGCCACACACCGTTCGGTCGGTGGCAATCGACCAGCAGGCATCGACGCTGACTGCGACCGTCTGCTGGCTCTCGGACCGCTACGTCCCTCCTATCGATCCAACGGTTCTTCCTGGGCGACAGTTCGAAATCGGCGGTGTATTCCTGCGATGCGTTGCCGCACGCCTCGTCGCAGACGTCCGTCAACGAGCCCTATTGGGTGATGCGTTCACAGATCCGTGGCTGCCCGATCCGGTAGACAGTATCGACGACCCGGTTGCCGAGTTCAGAATCCGTAGCGCGTCACCATGGGTGTTCGCGACCAGAGACCCTGTATTCGAGTTTCATCCGGGACGACTATTGTCGCGCCTTGCTCGCCGCTGGAACGAAATGCTGGTGTGGCGGCCGCATTCGACCCCCGATGATCGTGGTCTTACTTTTGAAGAGTCCGTCCCCCAAGACGTGATCGAGCAATTGCTCGAATGCACCTTCGCTGTGAGTGTCTCGCGATTGACTGTCAGCGAGCAGCAACTGGGGTTTGACACGAAGCGAGGGCAGGCGCGAACGAGACCGGCTATTGAGGTCGATGCAGTCGTACGTTGTGCGGCTGACTCGATCACGACAGTGCTGTGGTTCCAGACTCTGATGCGCTTCGCGGTCTGGTCCGGAACTGCTACTGGGACGACCTCCGGATTGGGACAGGTCGACATTCAGCAGGGGCGTCGTTTCAATGACCTTCCCCACGCGGTCGTTCCCGAGTGGGACTTTTGGTGATTTTGCTGCTCCAGGGACGATGAACCATGTCTTGTGCGGCTTGCCAGGGTAAGAGGACCGCCAACTTGCTGAAGGTATGGATATGGAAGGTCGGCTCACTCGATGCAAGGGATCCGATTGGATAGCGCTGATCGGAGGTGATCGTGCAATTGCGGGACTGGTAGAGCGTGCGCGTCATGCTACTGGTCCGAGTAATTGTCTGCGACGTAGGCACTCAGACCGGCGTTCATGCGCCAGGGTCAGCCCTCTTCTGACGGCCGAGCACCAGTGCTGCACTGAGTCCGGCAACGCCTGCGCCCACGATGACAACGTCGTACATAACAGCGAGCTCCGATCAGCGGACGAATACATGCGCCGCTACTATTGGAAGTGATTGTCGTTGTCGATGATGGTAGCCGACCCTCGCCGGGTCGGACCGCTTGACCGAGAGGACCCACGTGCACGCGTATGCAGATCCGTACGCCCGATCCGCCGACCACCTCGATCTGCTCAGCGCGGGGATGTGGGAGCACCTGACGCCCGCTGTCACGGAGGCATTGGCAGACCTCGCCGAACACAGCACTGTCGTCGAACTCGGGGCGGGCACCGGGCTCGGAACCGATGTCATCGCACGTGCCGCGCCGACCGCGTGCATCGTGGCGGTCGAACCGTCCAGTCACCTCCGCGCCGTTCTGTTGCACCGTGTCGCGTCCGACCCCGACCTGCGTTCACGGGTGACGATCGAGAACCGGCCTTTCCCGGCGTCGCGGCTGCCTGAATCCTTCGACGCATTCGTCGTGATGAACACGCTCGGCCACCTGAACCGCGAAGCACGAGAAGAACTATGGCAGTTGATCGCCGCGGGACTACGGCCGCAGGGCTACGCCGTGATCAACGTCCAGCAACCAACCACCGCCTCCGCCGTCCCCGAATTCGAGATGGCAGAAGAGCGCGTCGGACACCGCACCTACCACGGGTCCGCATGGGCGGAACGCATCGACGACACGACCATGAAATGGCACATGACCTACCGGACGAGCGAGGACGGAACCGAGATCGATGCGGCTGAAGTCGAATACCTATGGAACGTGGTCGACCCCATCGCTATCGAATCCGAACTCACGCAACATGATTTACGCGTCACTGCGATCGGTGACGAGCAGCTCGGGCTACTTCGAATCGAACGGAGCGCGTAAAACGGTCGGCAAACCAGGTCGGATCAGGCGTCGAAGTCGACGGTGACGGTGTCGCTGACGGGGAAGGTCTGGCAGGTGAGCACGAAGCCGGCGTCGACTTCGTTGCTCTTCGCGGAGGCCTTCGCGTTCGCGGAGTCGCTCGGTCTCGAACCGCGAGTGCAGGTTCCGGGTTCAGTGGTCGACGGAGCGTGCCACCGCCGGCCCGCTACATCTAGTTCAACGCCCACTTCACCGATACGGACACGCTGACCGTCTGCTGGCCAGGTTCGATGGGCACCGCCATGTCGAACGAACTGGCGGACTCGCCGAGGGCCCTCGGCTGCTCTTGGCCGGTGATCGACTCGGTGATCGACAGAACGCCACCGAGTTCGCCGCCCGCGAGCGTCGCGTACTGCTCTGCGCGATCGCGCGCATCGGCGAACGCTCTGGACCGAGCATCGGTGATCAGCTCGGAATCGTCGTCGATCTTGAACGAGACCCCGGAGATTCGGGTCGCGTTGCCACCAGCTGATGTGGCATCGCCCAAGACCGCGGACGCCTTCGCCAGGTCGCGAACCGTGACCTGCAGGGTGTTGGTGGCCTGATATCCGGAGATGGTCGAGGTGCCGCCCGGCAGTGCGCCGGAGTACTGCGGGTCGATCGACACCTGTTGAGTTTGGATGTCCTCGCGAGCGACGCCGGCTGCGATGACCGCGTCCGTCACCTCAGCGACCGCAGCATTCGCCTCTTCGATGGCGGCGGTGACGTCCTCGGCCGTGGCCTGAACGCCGATTCGGGTCGTCAACGTGTCCGGTGCGCCCTGAACTTCTCCGACGCCGTTGACGTGCACTCCTGGAGGCCCCTCGGGGGACGTGGTAGCTGGACTGCTGCAACCCGCAGTCAGGGCTACGGCCAGTACCAGGGCTGATGCGCAGGATCCGACCATCCATCTGTTTCGACTCACCGTCGTAGTGTCCACCATTGCAGGTGAATTGGAAAGGCTCAGGACTTGCGATAGTCGGCGTCGAACGTCACTGTGACATCGTCCACCACCTTCATGGCTCCGAACATCTGCGAATACGGAGTGATCTTGTAATCCGATTGACGCACAGTGGTTTCCGACCCGATATGCCACCGATCGCCGAGGTCGGTGACGTTGACATCCACGGTGATCTCCCTCGACACGCCGTGTATCTCAGCCGTGCCTGCCAGCTGAAATCCAGCGTCGACGGCGGTGATCTCCGCCGAACGGAATCGAATCGATGGAAATCTGTCGGCGTCGAAGCTCTTGAGCGCGTTGGCTTTCACGACGATTTTCTCCGGTCCGATCAACGGTGTCAGTCCACCCTCGCCATGTACCACTTCGAGTGAGCTCACCTCGGCGGTCAGGGTGACCGCGGTAGGTGTGTCCCCCGACCACTCGACGCTCGCAGTCCAGGAGGTCATCGCAATCGTGAGGCGATGCCCCATCTTGGATGCTTTTCCTGCGACATCCGTCCGAACAGCCAACTGCCCGCCGTCCGTTGCGTCGAGCGTCCAGGTCTCGGTAGTCATGCCTCGACTGTATTCGTTCCGACCAGAAGCGGAGCTCGAGTGAACGGATTCGGCATATCTGCACCACAGTAACTACTGTTTGGACTCGGTTGGAGCTGCGTCGGCGATCATGTGCATTGCCGCGGTGGTGGAAAGCGTACGCACGCTTGCTCGGTCGCCGGGGAGTCGGAGTGTACGGGTGACGGTCGGTCGGTCGGCGGCGGCGATTGCGAAGCAGACAGTGCCGACTGGTTTGAGGTCGGTGCCACCCCCAGGTCCTGCGATGCCGCTGGTCGATACCGCGATATCGACGCCCAGTCTGCTCAACGCACCCTCTGCCATCAGTGCTGCCACCGGCTCGCTGACGGCGCCGTGTTCTTTGATGACCTCGGCCGCGACATCGAGAAGGCCAGTCTTCGCCTCGTTCGCGTAGGACACCACCGCGCCGATGACATACGCCGACGAGCCCGCGCGATCGGTGAGACGTGCGGCGATCATGCCACCTGTGCACGATTCCGCAGTGGCGATTCGATGGCCCGCCAGCCGAGTCGCGACGATGTCGTCGATGGTGGATCCGTCCGTCGAAAAGACCTGCGAGCCATGATGTTTGTCGATGAGAGTTGCGAGATCGCTGTACGCGGTTGCCGCGGACTCTGCGTATCGGGTCACCATTTCGAGCTCCCCGAGTCGCACGCACGTGGTGATCTCGAGATCGTCGAATCCCGTGATCTGGCGCTCTGCCGTCCGCAGCGTTGCGGCGATGTCGGCCTCGGACAGCCCGTATGCGCGAATGGTGTTCTGACGGATCTGTGCGCGTCGGGCCACGACTTCGGCGACCGGCGCGCTGTCGAGTGCCTCCGGCCACATTGCCTGCAGTTCGCGAGGCGGGCCGGGCAATATCAGAACCGCGGGCAGCGTCCCGGAGCCGTTGGCAGGTATCGCGATACCGGGGGCGGTTCCGGTCGGCGGAATGGAATGGGCACCTGCCGGAACCATTGCTTGCTTGCGAATACCTGCCCGCAGCGGCTCGAAGTCGGTTGCAGAACTGAGCCGGCTTCGCCATCGCTGCACGATTGCGTGGATTTGCTGCTCGAGTTCTTGGTCGAGGTGCAGTTCCCGGCCGTACAGAGCGGCAACGGTCGCCACGGTGAGATCGTCAGCGGTCGGGCCCAAGCCTCCGGTCGTGACGATCAAGTCGACGCGCTGATCCGCGAGAAATTGTAGTTGTGCGGTCAGGTCATCGGGCCGGTCAGCGCAGATCGTGATGTGCGCAACGTCAACTCCCATCTCCAGTAGTCGCTGGGCCACCCACGGGCCGTTCCTGTCGGTGACCCGACCAGCCAGAACTTCTGTTCCAGTGACCACCACACCCGCTCGCACAGTCATGCTGCGACCATACTGGCGACCGATAGATCGCTGCGGAGTCGCACCGGTATCCGGCAATGTGATTTCTGCTCGACCCTGCCGCTTGAACAGCTGCACTATCCAGCGGCATTGCTTCAAGCCCAGCAAAAAGCTCCACGATTCCGCATGCGGAATCGGCGGATCCTGTCACACGGTTGTCACAAGTACTGGCCTTTCAGGCCATTTCAGGTACGTGCAGATGAGCGATCGCCAACTCGAACTCTTCCACCTCGAGCAGCTGCGCACCAGACGCGCGTAATTCCGAAGTTGTGATGGTCTCGGACTTGTCCCTGTTGCCGCTCATCGCCAGGGCGGTGTCGAAGGTCATCGACGCCACGGCGCGACCGGCGGCAGGATCGACTAGCAGGCTGGCACTGCAGAACCCGTCGAGCTCCGCCATCGCGGGCAGGGACGCCGTCTTGTACACGTCGATGGCGCGGTCCAGGTGGCCGGGCTCGACCTCGAGCCACGTGACCCGCACACCGGCGCCACGGTGCGAGTGGTGGTCGCGGTGCAGAACGGCGATGTCCCACCGCGCAACGGTGATGGTGCCGTGGAAGACGTCGGCCGTGCTGTCGCGGAGCTGCAGGACGTGGCTTTCGCTCGCGCGAAGAGAATCCTCGTCCAGCCAGGAGCTGGTGGCAATGCACCGGCCGGAGCCGCGGTCGACCAGCAGGGACAATCCGGCGCAGCCGTCGATGCCGGCGAGCGCGGGCATTACGGTATCGCGGATGTGCGTAATCCCGACGTCGATGAACGACGGATGCGCATCAATGGTTGTAGAGCGTGCATACACGGTCGACACCCTTCAGCTCGGGCGGCGCCCGGCGGCGCCGACGGGTCAAACCCTTCCTCACTCACACTCCTCCACCGGGCAGCGGCGAGTCAACGGTCGCCAGGAATCGGTGACCACCGTTCCGCGCAGCGGCGGAGCTTTCACCGCTGCGCGGGATGTCGGTGTGGTCGCTACCGCTGCGCGGAGACCAGCATCGGCTCGTGCAGGTCGAAGTAGTCAATCTCGCCCATCAGTCGACCTTCTTCCTCGAACAGTGAGCGCAGATCGTCTGGCACCGTGACTTTCTCGTGCTCGCGGGCCTCGGACTCGTTGGTGAAGTACACGGCCTCGACGTAGTCGCCGTCGCCGTTGGAGGCGAACATGCCGCCGATGATCTCCGGTCGCACGCTGTGCAGGCGGTCGCCGGACTGGGTCAGTAGCTCACGCAGCCGGTCCGAGTCAGTGGTGTGCCCCTCCATGATCTGTACGAACCCCGCGTCGTCGGAGCCTCCGCCGAGCCACTCCATGGGATCCGGGCAGTCCATGAAGGACACCGGGCCGTCGAAGCATTGCTCCGTCTCGGCCCACCACGCCCCTTGCTCGGGACGCTCGCTGTTGCGCACGGCGTCCTCGTGCGACTCGAACCGCACCAAAAGGATGAACGTCCCGTCCTCGCGAATACCGGAGGTCGATCCCAGATAGCCGGTGGCCCCCGGCTGCAATTCCTCGGCCCAACGGTCCATACATCGGCGTAGCTGCCGCTCGTCGGAAACCTTCCCTTGAATGACTTGAACAAACATGGCCTTTTCTCCTCCCGCAGGGACGTCGTCCCCGCAGCGAACTCGCCAGTGGACGACCCGTCGCGGTCCACCGCCAGACCCGCCGACGGCCCGCGGCCGCAACCACTGCAGGACCGATCTTTCGCCGCCCCTGCTCGCGGCGCAAGGGGCACATACAGACGAATCGCCGACTCGGACAGCCGCGCGCGGAAGGGGCCGGAAGTATTGCGCGCCGGGACGTGGTCTGCGCCGGATCCGGCTCGTGCGGTCTGTCCGTGTCGTGTGGTTTGTACACCCAAGCGGAACAAATGGCGGCCAGCACCATCATCAGGCTCTGACCGCTCGGCGAGCTTTGTCAAAGATCCAGGCAAGAAGGTGCAATTTCGCCGTCGGATAGCGTCAACCGCATGGAACTGGTGACACTTGCTCTCGGGTCACCCCACGGGCGTTTCTTCTGCGCGAACGTCGCCTACAAGTGCAGCACCGACGCACGTGCGGCGGGCTTCAACCGTCCACAGACGACCGCTGATGCTCGTGAAGTGATCGAGGGGGTCGACATCAGCGCGATCTGGGAGCTGTCCGAGATGGACCTGCTCGAAGCGCTCGCGTACGACGCCGACCTCGTGCGGGCCTGGCAGCCACCGAACGACGACGTGAAGTTCGCTGACCCGCACGTCGTTGCAGCTCTACGTCCCATCGCTGCCGCCGTCCTGTCGTCGGAGCACACCACACGGTGGGGCGAGCCCGTGGACGTCGACAATCCTCGCCTCGTGGTACATGCGATGTCACCCGTCGAGTGGCGAAAGGGCATTCTGGCGAACGAAACGCAGTTCAGGGAGCGTCGAACTGCTGACCCCGACAGCGAGGTGGCCGGCGAATGGTGGTCCATCGCAATTTCGTTGTCCGACAACGAAGGATCGACGTTGCTGGGTGGGTGGGATCCCGATGCCACGTTCTGGCTGAATCCTGATGTGGTCGACATCGATGATGAACCGGCGCTGTGGCCATGACAGTCGACTTTTCGTGGTCGCAATTTCTCTGGATCGTCTTCATTTTCGTCGGCGTGCCCACGATATTCTGTGCACTCCTTCTCTGGGGTATGTCCTCGCAGCGGGAACAAGGCACGGGCACCGGTTGTCTCGGTTTGTGGGCCACTGGCACCCTCGCATTCGTGTTCGGATTCGCCTCGTGCGCCGGGTGGTTGAGCTGGTCGGCCAACCAGAGCGGCGAGTTCCGCGGACCCGGGCTGCCCGCGCCGAATCAGTTCCCGACGTGGCAGGTGGTCGCGTGTGGTGCGACGGTGGTGCTGCTGTGCTTCCTCGCCGCCTATTTGTCGCGCTGGGCCAAGACCGGAGGGTACGCGGCAGCATTGGGCACTACGGCCGGGTTCTCGACGGCGTTCTGTGTCGAGGCGAGTACGGACGTCACCGGCCAGTCAGGGGTCGGCGTGTTGCTGTGTGTGATCGGATGGGGGTTCAGCCTGAGCGTGCTGATGCTGATCCGCGGAATGGCGATGAAGCATGGGTGGAGGTGGCTCGCAGGCAAGCTGTGAGAGTAGGTCAGCCGCGCCACACCGACTTGTACTCGTACTCTTCAACGTAGAGCTGAGCAACACGTTCTCGACTCATTGGTATAGCAGCACCCAAACGCAATTGGTCGCGGAAGCGAAGGCGCCCTGCAATCCCAGTAGCTTTTGTGTGTACGTCTCAGCGTGGAGCCAGCCGCCACAACGAGGTGGTTTCGCGTGATCGCGCGGCGTGGAAGAGGTCGTCGGAGTCGCGGGCGCGGGCATGCGTCGGCGATGTGTCCGTTCGGCCGAGAACCTCGAGGCCCGCGCGGTCGATCGAGTCGAGTAGATCCTCTCGCGTGGCGAGCCCGAGGAGTTCAGCCAGATCGGAGATCACCAACCAGGCCTCGCCGCCGGGTTCGAGGTGTTTGCTGAGCCGATCGAGGAAGGCTCGCAGCATGCGGCTTCCTGGGTCGTAGATGGCGTGTTCGATACCCGAGGTCGGCTTGGTGGGAATCCACGGCGGATTGCACACCACCAGCGAAGCGCGTCCGGCAGGAAAGATGTCCGTGAGCTGCACGTCGACCCGGTCGGCGAAACCCAAGCGCTCGAGATTTGCGGTGGCGCACGCAACCGCCCGAGGGTCACGGTCCGTCGCGACGACGTGGGAGACACCGCGCTGCGCGAGGATGGCAGCCAGAACCCCTGTGCCGGTACCGATGTCGAACGCGGTGGTGATTCCCGTGGGAAGAGGAGCATCGGCGACGAGTTGCACGTACTCGCCACGCAGCGGCGAGAAGACACCGAAATGCGGTTCGATGCTGGCGCCCAGGGCGGGAATGTGAACACCTTTGCGTCGCCATTCGTGAGCGCCGATGAGACTGAGCAGCTCTCGAAGCGACAGCAATGACGGCATGGAGGTCTCGCCGTAGACCTCGGTGGCCGCGAGTCGGACGTCGGGAGCTCGGCCGTAATCCAGAACGTGGTTCGCATCGAGTTCGACGAGCAGCATCCCGAGGGTGCGCGCTCGCCGGGCCTGATCCTGGCGGTGCAGGTGAAAGTCCTCTGCAGGAGAGTCCGACGGCCGGCGCACCTTCGGCTGAGCTCGCCGGGTCAGCGCGGTCAACAGTTGGCGTGCATTATTGAAATCACCCCGCCACAGCAAGTACTCACCGGTCGACGCGCGCTTGTAGGCGACGTCGGCGGTGATGTCGTCACCGACGATATGAATGGTTTTCGGAGCCGGAGCGTTGTTCTCCGAACGCCACAGCGCCGAGCGTTCCTGGCCGTTCTCGGCCCACTTGACAGTCGTGCCCATCAGCTCTTCCCAGGTTCTCTTTCGGTTTGCTCCAGCACGACGTGTCTTCGGAAGAAGGGCCCTTGCAGGCGTCCCTTCGCTTCGAATCAGTCAACCACAATCAACGAGTTCGGCCTGCGTTTGTGCAGTTCAGGCCCGTGATCGCCATCGAATGTGCTTGCGAAGGGTGTCAACCAGCGACATTCGGGGCACACTGGAACTTCGTTCCCGATCCGCTCTACGAACAGGACACTGCATGCGTTTGATCACCCGGGCCGCTTTCGTCACCGCGGCGTCGATTCCGCTCGTTCTCGCAACCGCGGGCCCCGCGTCCGCCGCCGAGGCAACCGACGTCTCGTACGCATTCGATCTCGAGGGCCGGGCGCTCACCAACACCATCACCAACAACTCCGGCGGCGCATTGACGTGCACGACGACCGTTGCCCTCGCACCCGGTGGGGAGTTGCCACCTATCGAAGAGCTCAGTGACCAGACCCTTGCCGACCGCGGCGAGATACAGCCAGGCGTGAGCACGCAGACGCTGACGGACTTGCCCGACGGCACCTACGTCGCGTTGGCGACCTGCGTCGGGGTGGATCCGGGTTCGGCGCTGTGGGTCTCGAACTACCCCAACGTAGGCGAGGTGCTGGAACTCTTCCCGAACGAGTCCTTCGCCGTCGAGCAGGCATCGCCGGTCATCGTCGTGCCAGGTCAGGACGAGGCCGCGGTCGACGAGACCGCTACCGGCTTCGCTGCCCTGCCGACTGTGGACGAGCTCCTGTCGGATCTGCTGCGGCTACTGAACACCGGAAGCGCAAACTGAGTCGACCCGCAGATCGGTGACCGGCCCGGGCTCGAATCGTACGAACAGACGCCCACTTGTTTCGTCGGTGGAGACCCGGGCCCTCACGTCGTAGACGTTCGCGATCAGTTCCTCGGTCAACACGTCCGTCGGCCGCCCAGCTGCGACCACTCGGCCCTGCTTCATCACCAGCAGTTGATCGCAGAACATCGCCGCGAGATTGAGATCGTGCAGCGCGACGACGCTCGTGATGGGTAGTCGCGCCACCAGCGCGAGAATTTCGAGCTGGTGGTGAATATCGAGGTGGTTGGTCGGCTCGTCGAGGAGTAACTCGCGTGGCTCCTGAGCCAGCGCTCGGGCTATCTGCACACGCTGGCGTTCACCGCCGGAGAGCATGTGCCACTTGCGCTCCGCCTTCGTCGACAACCCCGTGTGCGCAAGAGCCGCATCGACGGCCGAGGCATCGCGTGTCGGGTCGCCGCCGAAGGTGCCTCGGTGAGGAATGCGGCCGAGTCGTACGACGTCGTGCACGCTGATGTCGATATCGGTATCGGCGTGCTGGCTGACCACAGCGACGGCGCGGGCGATGTCTCGTCTTCGCAGGGAGGTCAGGTCCTCCCCGTCCAGGGACACCATCCCGGACGTGGGTTTCACAGCGCCGCACATCAGATGTAGCAGCGAGGATTTGCCGGAGCCGTTGGGTCCGAGTAGGCCGACCATGTCGCCAGGACGAGGGTCGAGGGTGACACCGTCGACCACGAGTGAACCGCCGCGGTTCCACCGAACACTGTTCGCGCTCAACGTCATCGGACGTTCCTCCTGCGTGCCATGATCACGATGAACGCCGGAACACCGACCAGTGCCGTTCCGACACCGACCGGTAGCGGCGTCGGTGCGAACGCGACGCGGGACACCGCGTCGACCCACACCATGAAGATCGCTCCGATGATCGCTGTCGTCGGAATGAGTCGACTGTGCCTCGATCCGACCAGGAAGCGTGCGGCGTGGGGGAGTACCAGTCCGACGAAACCGATTGCGCCCGCGACACTGACCAGCGTCGCTGTGATCAGTGCCGTGATCATCAGTAGCGCTATGCGCACCTTGCGGACATCGATTCCGAGCGAGGAGGCGACATCGCTCCCGAACGAAAAGGAGTCGAGCACGAAGGCGTAGTGGAAGCAGACAAGAGCACCGATTCCGACGACGGTTGCACACAGCATCACGTCGTCCCATCGAACGCCTTCGAGCGAGCCGAGAAGCCAGAACATCACGCCTCGGGTCTCGTCGGAATCTGCGAAGGCGAAGATGACGAATGAGGTCAGCGCCGAAAACAACTGTGTGCTGGCGACGCCGGCCAGAATGACCCGGTCGTTGGTGCCGCCGGACAGGTGCGCGAGCAGTAGCACAAGCCCGAAGGCGACGAGGGCTCCGATGAATGCGCCGCCGGACAGACCCAGCGCTGCGCCCCCGACGCCCAGAACGCCGACGACGACGGCGCCCGTCGATGCGCCGGACGAGATTCCGAGCACGAACGGGTCGGCCAACGGGTTTCGCAGTAGTGATTGCATGATCGCTCCGCAAATTCCGAGTCCCACGCCGCAGGTCGCGGCGACCAGCGCCCGGGGGAGTCGTTCCTGCCACACGATGGCGTTCTTGGACACCCGAACCGGGATGTCTGCCAACCCAAGGTGGTTGAGCACGATGTCGCGCACGTTGACGAGTGAGATGTCGGCCGGCCCGAGTGTCATCGCCACGAGCACCGAGACGAGAAGAGCCGCGAATCCGGCCACGGTCAGTACGGTTCCCCGTACCCAGCGTGCTCTCTCGTTCGTGGCGTGAAGTGGGCGCTCCTCGCCGACGAGTGTGCCCGTCAGGAGACCGGACCCATCTCGCGGAGAGCGTCGGACAGCTTTTCGACGCCATCGACCGACCGGATCGACGGGTTCATCTCGGCGCCGTGCAGCGCGATGTATCGGTTTCCGCGAACCGCGGCCATCATGCTGGTGACGGGGTCGGATTCGAGAAACGCGATCTTGTCCGCCAGAAGGTCGCCGGGGAACCTGTTGCGGGCCAGATCGCCCAGCACGAGGACGTCCGGGTCACGATCGACGAGCGTTTCCCATCCCACTGCCGGCCAGTCTTCGACGGTGTCGGAGAAGACGTTGGTGGCGCCGACGGTGGTCGCGAGCAGGTTGGCGGATCCGAGTCCGCCTGCCACATAAGGGCTCTTGGTATCGGCGAACCAGAATGCCATCGATACATCCGAGTTTTCGAGATCGGCAGTGGCCGAATCCATTCGAGCCTTCAGTTCTTCGACGAACTCCGCGCCCCGGTCGTTGACGTCGAAGATCGCGGCGAGCTCGCTGATCTCCCGGTACAGCTCGTCCATGGTCAGCGCGGTGGTGCGCTTGTTTCCACCGTTGACACTGACCCCGTTGTCGCAGTCGGTGGGGGATAGGTAGCTACCGGTTCCGGTCTCGGCGAACCGGGCACGGTCTGCGACACCACCCTGCTTGAAATGCCGACCGAACGATGCCGTGACGAAGTCCGGGTCGCTGCCCAGCACGACCTCGTAGGTGGGTGCGTTGTCGGCCAGGCGCGGCACCGTCTCGTTGGCGTCGGCGAGATTCTCGCGTACCGGATCCGTCCATGACGCGCTACCGATAAGCCTGTCCTCGAGTCCCAGTGACAGCAGAATCTCGGTGGAGTTCTGATCGAGGGACACCACGCGCTGAGGTGGGGCATCGACTGTGACCGACTCGCCACAGTTGTCGATCGTGAGCGGGTAGGTTGTGCCGCCGTCGGTGGTGGCCACCACCTCGTCGGTGACGGTCTCGGATGCACCGCAGGCCACGAGTGAGGCGGTTGTGACGGCAGTGAGAGCAATCAGTGCTGCTCGATTGCGAGTACGACGCACGGAGGTGTCCTTCTTCGAAAGCGGATGGAGAGCAAGCCTGCGCACGGAGGCGCAAAGACGTGAATCGTAACTCAGTGCAGGCTTACCTACTAAATCATGTGCTGTACCAGAGTCTTGACATGCAAGCGTGTGCTTGCCTATGGTTGAAAACCATGGCAGAGCAACCTGGAGCTGCCGAACTGTTCAAGGCGTTGTCGGATCCGACCCGTCGGGTGATTCTGGACGAGTTGGTCGAGCGAGACGAGCAGACATTGTTCGAACTCTGCTCCCGGCTCGCTACCAAACACGGCTTGTCATCCTCGCGGCAAGCGGTGTCGCAGCATCTGGACGTGCTCGAGGCCGCAGGGCTCGTCCGCGCAGAACGCAGGGGGCGCTACAAGTTTCACTTCATCGACACCGGACCACTGGCTCGCATCGTCGAGCGGTGGCCGACACCGGACTCGGGCAAGGAGCACCCATGAAGATCTACATCACCAGCCTTTTCGTCGACGACCAGGACAAAGCCCTCGACTTCTACACAAGTGTCCTAGGGTTCGTGAAGAAGCACGAAATTCCACTGGGAGAACACAAGTGGCTCACCCTCGTGAGTCCGGGAAACGAGGACGGACCCGAACTCGGACTCGAACCCGCTGAGCACCCTGCCGTCAAGCCGTTCCGTGACGCCCTGATGGCCGACGGCATACCGGCCACATCCTTTGCAGTCGACGATGTGAAGACCGAATACGAACGCCTGGTGGGCCGCGGCGTCGTATTCACTCAGAAGCCGACGGACATGGGCCCGGTATCGGTCGCGACCTTCGACGACACCTGCGGAAACCTGATTCAAATCTCCAGCTACTCGGGCTGAGCGAGCTCGAGCAGAGTCAGTTCGTCAGGACTGCTTTCAGGAACGCCTGGGTACGTTCCTTCTGCGGACGGGTGAAGATGTCCTCCGGAGTGCCCTCCTCGAGGATGCGGCCGTTGTCGAACACGAGAACCCTGTCTGCGACGTCGCGGGCGAACCCCATCTCGTGGGTGACGATCAGCATCGTGATGTCAGTGGTCTCGGCGATCTTGCGCAGAACATCGAGCACGTCGGCAACGAGTTCGGGGTCCAGCGCCGACGTCACCTCGTCGAGCAGCAGGATGTCCGGGTCCATTGCCAGTGCGCGCGCGATGGCGACACGTTGTTGCTGGCCACCCGACAACTTGGTGGGGTGAGCGTTCTCCTTGTCCGCGAGCCCGACCGTCTGCAGTAGCTCGCGGGCACGCGCGGTGGCCTCGGCCTTGCTCTTGCCGAGCACGTGGACCGGTGCCTCGGTGATGTTCTCGATGACAGTCATGTTGGGAAAGAGGTTGAACTGCTGAAAGACCATCCCGATCTTCGTGCGAACCGCCCGAAGATGCTTCTCGGACGCGACGACGAGCTTGTCGCCCTTGTACTGATGGCTCAGAGGCTCGTCCTCGACCCAGATGACGCCACCGTTCACCTTCTCGATGGTCATCAGCAGGCGCAGAATGGTGGTCTTACCGGAACCACTCGGGCCGATGAGCGCAACGCGTTCACCGCGATCGACTCGAAAGTCGAGATGGTCCAGCACGACGTGGTCGCCGAACTGCTTGACCACCTTGTCGAACACGATCATCGGCTTGTTCGCCGAACCGTCAGTAGGCAAGGTTCTTCTCCAGTCTTCTGATAAGAATCGACGTCGGGTAGCTCGCAAGCAGGAAGATGACGCCCGCCATGGTGATGGGCTCCAAATACTGGAACGTGCGAGCCCCGTACTGCTGCGCCGCGGTCACCATCTCGACGACGGTGATGGCGAACAGGAACGGCGTGTCCTTGAACATCGAGATCGCGTAATTTCCCAGCGCTGGCACGGTATTGCGGATCGCCTGAGGCAGTACGACCCCGCGCCACGTTCGTGTGGTGGGAAGCGACAGTGCCCGCGCTGCTTCCCACTGACCCGGTGGGACAGCGTCGATACCTGCGCGGTAGACCTCGGCCATGTAGGTCGAATAGTGGATACCGAGGACCGCGATACCGATCTGCAAGGCGGAGAACTGCGGCAACAGGTAGTACGCGAAGAGTAGCTGCACCACCAACGGCGTGAGCCGGATGAACTCGCTCGCCATCCTGAGCGGGATGGTGACGAACTTCGGGCCCGCATGGCGCAGGACCGCGATGACCAGACCCAATGTCGCGGCCAGAATGAAGCCGAGAACCGTGGCGAGCAGGGTGATCTTGAATCCCTCGAGGAGGAACGGAATGGAATCGAATGCGCGCTCCCAGCTCCAGTCGACGCTCATCGGCCCACTCCCACATTCTGGTCGACGCGTTCGGGCCGCAGACTCAGAACCTGCCGAAGTGACGGTCCGCTACCGAGCTTGCTCTTGGCGCGTACCTCGACGACATTCATGAACAGGGTCAGCACGTAGGCGATGATGAAGTACAGAACGAGTCCGATTCCGAACGCGAACAGCGTGTCACCCGTGCCGCGTCGCAGTTGTTCGATCTGATATGTGAGGTCTTGGAGGAGAACGAAACTCGCGAGTGCGCTGCCCTTGAGCAGCTGAATCAGCAGGTTCGTCAAAGGCGGGATCATCTGCACCCAGGCCTGGGGAAACACCACCCGATGCAGCCGCTGCCAAGGTGAGAAGTTCAGTGCCAGTGCAGCTTCCCACTGCGGGGCCGGTACTGCGCTGATCGATCCGCGCACGACCTCGGCCCCGTAGGCGCCGTAATTCAGTCCGAGTGCAAGGATCGCGCAGAACGTCGGGTCCAGTTGATAGCCAAACAGAGGAAGAACGTAGAACAGCCAGAACAGCTGTACCAACAGCGATGTGCCGCGGAAGAACTCGACCACAACGCGGGCGGGTGCCCGCACGTACATGTGTCGATTACCCGCTGCCAGCCCGAGGGTGAGCGCAAGCACCAACGCAAGTAGCGCGCCGCCAAGAGTTAGGTAAACAGTGGTGAGAATGCCTTCCTGGATCCGCGGCCACGAATCCAGGAAGGCCTCGATATTGTCGTTCACAGTGTCGGTTCAGTCGCTCTCGGTTCAGTCGCCCAGATGATCAAGCGTCGCCTTCGCAGAGCTGAGCGGTGGTGAGCGAGGGGTCGGGAAGCTCCTCGGCGGTGAAACCGAACTCGCCCACGATCGAGAGGTAGGTGTCGGTGTCTGCGGTAATCTTCGCCAGTTCCTCGTTGTAAGCCTCGAGCAGTTCTGCATCGTCGGTGCGGAACACCGTTGCGCCTGCCCCGACCTGTGGCTTCCCGTCGATCACTGCGACGAAGGACTCGGTGACGTCGACGGGCGCCTCAGGATTGTTGGCTTTCATCCAGTTGAGCGAGATCGCCGTCAGTGCGAAGACGTCGGCGCGGCCCGAGGTGACAGCGTCCATTCCGTCCTGCGGGGTCGACACCTGCGTCGAGTCGATGCCGAGCGAAGTGGCGTAGTCCGATTCGATTGCGCCGGTCATCGTTGCCAGCCGCAGGCCGCTGTCGGCGACGGACTGCATGTCGGTCAGGTTGGCGGGATTGCCCGTCGGCACCATCAGGGCGGTCGTGTAGTTGAACTCCGGGTCGCCGAACGCGGCCTGCTCGCAGCGCTGCGGAAGAATCGACATGCCCGCACTGACCACGTCGAATCTGTTGGCTTGCAGGCCGGGAATCAGTGCGCCGAAGTCCGCATTGACGCCCTCGATCGTGTCGATGCCGAGGTTGCCGAAAATCTCGCGATGCAAAGCGACTGTTGCGCCGGTCAATTCACCGTTCTCTTCGAAGCTGTAGGGCGCTTCGCCTGCGAATCCCACGGTGATGGTTCCGGCGTCCTGCAATGCCTGCAGCTGGGTTTGTCCGCTGTCTGTGTCGTCCGTGGACGTGCATCCGGCGAGGGAGGCGGCCACGAGGGACGCACCTGCAAGCGAAGCGGCGATCTTCTTGTTCGAAACGTTGAGCAGCACTGAGAGTGCCATGGGCGATGCCTTCCGGTCACTGTTCGATGGAGGCGCAGAACGAAAGTTCCGCATACCGCGTTGGCCCCGGCCGGCAAGCGCCGTGGCTACTTTCGGATGCCTTTCTCGACACTTTGTACGATTGTTCGGATCCAAATGAACCTAACACGGCAAACCGTAGCCGGGGAGTCGGATTGCGCTCTTCGCGTGTGCCTATCGCGTTTCGATAGGTCGCAACGCCTGCCCATCAGTGTCGTCGACAAGGACGGACACAAAACGGTAACGATCGATGTTGTGCACCAAGTCAGTAGACGTCGCGCACATATCGCTTCTCCGCAGAAAGGGCCCGCACGTATGCCTCGGCGCTCGACGGCGCTAATTTCCCGTGCTGGGCAACAACGCCTTTCAATGCGTTGTCCACATCCTTTGCCATGCGGGTTGCGTCGCCGCATACGTAGAAGTGCGCACCCTCCTGTAGCCACTTCCACAACTGAGCGCCATGCTCGGTCATCCGGTCCTGGACGTACACCTTGGACGACTGATCGCGGGAGAACGCCAGATCCAGTCGCGTGAGAGTGCCGTCGTCCATCATCGTCGTCAACTCGTCGCGATAGTAGAACTCCGTCGCGGCGTGCTGCTCGCCGAAGAAAAGCCAGTTCGGACCGGTGTGTCCCAGTGCTCTGCGCTCGTGCAGGAAAGCGCGGAACGGGGCGACGCCCGTCCCCGGGCCGACCATGATCATCGGCGCGTTCGGGTCCTCCGGGGGTTTGAAATGGGCAGACTTCTGCACGAAGATGGGCACGTCCTCGCCGTCCGCATGATCTGCCAAGTACGTTGAACACACACCGCGGCGGGGGATGCCGTGCACGTTGTAGCGCACCGTGGACACCGTCAGCTGAACTTCATTGGGATTCTCTTTCGGGCTCGACGAGATCGAATACAGCCGTGGCTGAAGCGGTTTCAGTACGCTCAGCCACTCGTCGACGCTTGCCTGAACCGGTGCGTGGGTCAACACGTCGATCGACTGACGGCCCCACATCCAGTCGGCCAATGCGCTTCTGTTCTCCGGCATCAGCAACCGCTCCAGATCGGCGTCGCGTGTGCGAGTTCCCACGAACGCCAACAGGTCCGGAGACGCCTTCGCGATTTCGAGTCGTTCGCGCAGCGCCGTTCGCAGTGGCATCGCATCGTGGCCCGCGATGTCGACGACCGTGTCGCCGTCGAGTCTCGTTGCCGTCAACCATTCTTCGACGAGCGCGTCACTGTTTCGGGGCCACACGCCGAGGGCGTCGCCGGCCTCGTAGCTCAACGTCCCCTCGGGGAGGTGAAAGCCGAATTGACGAACGTCCTTGGCCGAGCCGGCAGCGCACAGGGGGGTGTTGCGGACCAAGGAGGTAGGCAAGGGCGACTTCTTGCCGTACCCCGTCGATGACGTTCCACGCGATCCGGACGTCGTGCTAGGAATCGTGCTCGGCTTGGTGCTCGTCGGGGTGCTGATTTGCGCGGTGAGTTTGGCGAGCACACGTTCCAGCCAGACCGAGGACGCCTCCTCGTGATCGGGTTCGCAGTCGACACGACCCACCAGCCGCTCGGCTCCCAGATCGGCCAACCGGCTGTCGAGGCGGCGGCCGTTGCCGCAGAAGTCGTCGTAGTTCGAGTCCCCGAAAGCGAGAACGGAAAAGCGAACCCCCCGAAGATCGGGCGCCGATTCGCCGGAGAGTCCGTCGAGGAAGGTCAGGCCGTTGTCCGGTGCATCCCCGTCTCCGGTGGTGCTGCTGATCACCAGAACACTGTTGTAGTCGGTCAGATTCGCCGGAAGAAAGTCGTCCATGACGTGTTCCCGAACGTCGAGGCCGGATGACCTGAGCGTGTCGACACACGCAAATGCAAACTCCTCGGCGGTGCCTGTTTGCGAGGCCCACAGCACGAGCACGGTATCGCCCGACTCTTCCTCAGGCGCCGCCGCGCCGTCGGCGACCGGTGTTGCATCGGTTCGTGAAAACAGTCCGGCGAGCAGCCCTTCGAACCATGCTCGGGTATCGGGCGAGAGCGGTGTCACCGGCGGGAGTGTGGGGATGCCCGACGCCTCACGCGCGGCGTCGGTGCGAAGCGCGGCCAGATATCCGGCGACGAAGTGTTGTTCGACAGGTGGGAGGGGGAGAGTGGGCCCCGCGCATGGCCCCACCAGCTCGGCGAGCGTATCGACGGGGGATCGCGTCGATACCGAGTCCGGTAGATCGGGTGTGCTTTCCGAACTGACCTTGGTCAAAGTCACTGCGCAGACCTTGAATTCCGGTTGCTGCGAGTAAGGATCGATGGCGTCGTTGGTCACGGCATTGATCGAGAGGTATTCCCCGAAGGAGTCGTTCCAGTGGAACGGTGCGAAGCAATCTCCTGGCCGCACCCGGTCGCTGACCACGGCCGGGAGTACCGCACGGCCGCGCCGCGATGCGACCTCCACGCGGTCACCCGCTTTGCATCCGAGCCGCTCGGCGTCCAGAGGGTGGATCTCGACGAACGGGCCGGGATTGAGCTTGTTGAGTTTCGCGACTTTGCCGGTCTTGGTCATGGTGTGCCACTGGTGCTGCAGGCGGCCGGTGTTGAGCAGGAACGGGTAGTCGTCATCGGGCATTTCCGCGGGCGCCATCGAAGGCCTGGCGAAGAACTGTGCGCGGCCGGTCGGGGTTGGGAAGGACAACGCCGGGACACTGCCGTCCTCGCGAACCTGTTGCGTCTGGCTCACGCCGTCGTTGATGTACCGGATGGGGTGTCGGTCGTCTGGATCATCTGGCGGGCACGGCCACTGCAGTGGGCTCTCGCGCAGCCTCGCGTAGGTCACTCCGCGCAGGTCGTAGCCGGTTCGAGGGTTGGAGAACTGCTTGATCTCCTCGAAGATCTCTTCGGCGCAGGAATAGGTGAACGCGTCCGCGTAACCCAACGCACAGGCCATGGACGCGATGATCTGCCAGTCCGGCATGGCTTCGCCCGGGGCGTCGACGGCCTTGCGGAACAGCGTGAGGTTTCGCTCCGAGTTGACCATCACGCCCTCGGACTCCGTCCACAGCGATGCTGGAAGCACCACGTCGGCATAGCCATTCGTTTCGGTATCAGCGAATGCGTCCTGCGTGATCACCAGTTCCGCGCGTTCGAGTCCAGCGATGACGGTCTTGCGATTGGCAACGGAGGCAACGGGGTTGGTGCAGATGATCCAACATACCTTGATGTCGCCGTCGGCCATCCGGGAGAACATGTCGATCGTGCCGCCGCCGGTGTCGGTGCGCAGTGTGCCCGTGGGCAGTTTCCACTGCTGCTCGACGAACGTCCTGTCTTCCTCGGAGAGAACCGCGCGTTGACCGGGCAAACCGGGGCCCATGTATCCCATCTCGCGGCCGCCCATGGCGTTCGGTTGCCCGGTGAGCGAGAACGGCCCACTGCCGGTGCGGCATATCGCACCCGTCGCGAGATGGAGGTTGACGAGCGCGTTGGTGTTCCACGTGCCGTGCGTGGATTGGTTGAGACCCATTGTCCAGCAACTCATCCAATTGCCGGACTCGCCAATCCACCTGGCTGCGGTCCGCAGGTCGCTCTCCGCGATACCGGTTTTCTCGCTGACGCGGGCAGGAGTGTAGTCAGCGAGGAATTCCTCCATGGCATCCCAGCCGTCGGTGAACTCCGCGATGAACTCGCGGTCGATGTGTTCGCCGGCGACCAGTAGATGGAGGAGGCCGTTCAACAGGTCCAAGTCGGCGCCGGGTGAGATCTGGAGATGCAGGTTCGCTTTGTCGGCCGTCGCATTGCGTCGCGGATCGACGACGATGAGCTTCGCGCCCTGCTTCACCCGATCCATCATCCGCAAGAAGAGAATCGGGTGGCAGTCCGCCATGTTGGCGCCGGTGACGAGGAAGACGTCCGCGTGGTCGAAATCCTCGTACGAACCGGGGGGACCGTCGGCGCCGAGGGACTGCTTGTAACCCGTGCCGGCGCTGGCCATGCATAGCCGCGAGTTCGACTCGATCTGGTTGGTCCCGATGAACCCCTTGGCGAGTTTGTTGGAGAGGTACTGCGCCTCTATCGACATCTGTCCCGAGACGTAGATGCCCAGAGCGTCCGGGCCATGCTCGTCGAGGATGGCCCGAAGTGTGCGCGCAGTGTGTTCGATGGCGGCGGAGGTCGGTGTGGGTACGGGATCGTCGCCCCGCGCGGTACGGGTCAGAGCGGTGGCGAGTCGACCTGGGGCGGCCAGCATGTCCGCGGTGGTCGAACCCTTGGTGCAGAGACGGCCGCGACTGGCGGGGTGTGACGGGTCGCCCACCGACTTCTCGATTGTTGCCGTGCCGTCCGGGCGACGTCCGATCTGCAGCGTGATTCCGCACCCGACGCCGCAATACGCGCAGACCGTCTTGACGGTGTCCGCAGCACGGTCGACTGTTTCTGTTGCCACGAGATCACCCTGCTCGGTCGAGGATTCCGGACTATGACACATCAGTTAGCCCGACGTGACGTTGTCCTCACCGTTGCTCACCCGCGATGGTGAACTCGGTTCGGTGATGCACTCGGAAGGCGCGGTGGCTGGACATTTCGGTCATTCTCGCAGGTCAGTGAGCTGAGTTACTTTGACGAGCATCGAGTACTCGTGCAAGAGTAGTTTCGTGTCTTCGATTCGGTTGTTCATCCTCGGCTCGCTGGCTCAGCGGGGAGAGATGCACGGTCATCAATTGAAGTTACTCGCGGAACAAGAGCACGTACACATGTGGACCGACATTTCCGTGGGTGGTCTGTACGGCGCTCTCAAGCGTCTGCACGCCGAAGGGTTGATCGCCGATGTCCGCACCGAGCAGGCCGGGAATTTCCCTGCCCGGCAGGTCTACGCCATCACCGACCTCGGCCGCGGGGCGCTGACCACCCTGCGCAGGGAGGGGCTGTCGGAATTCACACTACGGCCCGACCCATTCGATCTGGCTCTCACGCGACTCGACCCCGACCGTCTCGACTCCTTGCCCGAGGTCATCAACGCCCGGGTGGCGATGCTGCGCGAGTTGCTGGAGACAACGGTGACATCGACACGTAGAGCCAGGCCGTATCTCTCCCTCGCGGAGGTGTTCGCGCTCGAACACCGCGAGCAACGCCTCCTCGCCGAGATCGACTGGCACGAGAATCTGCGCGAAGCACTACCGGACATCGTCGCCGACGAGACGGCACGGACCCATCTACCACCGCATCAACCGCCCCCGCATTCGAAGGATTGTTCACAACAATGACCGAGACCAACTCACGTGCGTCCGCCCCGACGGTGGATGTGCCTCGCCGGGCTTGGCAGGCACTGGTGGTGCTGCTGCTCGGCATGTTCATGGCGCTGCTCGACACGACGATCGTCAACGTGGCACTTCCCACGATCGAAACCAGTCTCGGTGCGTCGGAGGCAACCCTGTCGTGGATCATCTCTGGCTACGCGCTGGCCTTCGGTCTGGCGCTGATCCCGGCCGGCAAGGTCGGCGATCGGATCGGCCACAAATGGGTCTTCTTCACCGGTCTAGCGCTGTTCACGGTCGCCAGCTTCGCCTGTGGATTCGCGCAGAACGACCTGCAGTTGGTGCTCGCGCGCATCGTTCAAGGTTTGTCGGGCGGCATCTTCGTACCCGCGGTCACCGCGTTCATTCAACTTCTCTTTCCTGGGCCGGTCCGCGGCAAAGCGTTCGCGATCATGGGTGCAGTCATCGGGGTCTCGACCGCGCTCGGACCTATCGCCGGCGGACTCATCATCGAGGCCTTCGGTGACGAGAACGGTTGGCGGGGCGTCTTCTGGGTCAACTTGCCCATCGGAATTCTTGCGCTCGTCGCTGCGGCCGTCCTACTGCCGAACAAGACCGAGGAGCGGACGGGATCGGAATCGGGCATCGATTGGATCGGACTCGTGCTGATCTCCGCAGGTCTAGTCGCGCTGCTCGTTCCGCTCATCGAGGGCCAAGAACAGGGCTGGCCGCTGTGGACCTACTTCACGCTGGCTGCGGGCGTTGCGCTGGTAGCCGCGTTCGGTGCGTGGGAGGTTCGCTACAGCAGGCGTGGACACAACCCGCTGGTACCTCCGAAGCTGTTTGCGCATCCCGCTTTCACCGGAGGCACGATCCTGGCGCTCGTGTATTTCGCGTCCTTCACCAGTATCTTCTTCACACTGTCGCTGCTGTGGCAGTCCGGTCTCGGAAACTCTGCGCTCTCGACGGGCGCAGTGATGCTGCCGTTCGCGATCGGCAGCATCATCGGGGCCTCGCAGAGCAACAGACTCACCCAGCGACTAGGACGTACCGTCCTACTGCTGGGCACATCCTTTGTCGCTGTCGGTTTGATCTGGGTGTGGATCGTGCTCGCGACGACCGAAGCCGCAGACCTGACCAATTGGAAGCTGCTGGTGCCGCTGCTCATCGGCGGCCTCGGCAACGGAGCGTTCATCGCCCCCAACGCCCAGTTCATCGTCGCGACCGTCGACCGAGCGGATGCGGGTGCCGCCAGCGGCGTGATCTCGACGATGCAGCGAATCGGCAGCGCGGTCGGCATCGCGGTGATCGGCAGCGTCCTGTTCGGATCGCTCGAGATCACCGGCCCGGACACCGTGGCGACCGGCTTCACCCATGCCGCGTCGATGGCGATGTCGGTCAGCGCCTGCTTCGCAGTGCTCGCGTTGCTGCTCGTGTTCGCGCTTCCGAAGCGCGTCGAGGCACCTGGTGCGCCGACCCCGAAGCAGACGTCCGCTAGTTGATGCTCTGCTTGTGGGCTTTCACCACGGACTGCGCCAGCGCCGCGATCTTGACGTTCATGTCCTGAGAGGTCTTGCGCAGCATGTCGAAGGCCTGGTCGTCGGTGACCTCGTGAGAGACCATCAGCAAACCGACGGCCTTGCCGATTTCCCGGTTGCTGCGCAGCCCCATCCTGAGAGTCTGAGCTTCCTCGCCGTGCAGGATCGAGGAGACCGTCACCGACGCGAACGCCGTCAGAATGATGGCCCGATCCGCCGTTTCACTGGTGAACGCACCTGCAGTGTCACTGAACAGGTTCAGCGCCCCGACCTTCTGATGATCGAGCAACAAGCGAAAGCCCATCGCTCCGCGAACTGGGGTGCGCGCCAAGACCCCCTTGGCCAGCGCCGGCCATGCGGTGGGCGTCAGGAAGTCCGTTTCGATCTGGGCGGCTTCGTTGTCGATGGCGTCGAGGCACGGGCCTTCGCCCGTTGCCCGCTCGATGTCGTCGACGGTGCGGGCTATCCGATCAGAGGCCGCCACGGTGACGTTTCGGCCGCGGTCGACGAGCATGAGGCTGGCATGGTCACACCCGGGAACGAGGAGCGTGGCGGCGACGCAGATCGCCGAGTAGACCTCATCGGCGCTGGTGCCGCGGTAGACGATGTCGGCGAGTGCAGCAAAGACCGTTGCCGGGTCGGTCGACGCAACTTCGGTCGAAATCTTGTCGTCGTCCATGGAGTCTCCGATCGGGTCGTGACGAATCCGGTGGTCGCTGGCGCTATCCACCGAACACGCGTATCTGCATACGACCTACCAGGTTACCCAGTGCCCGGAAGTGGGGGCTCACCCGGCGCACGGGGGAGCGGGTGCATCCTCGGCGAACGGCTTGCCAGGAGGTTCGATGTATGCCGCGTACAGAACGACGGGAACGTCCCCGGCATTGATGCCCTCGTGCACGTGGTTTGCACCGACGTCCTCGACGACGAAGGCGCCGGCGGGCGAGGAAACGTGTGCACACTCGTTCACGACGCGGGTGAGAACACCCGACTCGACATACGCGTACACCGGGCCGTCGTGATAGTGCCAACCGGTGGTTCCGCCCGGAGCGATGACGATCTTCCGGACCGTGAAATCGGTACCCGCGATCTCGGCGCTGCCGGGCAACAGTGGGAACGATGCGTGCGCGAGAGTCTCCGCCGTCACCCCGGACGGCGGGGTGGCTCCAGCGACCGCGGGCGCGAGACCCACCAGGGCGATGCAGGACAGAAACGCGGTGGCAGAGCGAACGATGGTCTTCGACATGCAACCTCCTCAGGGCTCCCGACCCGTTTCAGAATAGGGTCAGGCGGCTTCCGGTGGAGCAGATTACGTATTCGGCTCGTTTGCGATTGCGACCGTGTCGCGATCCGCCAGGGTGAGCAGTCCCCGCAGCTTGGCCGCTGGGTCGAGGTCACTTCGTCAGCTCGACTCGCGCGGTACCAAGTTTCGGTAGCAGCGAAAGTATTCCGATGCCCGCGAAAGCGAGCGACAGGTAGTACACCGATTGGATAGATCCGGACAGGTCTATGATCACACCGCCGAGCGAAGCACCGAGGAAGATGCCGAAGCAGATGATCGAGGTGTGAACGGTGTTGACGACAAATGATGTGCCGCCCAACTTCATGACGCGCACCGCGAATGCTGGATTGAGGCTGACTCCGGCGAACCCGAGAGCTGCGACGCCGAACAAGACCAACAGTGAGTTGGTGTCACCGAAGATGAACAGTAGACCGGACAGGAAGATGACGACCGCGCCGACGCCCGCCGCGGTCAGTGGGAAGTTGTCGGCGACGCGGCTGACAACAGTGATGCCGATGACGCACGCGACACCGTACGCGGCCAAAATGATGGGGACCCAGCCTTGGTCGAATCCGGCACGTTCGGTGAGGATGGGTGAGAAGTAGCTGAAGAGAGAGAAGACCGCGCCGATCAGCAAGCCGCTTGTCGCGTATGCGAGCCAGAGGCTGCCGTTTCTCAACTCCGACAGTTGAGCCACAATTCTCGGTCGGGGGCCGGCGTCCACTGCCGGGACCAGCATGAAGCTCGCCACTAGCGCAATGGCAGCCAGGACTGCAACGAAACCGAAGGCCAGTCGCCAACCGAACGCGTTGCCGAGGAAGCTGGCGAGAGGGAGCCCGATGACGGTTCCGATCGTGTTGCCTCCCATGACGATACCGATTGCGCGGCCGCGGATCCTCTCGGGTACTGCCTGGGCTGCGATGGACAGAGTGACGCCGTACGCGGTGCCTGCGGCAGCTCCGGTGAGAATGCGACCGATCACGATGACGGTGTAGCTGGGCGCTGCAGCGGCGATCAGCTCGCCGATGATGAACACGATCGAAATGGCTATCAGGGCAGATTTGGGGCGGAACCTGGTGAGGTAGATGGAGGCAGGTGGTGCCACGAGCACCATCGATAGGGCGTAGATTGCGATCAAGTAGCCGACGCTGGGGATGGTTGCAGGAAGATCCCGTGACAGGTCGTTCATCAAGCCAGCCACCATAAACTCGCTGGTCGTGAACGCGAGAATGGTGAACGCAAGTACATACACCGGGAGAGGGACTCGGGTGATGCCATCGACAACGGACCTCTGTTGCCTGGCCAATTCGGTGCTCCTCATGTAGCGGTCCTTTCAGCGTGGGGAAAGCCGTTGTGTGGTCCTGGCGCATGGCCGAAGTTGCCCTCGCCTAGTGCAATTCGTCGGAGAAACCGCGCCCGAGTCATTTTCTATACAGATCCGTACAGAATCGGTCCGTGCGTCCCTGCTCACGACTGCTGGACTTCTCGGTTTTTTAGGGCCTCAGGGCAATCAATGCACCATCGGCGATGGCGCGCATGGACTCGCGCCTCGATCCCACTCGTGCAGCCACCCGCATGCCGACGACAGCACCGTTGATGATCTCGGCCTGCGCGCGAGGTGGCAACCTACAGGAAATATCACCGCTGGCCTGTCCGGCCAGCAGATAGTCCGCCATGATCGAGAGTCGTCGGTGCAGACTCGCTGTCAATTGCTGAAGCGGCACCGCGAGCTCAGGATCGTCCGTAGCTTCGAGCGCCGTATTCACCGAAAAGCACCCTGATGGGCCGCCCGACGCGCGCCGGTCCATCTCGCTGTCAATCAGGTCGCTGAACAGCACCGAAATGCGTTCAAACACGGTCGTCGAACTGGACATGAGAACCGCATCGACCGAGTCGTCTGCCTCCGCGAGATATGTTGCCATGCACTCTTCGTACAGACCCACCTTGCTGCGGAAAGCGTTGTACAGGCTACTGCGACCCAGTCCCGTTACGCGACACAATGTTTCGGTACTGGTTCCGTGAAACCCGTGAGTCCAGAACTGGCCGAGCGCAGCGTCAACGGCAGTCCGTCGATCGAACTCAGCCGTTCTGCCCATGGGGAGACGGTAGCAATTGTGTATCGATCTGTCCATAAATAGCAGCTTGTTCTTCGCCGGGTCACCACCTTCGGTGACACAATCCAGCAGAGGAACGTTCGGAGAGTGTCGTCTGCCATGAGCTTGGGGCCACCGTGAGCTGGTTTTGCCAGGGTGATGGGGCCACCTGGATTGCCAGTTCTGGGTTCCATCAGCGCTTCCATCTAGATGTCGAGGGGTTGAGCGTGACGTTCGCAACCAGCCGTTCGATGACTACTACGCGGCTGAGCAGCGTTTTCTCAAACCTTATCCGGAAATCAAAACGAACCCCGTCGAAGGGTCCGTTGAATATGTTTCGACCACGTCGACTGGTCGAAAGCCTTCGAGGCCTCTCTCGCCGACGTTTTTGGTGCCGGGTTCGAGCAAGACCGTCTTGGTGGACCTCCGTAGAGAGTTCGAGAACCCCTGTCCGGCCTGAAAACGATGGCTTCCCGCAGTTCAAGAGGGGTCTACCGGCGGGACCGCAGGCCGTTGGCGCAGTCCGTAGTGGACTCGCGGGGTCGGATGGTGCGTGCAGTTGGGATGGCTCAAACCCTTCTGAGCCCGGCACAGGTGGACGAGCTGGTGGCCCTGTACGAGCCAGGCGCGACGCTGGGTGAGCGATTCAGCGTGCACCGCCGCATAGCAGCGGCACCTCGTCCGTCGCTCGGTCCCAATCCGCAGGCGCGGTCTTGACGAGTGCCACCTGCCCGAAGCGGTCGAGTTGTACGCGGGTGGGTTGACGCTGATGGAGGTTGGGCTGCGCTTCGGCGTGAGCCAGCAGGCGGTGAGAAGAGCGCTAGCCGCCAAAGGTGTCGAGATTCGCCCCAGCGGGCGCCGTCAGCCCGCGGTGAACCAGTCTGCGCGCTCGGCGCCGTAGTCACTGGTCGCTCCCGTCGATGGACCAGGGGCATCACGTTCGCCGTCACAGGCTCGCGGCGACCAGCACCTCGACCAGCTGTTCGGGTTCGAAGATGAGCTTGGTGTCGAACCGCTCATCGAGCCTGTCGTCCTTCTCGCGCGTCAAGGCTCGGACCCACTGTTTCTCGGTGAACACCACGTCGCAGTAGACCGCGGGGACGGGAAGTTGGACGACGTCGATGAAGTCGTTCGCCTTCCACTCTTGGTGCGAACGCGGATGGAGGTGCTTGCTCACCCGCAGAGCGTTCGTCACCCGGCGCGAGGGGAGGGACTCAACGAGTTGGAGCAGGCCAACTCCACCCAAAGTCTCGGTCACTTCCGTGGCACTGATGCCCGCGGCCGTGACCCGCTCACGGATGGCCGGGGCGATATCGTTGAAATCAGAGTGGACGACCGCAGGGAGCAATTCAGCGCGCGGCACCTTCCGCCGCGCGATCTCTTCAGCGACGCTGACTTCGTGCCGCACGAACAAGTCACCCCAGCGGACTAGGTCGAGTGGTAGGCCCGCACGTGCGTGAGTGCTTGGACCTGCGCGCAGCAGTAGCTCTTCGAGCGGGCGGTCGATCGGAGTTCTGAGGTCGCTGCTCTTGTCTTCGGAGGCGGCCCGTTGGTCGGTCCGCCTCATGGAGTTGTGGACGCCGCCGGCAGTCAGGTGAGCGATGCCTCGTCCGAAGACGCGAGGCGCAGTCACATCGTTTGGCCGTGCGAAACGGGCGCGTAGGGCGATGTCGATCTCGTAATAGAGAAGTTGCTTGGGTGTGATGATGGCGTCGAAGTCGGACAACTCGATCATCGTGTCGACCAGGCGGTTCCTGGAGCCGTCGTTGTGGTTCTTGGCTGTCTCCCAGTACCGATACAGATCGAGGGGGAACGATGCCACTTCGTGCGCCCTTGCCGCCTGGCACATCTCGAGTGCATCGCGGTAGCGCGCGCCGTCCGGCCGGCCATGTGCTGCTCTGGCGAGACCGATCCATGCGAACTGATCGAGGTAGACGTGAAGCACGGGACCCTCAGTTCACAACGGGGCGCATGCTCAAACTCACATCCACGGGCGTGCTCCCTGCCACTTGAGGGTGGTCGAGTGTGCTGCCCGCCCCTCGGTCTGCTGGACGTCGTGGGTCACGCCCTCGGAGATGGGGTGCACGCTGAAGAACGCGACGTGGTCAACGTCAGCCGCACCGTCGGCGCAGATGCCGGCGAGGTCACTGAGGACCTTCTGCTTCAAGCTCCCGCTTTGGACGGTGCAGGCCAGAACCACAGGTGAGGTCGAAGCAGCGGCCGCGAAGCCTGCCGAGTGCGGCAGTTTATTCGGGAGACGGGTTGTGAACGTCTCCGCGTCTCGCTGCTGATCGCCACCCGAGCTGACCGGTCCGGTCGCGATGATGTTCGAGCTGATCCGCTTCTGAGTAACCCGTGTCGCGATCTCCTCGAACCGATGATGCTCGTTCCGCGACGAGAGCTCGTCCAGGCGAAACCGGACGTACGCCTCTGCCTCAGGGATGCGCTCAGTCACAGCTTCATTCTCCCTCACGGTTCCGACGTGCAACGGGTGAACAGTTGTCGCGCGCAGCGTGCCAAGCCCGAGGACTGACATGAGGGCCTATGGCTGGGACTCGGGTCCGCTGCGGCGGGTGTGGCGTTGAGGAGCCCTACGGGGTCGCCGCGTTGTAGGCGGTGCGCGCCTCGGTCAGCTCGGCCCAGTGGGCTTCGAGTCCGGAGAGTGTGGGGCTGACCCCGAGGCTAGGCAGGGGTTGTGAGTGGCCGTCGATGTACCGACATGCTTCCTCGAAGATGCGGTTGATGGTATCGATCGCAGCAGGAAGTGCTTCGGACTTGATCTTGGGCAAGTTGGTCATGCGCACGTTGGGTTGATAGCGCTGCGTGACGCCCTGGAGTAGTTCAGTCTCGGTGAAGACCTCACACCACGCGCGCACCCAGCCATAACCCGTGCGGACCAGCGCCGCCCGCGCATCGCCGTCCTGTGACTTTGCTGCCTGGATGGTCTCGTTGATGTTCTTCTTGATGTTGTTCAAGCTGTCCCAGCGGGGACCCGTCGCTCGGGTGACCTTCCCTTTGCCCTCTTCATCGGTGATCTGGAAGTAGGAGCAGCGCTTAGTTGCTTCCATGAGCGTAAGCAGCGTGCTGGCGAAAAAGATGTCGTGGGTGAAGACGATGACCTGTGTCGTGTCAGCGAGCGACGCGACGCGCTGCGCGACTTCGTTGATGCGGCGATGGTCGAGGCTTGAGACAGGATCATCGAAAATGACGGGCGCGGTGATTCCGGCGAGGCGCGCTTCGGCGAGGAAGTCCGCTATTGCGAGGACCTTCTGCTCTCCCTCCGAGAGCACCTTGGACGGTTTGTGTTTCCCGCTGAGGATCTTGCGGCGTTGTGCGCGCCCCTGACGGCCGACGAACTCCACGTGCAGCGCGGGCGCGCGGAGTGCCGCGCACTCTTCGTTGAAGAGCGCATCGAAGCTCTCGTTGATCATCTGGTCACTTGCGGTCTTGGCCAGCCCGGTTACAGCGCGCAGGAGCCCAGGCATGGGCTTGGCGAGCAGCGTGAGCCGGTCAGCCTGCTTGGCGTCGCGGACGTGTGACTCGATGAGCGTCCACGACTTCGTCAGTTCTGCTGCGGCTTCTAGCTCGACAACCTCCTTCTTCTTCTCGGCCAAGGTGTCAGCCCGTGTAGCTGCCTGTGCCCTCAGTTCGCCGAGGGCTTGCTTGGCGGTCTCCAACGCCGAGCCGAGCGCTATCGCATCTGTACCGGCGTGTTCGGTCAGCGCTGTGTTCGCAGCGGAAGCGGCGAGAAGCTGCTCGGTTAGCTCCGCGATGGTGTTCAGGGTCCGGTCGAGTTCAACGTGGAAGTGGGGCTTGTCCTCGGCATCTGCGTACTCGTCGGCGAAGGTAGAGACGTCGTTGACCTGGATCGAGGTGACCGGTTCTGTAAGTGCGTGGAGCCGCGCCTTTGAAGCGGCGATGTCAGCGGTGATCTTGTCTTCGAGGTATTCGGAGTACTTGCCGATCAGCGATCGCGCCGCTTCGTTCAGTGGCTGTCGGCAGTACAGACACCGATCGGCGTCGTGTGCTCCGACCGCAATGAGATGTGCTTGGTATGCCTCGCCGGCCTCGATGAACGTGCTCCAAGTGTCGTCGGGCTCGGCCGGTAGGTCGGCTGCCTCGAACAGGGCGGTTCGGAATGCGCGGTAGTCCTCTTCAAGTCCGTGAAGGGTGTCGCGTTCGCGGCCGTATGCCTCCACGTTGAAGTCAGCCATCACGGTGGCCGCGTTGGAAGCTTGCGTCAAGACGCGTTCGACTCGCTGTTGCAGCTTGATCTCAGCGCTGATGGCGTCCGCCTCCAGCGCGGCGACCGTGCGGCGCAAGTCGCCGATACGTGTGTCGACGTCGGGGTCGGAGTCGGCGAGCGACCTCAGGTGTTCCAGATCAGTGGACGCTCCCAGCGTCTCGATGAGCGGGTAAACCGTGGCGGTGCGTGAGAAGCGAGACAGAAGCCCTGTGGACCGAGATCGTAGGCTTTCGACGGCCCGGTCGATGTGGGCTTGTACCGACTTGATGCCTGCGATGACGTGATTGAACAGTGCCAAGGCTGCTGGCACGTAGACGTACTCAAGGTCGTCATCGACGTGGAAGCTGACAGAAGGGCTGTCGAAGATGGACATCCTGGTGAAGGGCGCGACGCCCTGTTGTCCGGTCCAGGTGTAGGTCTTCGACTCAGTGCCGAGCGTGTAACCGACAAGTGCTGCTTGGGGCTGCGGCGATGCCGCTTCGATGTCGCCGAGGATCACATCGGCAGTGCGGCTCGCCGCGAGGGCTTTGAAGATGCGGGAGTACCCCGTCTTGCCTGTGCCGTTCTCTCCGAACAGGATCGTCAGGCCGGCATGTGGCTCGATGATTCCGCCTTCTACCAAGGCGTTGACACCAACGACTTCGGAGAGCGAGGTAAGGGTCAGCGGCTCGATCGCCTCATCCTCGCGTTCGAGGGTGACGAGCGGCCCCTCCGTGGGGACTTCGCGGGTATCGAAGGCTTTCTCCTGACGAAACAGGACGTACGCTCCGGATTGCTCCTCGCTTCCGAGCGGCCCGCCGCCGTTGAGGACGTGCCTCACGATGTAGCGCACCCACTCGTCGGAGGTGTTCGCCCACTCGCTGAGCAGGTCGCGCGGGTCTACCCGTTGAGGTGGCGTCGTGTCTGTCACCGTCATCCTCCCTCGCCGCGAGTGCGAGGTCGGGATCGACCGTGCTACTCAGGCTCAATTCTAGAGCGACCGGCAGGCGCGCGAAGGAACGACCAGCGCACCGATAGGGCGTGCTGTTCGCGGCCGGCCGCGGACAGCCGCGAGCGTGACTACGCTCGCCGATCGAGTAAGGCCTGTCCCGGCGAGGGCTACCGTGCCGCGACGTAGGCAGTCGGTTCCCTCTGGCGCGTGGTCCATTTCGGGGTCTCGCGTGTTCGATCCCGGCGACGTGCACCAGCCACTCGGATACGGGCGCGCACCAGGAGGACGAGGCTGATCGGCCCCATGATGATGAACTTCATCGCGTTCCACACCGACCAGAGCGCGACCAGATGCAGCCAGCCTGGGGCACCCTGGTCGAACGCGTTGGTGCAGATGCTCGCTATCAGCAGGTAGGGAACGGCAAGGAGCATCGCGGGGATGCCCCACTTCAAGTTGTGTCGACGGCGGATCGCGTCGAGCAGTCGGTTGGTGGGCATGTAGCGGCGCGGATAGTAGCGAGCGTGGGCGCTGAGCGCCCAGATCAGGCGGATCATGGCGGGCCTCTCGTCACACGTGTCTCTCCGTCGAGGAGGCAGTACGTGTGTGAGCGCCCAAGCTGGGCCGTCCCGAAGGACCTGCAATCGAGGAGGACCTGCCTCGGCCGCCACTGTACGCCCGCGCGACGACACACGTAACCCCGTGCTATCTCATCCGCGGGGGTCCGACGCCGCGGGAAGGAAGCGATGCCGTGGGCCGGCTGGTGCGTGCGGCAGGGCGATGAGGTGGGTTCCTGAAACAGGTGCCTCTGCCTGTTGGAGGTGCAGGCCGATCATGTTGACGAGTGTCGCGGCGACGGCAGCGAGGTCCGCGGCCGAGCCGTGGAATGTGGGTACGGAGCATCCTCTGGTGGGGATCAGTTCGTCGCCTTCGGCTGCGTCCTCCCAGAGCGGGTGGTACAGCTCCAACCCACCATCGGCCACTACCGAGCGACCTGCCTGGTCGTCAAGCTCAGACGGCGTACAGGCGGCACCGGGCGCGCAGATGTTGGCGATACCGAGCGATCCCGTCCCGGCGTCGGTGGCGACCTGGGCGATGAGGGCCTTGCGGGCTTCGCCTGTGAGGGTGTCAAGGTAGGTAGCGATGCTGTGACTGACGGTGGCGTCGATGATGAGGTTCGCGGCGAGAGAGACGGCTGGATCGGGGACGCTTCCTTCTGCGACGGTGACGGTCAGGTCGTCGCGGATCGCGCGGAGGCGTGTGGCGAGGGCGTCGGCCTTCGTCTGGCCGATGTCGGCTTCGGTGTAGTTCTGTCGCACAAGCAGTCCGCCGGTGACGGTGCCGGGGTCGCAGACAGTGATGGCACTGGCTCCGGCGCGTGCGATGAACTCGGCGAGCCATGAGCCCAGGCCACCGCAGCCCCAGATGTGAACGGTCTTTCCTTGGAAGCCATTGACGGGACGGTTGTCGTCGCGCCGGGTCGTGACCTCTTGCCGTTCGTCGGACATGTTGCACCATTCGATCGGGATGTCGGCGTTGATGATCGCGGGATCGAGGTTGACCGCGGTGCCGTGCTTCTTGGCGAGGCGTCGCAGGGCGTCGGCCGTAGTTGCGGGAAGGCGTCCGCCGAGAAGATGGTGCGGTCCCCCTGCGGGGTGCGGCACAGCAAGCACGAAGTACTGCTCGGTACCGTCAGGGTTTCGTAGAGCACTGGCAAGGAGCGAGGTAAGGAACGCGGGCGACTGCAGTGAGACTTCTGGTGGTCGTCCTTCGGCGCGGTCAAGGTGCGGGTCGTCCAGGAGCGTCAGGAACAGCGCGAAGGTGGATGCCGCGCCGAATGGAAGGTCGCTCGCGAGGACAAAGACGGGTGTGCGGTGTCCGTCGCGGTCGGTCGAGTAGGTGAGGTCGTATCGGTGCGGTGAGCGGGCGACGAGCCGAGCGAGCTGCTGCCGCTTCGGCGGCCCAGGTTCGCGGACGACGATGGTGGGTGTGTCCTCGGCGTGGTGGAGCACTCCTCCGACAGCGTGGTACATCGCGGTCGAGGGATCGAATGCTCCGCCGGCGGCATCGGTGAGCCAGTCCCACAGTCGGCTGAGAAATCCGGCCATCCCGGCGGACGGACGCCACTCGCGGGAGGGGTCGAGATAGATGCAGAGCCGCTGCCCTTGGAGGACGTGCGGGAAATCGAGGAAGCGGGTGTGGTCAACCTCGGCGCTCGGGGGCGCGAACAGTGAGGGGCGAATCTTGACGATGAACTCCTCGTCGTCTCCAAGTGCCAGCCCGCCGGGGCGGTGAGGGATGTCGGCGGTGTGGAGCCGGAGTCGGAGGGTGGCGTCGCCGTCGGAGTCGAGCCGAGGCTGCTGGACTATCCGCACGTCGTGGGGGTGCTCCCTGGCGAGTGATCTCAGCTCGTCAACGAGATGCTTCTGCCAGGCCGAGAGCGTGGCCCGGTTGCGGCGGCTCATCCCGCGCGGCCAGACCGCCCCACGGTGGAAGCGGCCGCGGGAGCTGCTGCCGGGAACTTCGCGCTGTTGGACGAGGTGGCCGGGGCCTTGAATCTGTCACCGAAGATGCCCTGCCACAGCTCGATGCTGCGCTCCTTGTTCTCCTCCTCGTACGCTTCCTCGATTTCGGCGGCGTGGACATGGATGCGGTCTCGGAAGTAGCTGTAGGTTGCCTGCTCCCACCGATGGTCGAAGGTGACCCCGGATCCGGCCGGGTCTGGAATGGAGGGCTTGATCGGGCGCGCCTCGAGCCAGGCGTCGAGGTCCTTCACGAGGTGCAGGAGGGTGGTCGGGACGTCGCTGTAGTAGCCGGGGCCGAGTAGCGCGCGCAGCTCGGTGACCTGCTCGCCGAGCAGTGTCGTCAGGAGGATCGACCGTGTGCCGGTGAAGGAGTTCTTGTGGTCGCGCAGGTACTTCATCAGTCGGATGACCTTGCGGAGGTTGCCCTTTGCGAGCGCGTCCTTGTTCTTCATCCAGTCGGTGAAGCCCTGGGGGTCGGTCGACTCCCAGGCGTTGTCGTCGCGGTTGACGATGACTTCGCGACCATCGGCGAGGTTGAGGTGCGGCACGATGTCGAGGTGCATGGAGTTCGCGTAGACGAGTCGGACGCAACGGCACTTGCGTGAGTGCGGCATGTTGCTGTAGGTGCTGTGGCGGTGCAGAGCCGCGTAGACCTCCTCGATGTACTTCTTGGGATCATCGGACCAGTCCGCGTTCTCGCTCATGTCGAGCATGAAGTCCGCGTCGAACTCGTTGCTGCCCACCGGGTTGATGATGGTCTTGTGCGCCCACGAGCCCTGGGGCGTCTTGCCGAGGATCAGGTGCCCGATCTGCTCGTCGGCCTTCAACGCCTTGTAGACCGTCTCGACGCGAGAGTCGAGCGAGTCGAGCTTCACCTGGCCGAGGTTGACGGTGTCCTTGAGCAGGACGTTGAAGTAGTCAGTGAGCTTCATCGGGAGACCTCCGTGGTCGACGTGCTGGTCGGGTCGCCGCGGTGTCGGTCTCCGATCAACGGTGTGTAGTCAGCCGCGCGATGATCTGCGAATCGCGCGGTGTAGATGGGGCTGAGCTCGCGGCTCACGGACGCGGCGAGGCCTGCGACATCGCTCGGGTCTGCCGAGTCAAGTGCGTACAGTCCGCCCGGCACGAGAGCATCGAACCTGGTGAAAGCGGCCTTGCCGATCAAATGCTCAGCGATGCCCTGTCCGCCACGGCTGCCGGCTGTGAGGATCAGTGGCGCGATCGGCTTCGCCCAATTGAACAGCCCGCCGCGGTCGAGGCGCTTGGGGTGGTTCGTGAGCTGGTCGATGGTGCCGACGTTGAGCACCCTGATCGAGGCGAGCGGTACATCGAGCATGCTCACGGCCTCGGCGATCGCGACGACAGAGGGGTTGTTCGCCCACACGCCGCCGTCGATGAGGCGGTGCCCGTCGACACGCGCGGCAGGGAAGTAGAGCGGCGCCGCCGAGGTCGCCATCGCGATGTCCACCATCGGGATGCGCCAGTCTCGGGCGAGCCGTGTGTGGTGCGGCGTCTTGAAGATGTGCACGGAGCCTCGTTGCACGTCCCACGCCGGGATGACCAACCGCTTCGCGCTGTCTCCCAGCAGCCCTTCGCCGAGTACCTTCGTCAAGGCGGTGCGCAGCGCATCGCCGTCGTAGATGGGCGCAGTGAGTTGGCGAGGCCGCCGCCACAGTCGCCGGCGCACGGCCGGGAAGACCGCCTCGACCAGTTCTTCGTAGTGCCCCACGATCTCGCTCGGGGTGAGACCGGCACCCAACCCGAGCGCGACGATCCCACCCGCCGACGTGCCAGCGATCAAGTCGAACGAGTCCTTGATGCTGACGTCGAGGTCCTGCTCCAGCCGCGCCAGCACGTGAGCAGTGAACAGTGCCTTGGCTCCCCCGCCATCGAGGGCGAGAATCTGGAAACGATCGACGGATGGGGTGCTTGGCTCGATCGTCGTGGATGGATGGTCCTGCCGTCCGGGCGCGTCGGCCTGTCCGGCCGGCATCTCGCCTCCGTGATCGGTCGAACTTGCAGGAATTACACCCATGTAACTATTCTACGCCGCCGCACCGACATTCCCTCGGGCTCAGATCACATGCTCCGCCCGGGAGAAGTTCGCTCGCTCGAGCGACGCTCGGTGACGGACGCGGACCGGCGGGCGGCTTCTTTACCCGTGCAAGTGCGCTTCTTGCGCGAGCCGCGTCGATCTTCTGCGCCACGTTCTCCGGTTCCGGGCCGAGGGGCGAGTCATCGGTGATGACGTACCGGTCGAGATAGGCCGCGACGGTGCGGGCGTGCCGTCGCCACGCCGCTTCCTTGCGCGGATCGCGGGGTGGCTCACCGAGTGGTTCCGTCCAGGGCTCGCCAGCCTGGCGTGCGGTGTCGAGCACCGCATCGGCACGGGCTTCGATCAGCTCGCGTCGCTCATCAAGCGCTCGGCGCATATCGCCGGTCATCAGACCATCGGCGGACGGGATCAGGCCGGCGATGAGCCGTGGCGCCTTGCGGGCTGTGTGGGTCCCGGCTGATCGTCTCCAACGCCAAGAATCGGCACGGCAACGTCTACTGTTACTTCGTCTGCTCCGGCCGGCACTCCAAGCGCACCGACTGCGCCCGCGCGGCGATCCTGATCGCCGACGTGGAGAAGCTGATCGAGGACTACTACCAGTGCATCCAGATCACCCCCACCCACCGCGAAGCCCTCGCCGGGATGCTGCACCACGAGTTCGACCAGCTCATGGCCGCCGAGACCGACGAACTCGCCCGCCTCACCACCCGCCGCGACAGCCTCCAGCACGAACAAGAACGACGGCTGCAAGCCCACTACGCCGACGCGATCCCGCTGTCCCTGCTCAAACGAGAACAAGACCGCATCCTCACCGAACTCGACAGCATCAACCGCCGCATCGACGCCCACCACGGCGAGTACGTCGACGCCCGCGCCCACCTGGACGACGCCCTGAACCTGCTGGAGAACTGCGCCGACATCTACAACCGGTGCGACGACGCTAACCGGCGCCTGTGCAACCAGGCCTTCTTCACCAAGGTCTACATCGAGGAGGACGACGAACTCCGGGTCGAGAACAACGGGCCCCTCGAGATGCTGCTCGACCACGAGGTCAACGCCAACGCCCTCAACTGGGCTCAGAACGCCGACAAGGCCCGAACCCCTGCCAACGATTCTGCTGGCAAGGGTTCGAGCTTTGTGCGCGGGGTGGGGCGGGCGGGGCTCGAACCCGCGACCAATGGATTATGAGTTATATTTTGGCGTTCACGGCCGATCCTGAGGATTCCCGAACGTGCCCTCAAATCGACTGTAGCGCAGGTAATCGACGTCCTGAGTTCCCGGTGCATCACTTGGATTCCCGCCGTGTCTCGGCGCTACTGCTATCCCATTGCTATCCGAGACGGCGATGATCGGCGGACGACGTCGCCGGCGCTGGAGGTATCCGCCTTTCATGCGGCCCGTCCGTGTCGCGTCTGGCGGTAGCGCCGATATGCGCGGGCGTCCCTCCACGCCTCGAGCCCCAGTTCTTCGACGTCGTCGCGGTCGGCCTCGGTCGGCACTTCGTAGGGGTCGAGGTAGTCGCGCCAGGTGGTGGACTCGGCCGCTCGCCGTTGAACGTTGATTCCTCGGAGTGCTGCGCTCGATGTCGGGTCAGAGTGAGTCATTTCGGTTTTCCTCGGTGCTCGTTTGGTCTTGTCCGGCGTTTCGTCGCGGTCGGTGAACTGTCGTCCGCTGCCGAATCGCACGCGTCGGTGCCACCCGCTGGAGCTGGACCATCCGTGCTGACGTGCGAAGCACTCGGCGCGCAATATCTCGGCCGGCGCAGGTTGGCCCGTATGCGCGGTGTAGCACTCGGCGCGCAGGCAGGGCACGCACGTCCACGACGTCGCGTCGAGACGTCGCGACGTTTTCGTGTGCTGGACGACCCGCACGTCGAGCGTGACCGTGCGAGGCTCCAGCCGGTGTCCGCGTGGACACGTCGCCGGCACGATCAGAGACACGTCGGCGGTGGTCACTGCGCGGCCCTCCACTCGTCGCGGGCACGCCATTGCAGCTGTGCGGCCACTTCTTCGCGCCACCCGTCGACGGGCGTCGGTAGGGTAAATGCCCGCTTCTCGGCCGTCGAGCCGAACGGATTCGCAGTCCAGCCGTTCGGGTAGGCGATGTCCTTCTCGAACTCCGTTGTCGGCTCGTCGTGGACCTCGGGAAGCCAACGACGCCACGCCTCCGGGTGCATCTCGGCGGGCGTCGAGTCGTCGTCGCTGGTGTCCGGCCTCGCGGGCGCTGCGATCGGGCGCGCCATCATGCCCTCCGCTGTGCTGTGCGGCTCTGTCGTGTCTCACCGCGCCGATTCGCACGCTCGGCATCTCTCGCACTGTTCTGCGATCCGTCGCCGGTGTACGTGCCTCGGATGCCTCTCGCACCGCCTTGCGCGGCTGCGACGCCGAGACGTCGGTCCATGTCGGCCATAAGTCGCGCTTGCGCGAGAGACTGCGCGCGTTGCTCGGCCATGAACGTTTTCATGGCGGTCGAGCCGATACCGGGTGACTCCAGTTCGCGCGCGCAGCGGTCGGCCGCGTCCGATGCCTGCTGAGCCCGCTGGAGCACGGCGAGATCGTCGGCGTCCAGCGCGAGCCCTAGCTCGGTCGCTTTCGCTGTGAAAATCGCTGTCAGGTCGGTCATGTCGGTCACGCCTTCAGTTGCGCGAGAATCGAGTGCTGTGCCGAGAGCGACAGCCAGAACTCGGGGTCGACGTTCTCGTTCGCGTCGGCGAGTTTGTAGGCACGCGCGAGTGCGTCCTCGGCTGCTGTGATGTGCTCGGCTCTGGTGGTCGCCGAGGGTTGCGGTATCGCCATGTTCGGCCGTCGCTTTCGGTCACGGAACATACCCCCTATGGGTATGCGACCACGGTATCGGCGCTGTCAAAAGTCCACGGCCGGCGAGAGTCCAACCCGCTCGTTCGAGTGAGAAGGGCTAAGCGCCAATGTGTTTCGGGTCTATGACGCCGAGGTCGTCGCTCTACGGTCGAGCTGGAGGGTCTTAGAGGGGGTAAAACGCCAGGTCAGGCACCTGGGGCCGATACGGTTAGCACCGCTCGCGTGAGGATTGGCAGTACGGGGCTGCCTTCCGTGAACGGGGGCGGGGGGAGGTGGACCCCCTGGGGTCGAGACGACGATGCCCCGACACTCCGCGATGGAATGCCGGGGCTGTACGCCACGCTGAGGCGTCGGCTGCCGTCAGTTGTCCAAGTACCGGCCGAACCCTCTGCCGGCGTTCTCGCGACGCTGAGCATTCTTGATCGGTGACCCACCGCTCTCGACTCGACCAGCCTCCACCTGCGAGACTCCGTGCGACTTGTCGGCCTCGGCCTGCCGATCGGCTTCGCGCTTGCTTCTGTTGATGGCCATCGAGTTCTCGTGTTCCCGTTTACGTTCATCCCGTTCCAGCTGAGCTTTCTTGGCTCTCAACACGGACGCAACGTGATGGTCGTCGGACAGATAACGACCAACCCCTCGGTTCTTGGCGGTCACTGTGCTGCCTCCACTTCGTCCAGTGCCGCTACCCCTGCGGCCGGTGGCCTGCCATGTGCGAGCCACCAGACAAGGGTCATATGGGACCCCTCTACACGGACCCCTACCTCGGCTCCCACGAATTGCCGCTCCCACGAAATCCGTTCGGCGTCTGTGTCGTTCAGCAACTCCAGAGGCCGTTTCGGATCGAACCCGTTCGACAGCGCCACTGCGAGCCAACGGCGCGTCGACTGGACCTCGGTCCACCGGACCACGGCTTCCCGCCATGCTCGCCAGGCTGCCGAGACCGCCGGGTCGTCTTGCTCGATGATGTCTTCTGCGCTGGCGTCGACCGATAGGCCCGCTGCCTCAAGGGCGTCCGCTGCCGTACCGGCGCTATCGAGAATCGACAGTGTGCGAGAACTGAGCAGCTTTTCGATGCTCTCAAGGTTGTTGCGAACCCGCTTGGCGTTGCGTTCGGTGTGCTGCCGGCGGAGTCGAGTGCGCACGTCCACGGCAAAGCCTTCCGGCCGACCCACGGGCCGCTGATGCTCGTTGTGCGCCATGAAGGGCGTGAGGATCGGCGGTACGGCCCTCTTCGACGCGCTGGCATCCCACCCTTCCGCCAGAAGGCCGTCCAGTAGGGCATCCTCGGCCGCTTTGGCCTTCGCCGCCTCCAGTTCGCCGACCTCGGCGTTTACGCGGTGTTCGATGGCCGATGCCTGCCGTGCGATGTCATCGAGCCGTAGAAGCTCGCTCACGGCCTCGCCGGCCTCTCCGCGCAGTGCGGTCGAGATCGTCGGTCCACCGCGCTGTGCGTCGATCTGGGCGCGTGCACGTTCGGCTGTTGCTCGGTCTTCCGAGAGTCGCAAGTCGCGCTCTCGGGCTCCCACTTGCGTCGTCCCGACTACGGCCCTCATGTCGCGTTCTCCGGCGTCGGACATTGCGAGTCGGTTCCCTGCCTCTACTGCGCTAGCCGAGAGCAGATCGGGGCTCTCGTCCTCACCGATTTCCTGGGCGATGTCGTCCGCGTTCGTCGGTGGTGTGTTGGGGTTGAATCCTGTGGAGTTGGTGAGGGTCATGTGGTGCTCGCTTTCGTGAGTGTGTGGTTTTGATTGGTGGGTTTTAACTCGGCCCGTTCGGCCCGTAGCGCCAGCGGTTGTAACTCCCGACTCCCAACATTTGCCGGGTGCCATGCATTCGGAGTTCGTCCCCGCGCCGACGAATGACGCACGCGACGCCAGGCTTGGCCTTGCAGGTTCCGCACGTCCGAGTCAGTCCCATCTCTTCGGGGGTCATATCGACCGTGAACTTGGGCATCTCTACCTCCGTGGGTTGGGCATTTCTGCTGGTCATAAGGTGTTCTGCGGAAAAAGCGGAAAACCCACATTGATTCCCCTACGCGTACACATGAGAAAGTCCATGTAGCTTTTCCGCTTTTTCCGCCTCGGCGCTATTCGGGCTCCGTCGAGACCTTGAGTCGAAGCGTCGGAAGCACGTAGCCGTGAACCTCGTTCTGGCGTTTCGAGCTGAGTCGAACGGCAATCCCACGAGATTCGAGCGCCTTCCGAAACTCTCCCTTCTGGAGCGGTTCGTGTCCGGCGCGCTCGGCCCATGCGCTCCAGCGCGAGTACATCTGCGAGAAGAGCGCTCGGCCCCCGATCGTCTTCTCACATGCCTGGTCCAGGAATTGCTCGACGGCGTCCTGAGCGCGCCGATAGCCGGCCGTAGCAACCTTCACGGCCTCGGGAGCTGCGAGGTCTCCACGGTCCAGGTAGTCGCGTCTGCCGGCGAGCATCCACGCGAGTACGGCGTCCGCGTCCAGTTCCAGGCTTACCGGCAGGTCCTTCACTCGGTCGGCCTCCGGGATCACCACGCCGAACGGGACCACACGCAGGCGTGCCCATAACGCCGGATCGTCGCCGCGCACTTTCGGCAGATGGTTCGTCACGAGAAACGGCGAGTGGCTCGGCTCGAACTCTACGAAATCTCGGTGCATCCGACGCGCTTTGATCCTGTCCCCGCCGACAAGTCGTTTCACCGTCGCAGCGGCGAGCTGGGCACCCTGTCCGGTCTCGGAGACCGTGACCAGTCGCAGTCCGCGCAAGTCCATCTCGCCGGTGGTGTGCGCGCCTCTGCGATCGAGGAACAACTCGGACTCGCCGATGCCAGCATACGATCCGAGCGCGTGATTCAGAGCGCCGTAGAACACTCCCTTACCGTTCCGGCCCTCTCCGTGCAGGATCGTCAGAATGTGCTCGGTTACTCGGCCGCTCAGTGCGTAGCCGGCGTATCGCTGGAGGAATGTGCGAACCTCGGCGTCGGGCAGTGAGGACTCCAGAAATCTCTCCCACGCCACGGAACGGGATTCGGGTCGGTATGCCGCGCGTGTGACCTTCGTTATTCGGTCGTCTGGGTCGTGCGCTCGCAATGTCCCGTCGAGTAGGTCGACGGTCCCGTTCGCCACGTTGAGAACGTTCGGGTCGGCGTCCAGGTCGGCCACGGTGCAGTGAAACTCGGGCAGCTTCGCCGCGATGCTGAGCACTCCAGCAAGTCCGCTCGCACGCTCACAGGACGCAATCTCGGACAGAGCGTCCTTGTCCACGGACTCCTGCGAGCGACCCGCTCGGAGCAGTGCGAGCAGTAGCCGAGTAGCGACCACTCCGTCCGGGTCCTCGGTCCAGCGGGTCCCGTCGTAGGCGAACCATCCGAGACCGGTAACGAACATGACGTCGTTCGCATGATGTTCGGCGAGCAGGTATGCCCACCGCGCTTGTCCGCTGTGTTGGCGTGAGAGTCGCAGACAGCGGGTGTCGTCGGTAGTCACTAGAAAATCTCCGTCAGTTCGTGCTTGAAGCGCGCGACAAGCTCTGCGCGCAGGGGCCGGGGCATCAGAAATCTCGTCGGCAATCCCACCTCGGCCGCGACCTCGGCCCCGATGGCCAGCGGCACGATGACCGGCAGTCGACCCTCGGCGCGGTAGAACTCACGCAGAACGTCCACGGTGCTTTTAGGGAGCGCTTTTCGTGGGTCCCGCTTGTCGATTGTGCGCATCCGGTGGGTTCGGTCGGTGACCGGTGCGTTGCCCATGCTGCGGACCGGGACCGTGGCGTCGAGCTGCGTTTCCAGCACCGACGACGGTAAATCCGTAAGGCACCGCACAGCGAGGTCGATAAGCGCGTCTCCACCCTCGGCAAGTAGGCGGTTCTGCAAACGAATTGATCGGATTCCCATCGCGCGCAACACGAGTCGTCGTTCGTCGGCGGCATACTTGGGTCCGTCGAAGCGCGAGCTGTGAGCGTCGCGGCAGACCCGGCAACTTTCGTCGTATTCGTGGGGCTCGCACTCGGCAAATCGGATCATCGTCCACCGCCGACGATCGAGACCAGCGCGACGACGTTGGAGAGCAACGCGACGCAACCCCAGAAAACGGGAGACTCGAGAATGTCGGCGGCACGCGCTAGAATGCGTGTGTTCTCGCTTAGCGGTAGGCGGGTCACTTGGTGGGAGGCCCCGGCAGAGATGCCGGGGCTTTCTTTTGCGTCAAGCATTCTGGGGACCATCTTTCAGTCGGCGGATTGTGAGCTGGCCGGCCTTGGGATGGCGACGACGGTCCCCCGGTTTACGCGCCTACGAGCGTTGCGGCCTTCTCGCGAGCAATCCACACGTTCAAATCGCGCAGGTCGTACCAGACTCGGCCACCGATCCGGTAGCTCGGCGGGCCGATTCCGCGTGCTCGCATGTTGGCGAGCGTCTTGGTGGAAAGGTCGAGAAATTCGGCCGCACCGCTTGCGTTGAGTCGGTCGGTGGGTTGCATTGGTGCCTCCGGGGTTTCGGTTGGTTCATGCTGTGACGTCACTAGATCACGCCGAAAACCGTTGTGCCACATGTCAACTTTGACGAAAGAATCGGACATCACCAGGTCAGAGGCCGTGTCAGCTTTGGCGATCAAAGTTCCAAAGTGCTGGTCATGCCCGTCGAGTGAATGTGATGCAGATCACACGGATAGCAAATATTCCATTGGTCATAGGTGACCTAGACTTCCCGGTATGCCCTCCGCAATCCCCGCTGCACGACGTGTGCGTTCCAATGTCTTCGACCGCTGGCACACTCGTGACCTACTCGGCCCCGATGACGTGAAATGTGGATGCCGATCCGAGAAGAAGAAGCCGTCGTCACGGCATGGCGTCGGGAAACGGTGGACGGCCCGATATGTGCCCGCCTTCGGAGGCGCTCCGATCTCGAAGGGCTTCGACACGAAAGCGCGCGCCGAGGCGTGGATTTCGGAACAAATGGCCTCAGTCGTGCGGGGCGACCACGTTGCACCTGCTCGGGCGGAGATGACGGTCGGAGCGCTCGCCGAGGTCTGGAGGGCCGGTCTCGCGTCGAGAACGGCCAGCACTCGGCGCTCGTATGAGAGCGTGCTCGACACGCACGTTCTGCCCCGCTGGGAGGGCGTGCGCCTGGTCGACGTCGAGCACGGCGATCTCGCTACGTGGATCGCATCGCTCACCACCCATCGCGAGCTCTCACCGTCGAGCGTGCGTCATGTCCACGTAGTGACCCGCATGATTCTCGACCTTGCGGTGCGTGACGGCCGGATGCCGCGCAACCTGTGCGACGGAATACAGCTCCCGCGTGCGCGTCGGGCGTCGCAGCGGTTCCTCTCCCGCGACGAGCTTGCGCGACTGGTCGGTGCTGCCGACTATCTCGTCATTCAGCGGGATAAGGCTCAGCGCGCCGGTAAGCGGGTCGCTGGGCCACCGATCGGACAAGACGACGACGGGCGGAATCTCATCCCAGACGCCGAACCCTCGGTCGATGGATTGATGATTCGTACGCTCGCGCTGACGGGTGTCCGGTTCGGTGAGCTGGCGGGTCTGCGGATCGAGTGTGTCGATCTCGACAAGCGGCGGTTTCGTATCGAGCGGTCGGTCTCCGAGGTCGGTGGCAAGCTCGCGTGGTCGGATACGAAAAATCACACGGCCCGCTCGGTGGCCTTCCCTCGGTCGCTGGTCGAACCGCTCCGGGAGCAGATCGACGGTCGGAAGGGCGGCGAGCTTGTGTTCCCGTCCCGATCGGGCGAACCGGTCCGCAATCCGTCATGGAGCAAGCGAGTGTTCAAGCCTGCCGTCGAGCTCGCGCAACTCGCTCCGCTGACACCGCACGATCTACGCGACACGTACGCCTCACTGGCCATTGGTAAGGGTGCCTCGGTGAAGGACGTGCAGCGCCAGCTCGGCCACAGTTCCGCTGCAATGACCCTGGACGTGTACTCGGGGCTGTTCGAGGACGGCCTCGACGCCGTAGCCGACGCTCTCGACGGCGAGTAGCGACCAGTCGAAATGCCGGGGGAGTTCGGGAACTGCTATCCCTGTGCTATCCCTAGTCGGTTTGAGCGGGTTTGCTATACCGTCGACTGACGATTTGACCCGCCCTGAGCTGGGCAAATGTGAGTGGGGCGGGCGGGGCTCGAACCCGCGACCAATGGATTATGAGTCCACGGCTCTAACCGACTGAGCTACCGCCCCATCTCGCGCTGGGCGAGCGGTCAGAATGCTACAGAAGGCGTCCGCTGCCGGAGCCCACAGGGTCGGCGGTTCGATCTCCGAGCGCGGCGATGGTTACGGGCACGCCGTTGAGTATCGCGTTGGCCGATACCGCATCCACCTGCTGGGGATCGGTGACGTCGTTTGCGCTGACGCCGGCGACGGAGGTGGCGACCGACAGTTCGACGCCGTCGCGCTGATGTCCGAATCCGTGGGGCATGCTCACCACACCCGGCATCATCCGGTCGGAAGCGTGGACTTCGATGTGCACCGATCCCGCTGCCGAGGTCACCGAGACGGTGGCGCCGTCGTCGATCCCGCGGGCGAGGAGGTCGTCGGGATGCGCGAGGAGCTGGTGCCGCGGCTTGCCTTTGGTGAGCCGAGTCGCGTTGTGCATCCAGGAGTTGTTGCTGCGTAGATGACGTCGTCCGATCATCAGGAGCTCCCCGTCGCGAAGTGGCTCGGCGCCGAGCATCGCATCGTGCAACGCGGGCAGATCGGCAACGATGATGTCGTGGACGAGCTGAATCCGCTTGTTGCGAGTCTGCAATTTCCCGGGCAGACCGGGCTCGAGCGGACCGAGGTCGATGCCGTGCGGAGACTTCGCCAGCCGCGACACCGACAGCCCGTTGCGTTGCCTGCGCAGCAGTAGGTCGACGGTGCGCCGTGGAGAGAGTCGAAGACGCGCCTCCCGGACTATCGACGCGGGCTGGAGCCTCGACTTCCACTGGTCGAGGCGGGAGCCGGCGCGGCGCGCCTGGTAGCGCAGCGCGAGATCGCGGAAAATCTCCCAGTCGGCTTTGGTCCCCGGCTTCGGCTTCAGGATCGCCGGCATGAACTTCGCGGTGTTCCGCACCGCGAAAGCCTGAAAGATCAGGTCGTAGTGATCGCGCTCGAGCGCCATGGTCGGCGGCAGAATTACGTCGGCATGACGTGAGGTCTCGTTGACGTAGAAGTCGAACGACACCATGAAGTCCAGATTCGCGAACGCCTCGTCCAGTTTCTTACCACCAGGCATGGACAGGACGGGATTGCCCGAGAACACCGCCATGGCGCGAATTCGGCCCTCGCCCGGCGTGGTCATCTCGTCGACCAGCGTCGAGCTCGGGAACTCTCCGGAGAACTCCGGAAGATCTCGAACGCGGGATCGCCAGGCGTCGAAATGACCCCTTCCGACCACCTTCTTCCCGATGAGGTCGATCGCGGGACTGGTCAGCATCGCCCCGCCCACGCGGTCGAGATTGCCGGTGATGATGTTCAGTACCTGGATCGCCCACTGGCACACGCTGCCGAAGCGTTGCGTGGACACACCCATGCGTCCGTAGGCGACGGCGGAGTTTGCCCCGGCGAACCGCTCGGCGAGCGAGGTGATGTCGGCGGCGGAGATGCCGACCGCAGGGGCGACGGCCTCGGGGGTGAAATCGGCCACGAGTGCGGCGACGTCATCCGCGCCGTCGACGTAGTCGGCGATTCGGGTGGGTAGGCCGAGGGCGACGTTGATCATCGCCAGCAGCAGCAGTGCGTCGGTCCCCGGACGGACGAAGTGATGCTCGTTGGCGACATCGGCGGTTTCGGTCTTGCGCGGGTCGACCACGATCATGGTGCCGCCGCGCGCTTGGAGGTCACGAACACGGTGCGCGAAATCGGGGACCGTCATCATCGATCCGTTGGAGACCATCGGGTTTCCGCCCAGGACGAGAAAGAGGTCGGTGTGGTCGATGTCGGGGATCGGCAGCGCCAGCTGGTGGCCGTAGAGGAGATAGTTGACCAACTGATGTGGCAGTTGGTCCAGCGAGGTGGCCGAGTATCTGTTCTTGGTCCGCAACATGGAGGTGAAGGGGACGCCGTGCGTCAGTGCTCCCACGCTGTGCACGTTGGGGTTGCCCTGGTAGATGCCGACGGAGTTGGCCCCGTGCTTTTCGCGGGTGGAGACCAGGCCGTCGACGACGAGATCGTAGGCCTCGTCCCATCCGATCTCTTTCCAGCCGGTCGGCGTTCGGCGCACGGGTGCAGTCAGCCGATCCGGGTCTGCATGCAGATCGATCAGCGACAGCGCCTTGGGGCAGATGTGCCCACGTGAAAGTGGGTCCTTCTTGTCCCCGCGAATGGCTGTGACGGTGTTGTTCTCGACCGTGTATTCCAGTCCACACATCGCCTCGCACAGGTTGCACGATCCGTATTCCACCGTCATTGGAAGATCTCCCCTCGATTTGCTCCGAGCGTAGCGCGGGGTGGGTGCGTTGCCCGCTGATCCGCACGAGTCTCATCGCGTCGAGTTGCATTCACATCAATCAATTACTAGAACGTGTTCCAATTTTGGACTTGTGTGACTATCGTCGGTTGCACTGCGATCGGCTCGACCAGCGAGCCGAGCTGCGTGCGAAAGGCGAGTCGCGATGAAAACCAAGGGCGCTGTGCTGTGGGGTCTCAACGAGCCGTGGTCGGTCGAGGAAATCGAAGTCGGGGATCCGGTGGCCGGTGAGGTCCAGATCCGCATGGAGGCGGCAGGAATGTGCCACTCGACCACCACATCGTCACCGGTGCCACACCGATGCCGTCGTATCCGGTCATGGGTGGCCACGAAGGTTCCGGGGTCATCACCAAGGTGGGACCGGAAGTGAAGACCCTGAAAGAGGGCGACCACGTCGTCCTGTCCTTCATTCCGTCGTGCGGTCACTGCCCCGCCTGCGCCAACGGACATCAGAACCTGTGCGATCTCGGTATGGGACTGCTCAGCGGAATGGCCATCAGCGACGGCACCTTTCGGATTCAGGCGCGAGGCCAGAACGTCATTCCGATGTGCCTGCTGGGAACCTTCTCTCCGTACATGACGGTGCATGAGACCTCCGCCATCAAGATCGACGACGACATCCCCTTCGATGTGGCCTCACTCGTCGGCTGCGGCGTGCCCACCGGGTGGGGGTCCGCCACCAATGTCGCCAAGGTGACCCCGGGTGAAACCGTCGTGATCATCGGCGTCGGGGGAGTGGGCCTGAGTGCACTGCAGGGCGCTGTCCAGTCGGGTGCCACCAAGGTCATTGCCATCGATCCTGTTCCGTTCAAACGAGATCAGGCGTTGAAGTTCGGCGCGACCCACGTATTCTCCAGCGCAACAGAGGCATTGATGCCGATCATGGAACTCACCGAGGGAAGGATGGCGGAGAAGACCATCATCACGGTCGGCGAGATCAAGGGTGAAAACATCGAGGAGGCGCTGCTCCTCACGGCCAAAGCCGGACGATGCGTCGTCACCGGAATGGGCCGAATGGAGGACATGGACGTCAAGCTGAACTTGTTCCTGTTCACCATGCTGCAGAAGGATCTGCAGGGCGCGATCTTCGGCGGCGGCAACCCGCGTCACGACATCCCTCTGCTGCTGTCGATGTACAAGAGCGGGCAGCTCAATCTCGACGACATGATCACCAACACCTACACCCTCGACGACATCAACTCCGGCTATCAGGACATGCTCGACGGCAAGAACATCCGCGGCGTCATCAAGTACACCGACTCCGACCGGTAGTTCACGCAATTCCGGTAGCCCACTATCGCTTGAATGGCGCATCCATACGATCAGATGGCACGCGGGAGGACCATTCAAGCGAAGGGGGGCCACGACTAGGGTTGACGACGTGCACAGTCTTGATTTGATCGCTGGTTGGCCCGTGGAGAACGCGTCGGCGACGGTGGTGTCCGATTCCGGTGTGGTCGATCGGTACGGCGACCTCGATCGCGTCTACGAGCTGGCATCGGTGACCAAACTTCTCGTCGCGTATGCGGCGCTGGTTGCCATCGAGGAAGAGGCCATCGCGCTCGATCAACCCGCAGGCCCTGAAGGGTCGACGGTGCGGCACCTGCTCGCACACACTTCCGGGCTCGCGTTCGCCGATCAGCAGGTGCAGGCAAAGCCCGGCACCAGACGGATCTACTCGAGTGCCGGGTTCGAGGTGTTGGCGGACACGATCGCCGCGGAGACCGGAATAGCTTTCGAGAACTACCTCGCCGAGGCGGTGTTCCACCCGCTGGGGATGACGAACTCGGTATTGGGCGGCCCGGCCGGGCACGGCGCCCGCTCGTCGGCGAACGACCTGTCGGCGTTCGCCGCCGAACTGCTCGACCCACAGCTGCTGGCCGCCGATACGGTCAACTCGGCCGTCACCGTGCAATTCGAAGGGTTGGCCGGCGTTCTTCCCGGTTACGGCTCGCAGAAGCCGAACGACTGGGGGCTTGGTTTCGAGCTGCGGGACTCGAAATCGCCGCATTGGACCGGTCTCCGCAATTCGACGCGCACCTTCGGTCACTTCGGGCAGTCGGGGACGTTTCTGTGGGTCGATCCCGACGCTCGTCTTGCCACCGTTGTGCTGACGGATATGGCGTTCGGTGAGTGGGCCAAGCCCCTGTGGCCCGAATTGTCGGACGAGATCATCGGCAACAACACCAGGTGAGCCGATAGATTCAGGAGTGCACTGGCGTAACAGGGGTAACTCGGGGCACACTAGTACAGGTACGCGTGTGAAGGCAGCATCTGAAAATCAGCGCATGTCGAGGTCGTTGGGGAAGACGTCCCTCGTCGAAGCTGGAGGTGTTATCGAATGCGCGCATCGAATCAATTCGCGGATGCGACGGCGGGTGTTGTGTACATCCACTCGTCGCCCACTGCGTTGTGCCCGCACGTGGAATGGGCGCTGTCCGACGTGCTCGACAGTCGTGCGAAGCTCGCCTGGTCGGCGCAGCCGTCGTCCGACGGCCATGTGCGTGCAACCACCAACTGGGTGGGGCCGGTGGGCACGGGTGCCAAACTCGCCGAAGCGCTACGTCCGTGGCGAATGCTGCGTTTCGAGGTCACCGAGGATCCCAGTGAGGGCGTGGACGGTGAACGTTTCGCACACGTGCCCGGACTCGGCCTGTGGCGCGGCTGCACCAGCGCCAACGGTGATGTCATCCTCGGTGAAATGCGCCTCAAAGCGATGATGGCAGGTAACTCGTCCTCGCTCGCGGCCGAGATCGACTACGCCCTCGGCGCCCCCTGGGACGAAGCGCTCGAGCCGTACCGCAGTTGCAGCGCAGAATTCGACGCCTCCTGGCTCAGCCGCAACGCAGGTTGAGCGCCATCCAGTATCGTCGGTCCCGTGCCAGGGTAGGCATGTGGGCTGGTGTGTGGAATGGGTGGTGTCATGTTGTCGACCGGTAGGGTCATTCGATTCGACGAGTTCAAGGGATATGGTTTCGTCGCTCCGGACGAGGGCGGCGAGGACGTGTTCATCCACGTCAACGATCTGGATTTCGACAAGCGTCTTCTCGCTCCCGGTGTTCGCGTCGAGTACGTAGCCGAGGAGGGCGACCGCGGACTCAAAGCGGGCCAGGTGCAGATCATCGATTCGCCGAAGCCGGTTACCCGCGCCGCGGTGCCGGCTGTCGTTCCCGACGCCGAGACGGCCGACTACGACGATGTCGGCAGCGATGTTCTTTCACCGCACGAGTTCTCCAACGAACTGACCGAGGCATTGCTGCGCGCGAATCGTGGCCTCACCGCCGAGCAGATTCTCGACGTGCGCCAAGTGGTCATCCGGCTCGCGCACTCACACAGGTGGCTCGAGAACTGACCGCGTAGCTCGAAAACGACTGTGCCCCGGTGACCAGTCACCGGGGCACAGTCGTCTCAGTTGCTCAGAGGGGAATGTTCTTGTGATTGCCGCGGAGCGCAGGCGCCCCGGCAAGAGCCTTTGCGATGGTCGAGCGTGTGCTCGCCGGCTCGATGACCTGATCGACGACGCCGATGGCCACGGCCCGGTCCACCCCGCCGGCAATGGTCTCGTGTTCGACGGTGAGACGATCGTGCAGGGCCTCGCGCTCACCCTCGGGCGCCGCAGCCAGAGCCTTCTTGTGCAGGATCCCCACAGCAGCCTTGGCGCCCATCACGGCGACCTCTGAACCCGGCCACGCGTACACCGCGGTGGCTCCGAGAGCGCGGGCATTCATGGCGATGTAGGCGCCGCCGTAGATCTTGCGTGTGACCAGGGTGACGCGGGGGACCTTGGCTTCGGCGAAGGCGTGCAGCAGTTTCGCCCCGCGGCGAACGACGCCTTCCCATTCCATGCTGACTCCCGGCAAGTATCCGGGAACGTCGACCACAACGACGAGCGGGATACCGAAGGCGTCGCACAGCCGAACGAAGCGGGCCGCCTTCTCTGCACTCTCCGAGTTGAGGCACCCACCGAGACGGATCGGGTTGTTGGCGATGACGCCGACGGTCCGCCCGCTCAACCGCCCGAGCCCGACGACGATGCTGCGCGCCCAGCCGCCCTGAAATTCCTCGAAGGTCGATTCGCCCTCGACGTTGTCGAGCAGTTCGTCGATGATCGGATGGACGTCGTAGGCCCGGCGATTCGACTCCGGCAGCAGAGCACGGAGATCGGTGTCACCATGCTCGGCGGCCGCGATATCGAACGTGCCCTGCTCACTGAACATCGACACCAACCGGCGAGCACGGGTGAGTGCGTCGAGTTCGCTGTCCGCGACGATGTGGCAGACGCCCGACTTCTTGTGGTGCGTATCGGGTCCACCGAGAGATGCCATGTCGACCTGCTCGCCGGTGACGCTGCGGACGACGTCGGGACCCGTGACGAAGACACGTCCCTCGGGAGCCATGATGACGACATCGGTCAAAGCAGGACCGTATGCGGCGCCACCGGCTGCGAAACCGAGAACGACAGAAATTTGTGGGACGACACCCGAAGCGCGAACCATCGCCTCGAACACCAGGCCGACGGCGTGGAGTGCTTCGACACCCTCGGCGAGCCGAGCTCCGCCGGAATGCCAGATTCCGACAATGGGCGCGCCGCGGTCGAGCGCGGTGTCGATGGCCGAGACGATGTGTTTGCACCCGTCGACTCCCATGGCGCCGCCCATGACGGTGGCGTCGGAGCAATAGGCGACGGTGTGCACGCCGTCGATATCACCGGCGGCGGCGAGCAGACCGGACTTGTCACGGTCGTGCAGCGGAACCATGGTTCCGGCATCGAAGAGCTTTTCCAGTCGCGCGACCGGATCGCGAGGATCGGTGGAACTACCCGAACGGGTGAGGGGGGACAGAATGGTCATCGCCTTCTCCTTCTGCGTGCCCCGGATGCGGGGCGATCCCCGGGCGGAGGTCGATGAAGACCCCCACCCGGGTTCGAGTGCTCAGGGCTGAAAAGTCACCTGACGGTGGCTATCAGGCCCGACCGAAGGCGAGCGCCACATTGTGCCCACCGAATCCGAACGAGTTGTTGATCGCGTAGTCGATCTGTCCGGCGCGGGCTTCACCCTTGACGACGTCGAGATCGATCTCCGGATCCTGGTTCTCCAAATTCAGCGTGGGAGGGATGATTCCCTCTCGCACTGCAAGCACCGTCAACACCGACTCGAGAGCGCCGACAGCGCCGATCGAGTGGCCCAGTGCAGACTTCGGTGCATATACAGCCGCGTGGTTGCCGACCGCCTTGTTGATCGCGAGCGCCTCGGCCGTGTCACCGATCGGTGTGGCCGTGGCGTGTGCGTTCACATGCGTGATGTCGGACTTCTGCAACCCTGCGGTCTCGATGGCCCGCGACATCGCGCGGGCAGCTCCGGTGCCTTCCGGATCGGGTGCCACCAGGTGGAAACCGTCGGAGGTGATACCGGCGCCGAGCAGACGTGCGTGAATCGTTGCTCCGCGAGCCTTCGCGTGCTCCTCGGTCTCGATGACCATGAGCGCGCCTGCCTCGCCGAAGACGAATCCGTCGCGATCCTTGTCGAAAGGACGCGATGCACCCTTCGGGTCGTCATTGTTGGTGCTCATCGCGCGCATCATGGAGAAGCTCGCGATCGGCACCGCGTCGATGTATCCCTCGACGCCACCGGTGACGACCATATCGGCGTCACCCATGACGATCATCCGCCACGCATGCGCGATGGCTTCCGATCCCGAGGAGCAGGCCGACACCGGCGTGATGACGCCGGCCTGTGCCTTCAGTTCCAGCCCGACGACCGCTGCGGGGCCGTTGGGCATGACCATCTGAACGGCAAGCGGGGACACCTTGCGGTAGCCGCCGGCCTTCATCTTGTCGTTGGCGTCGATAAGTGCATCGCCGCCACCGAGACCGGTGCCGATGGACACTCCGAGACGGAGCGGGTCCACCTCGGGGCTACCGGCGTTCTTCCACACCTCGCGGCCGAGCACAGTGGACAACTGCTCCACATAGCTCAGGCGACGAATCTCCACTCGGCTGAGCAGAGTCGTCGGGCTCACTGCGAGGTGACCGCCGATTCGAACGGGCAGGCCGTACTCGGAGACGAAGTCGTCCTCGAGCACACCGATGCCGCTCTCGCCGTTCAGCAGACCCTTCCACGTGGCGTCCACGTCACCGGCGATGGACGTGGTCGCAGCAAGGCTGGTGACGACGACACTCGGGAAGCGTCCGTTGTTGGTGGATGGGTTGGTCACGGTTGGACTCACTCGCTCGCGGAGTCGTCGAGCTTGGCCTTGATTGCCTCGGCAGCTTCGGGGTTCTCGGCTTCGAGCTTCTGGATGTACGAGACAGCGTCACCGACGGTGCGCAGGCTTGCGAGGTCCTCGTCGGGGATCTTGACGCCGTACTTGTCCTCGGTCTGAACAGCGATCTCCACCATCGACAGGGAGTCGATGTCGAGGTCGTCCACGAAGGACTTCTCGATGGTCACCTCGGAGGGCTCGATACCCGTGACCTCCTCGATGATCTCTGCAAGTCCGGCGATGAGGTCTTCCTGGCTGGCCACTTGAGTGGCTCCCTTCTTTTCGGTCGATCTTTTGCGGGTCGGTGCGTCGTGAATCGACGCCCCGAAGTCTTTTGCCACTGCGCTATCCCACGAACGGTCCTTCGTGTGCGCCACCGATTCCGCGAGGTGGGCACGTCGAGCCCGTGACGCAGGTGGTCACGGGAGTTTCGTAAAGCTAGGTCAGCTCGGCCAATGCTGCAATATCTTCGGGCTTCTTGAGCCCGAGGTTCGGGGTGCCACGCATTTCGCGCTTGGCGATTCCGATCAGTGTTCCCGCCGGAGGCAGCTCTGCCACAGCGGAGACCGCGCGCTCGCGCAGCGAGGCGGTGCACAGATCCCAGCGGACCGGCTTGGTCACCTGAGCTGCCAACTTGGCAAGCGCGTCTGCGCCGGATGCCACAGCGTTGCCGTCGGAGTTGGAGAGCAGAGTCCGGACGGGTTCGTTCGGCGTGATCGATGCCGCGGCAGCAGTGACTGCTTCCTGGGCGGGCGCCATGAAGCGGGTGTGAAATGCGCCCGCAACGGGAAGTGCACGCACGCGAGCCTTCTCCGGCGGGTTCGCGGCCAGCTCGGCCAGTGCGGTGAGTAGACCAGCGGCGACGATCTGGCCGGCAGCGTTGATGTTGGCAGGTTCGAGGCCGAGTTCTTCGAGACGGGCGAGCACGACAGCCTCGTCGCCGCCGAGAACCGCGGACATGCCGGTCGGTTCGAGCGCGCATGCCTTGGCCATCTCGGATCCGCGGACGGCGGCCAGAGTGACGGCCTCGTCGGCGGTGATCACCCCTGCCACCGCGGCGGCTGCAAGTTCGCCCACCGAATGCCCTGCGACGACGATGTCCTGCGGCAGGATTCCGCGGCTGGCGATTTCCTCGAAGGCCAGCAATGCCGCTGCCACGACGAGCGGCTGAGTCACCGACGTGTCGGTGATCTCCTCGGCTGTCGCGGTGGTGCCGAGGCGCACGAGGTCGAGACCGGACGCCTTGGACCACAGGGCGACGCGATCTGTAGCTCCGGGTAGTTCGAGCCATGGCACGAGCATTCCGGGTGTCTGGGAGCCCTGGCCGGGCGCAAGCAACGCAATCACATCGTTAAGAGAACACCGTTGAGGCCGGTTTCAGAGATGTTGCTCTCGATGAACTCTTGCTGTGCAATTTGTGGAGACCCCACAAAACGGCTCACGGGGCGCTCGCATCGCCGCACCCCTGCATGGCGTTACGTCACAACTTCGCCGAATGTTACCTGTGGGATGTGTGGTGCTGGATAGTGTGGTTCGTGATGAGTTCGAGTCAGTCGTCCTACTGTTGCCGCGACCCGAAGCACGTACGCATCACGAGATTGTGTCGGGTCGCGGCCCGTAACCTCGGCAATTCTCTTCAAGCGATAGCGCACCGTATTTGGATGAACAAACAGCTGCCGGGCGCACATCTCGACCGCGCCGCCACAGTCGAGGTACGCGTCCAGGGTGTCCGCGAGCCCGGAACCCGCGGAGAACAACGGCTGAACCAGTAGGTCGTTGAGAGCCTCGATGGCAGCGGAATCACCCAGCAACGCACGTTCCGGCAGCAACTCGCCGGCATGCACCGGCCGGGGAGCGCCTCGCCAACCAGCCACCGCCTGCATCCCGGCGAACGCCTCGACGGCGCTCGAATGCGCAGCGCCCAGAGTGCGCGTGGTCGGTCCGATGACCACAGCCCCATCCGAAAAATTGCGCAGCATGTCCTCGAGAAACGAACTGCTCGTAGGATCGTCTGTCAACCGTCCGCTCACAACCATGACCAACCGGGTCCCCTGAACCACGGCGAGAGCGGCGCGATTGTGCTTCTGCGCGACCGCATGCACCGTGCCCACCACAGACACGCCCTGATCGTCCGGGGGAGTGCCCACCAGCACCGTGGCAGGCGCGGTGGCGTCCCAGTTCAGCGTCGCAGCCCGCGAAAGCATGTCCGATCCGGTGTCGCCGCGCACAACGGCGTCGACGACAAGAGCCTCGAGCCTCGTGTCCCATGCACCACGTGACTCCGCAGCACTGGCATACACCGACGCGGCCGCGAAACCAAGTTCGCGGCCGTACCGCAATACCGCCTCCGTCAGGGCAACCAGCTGCTGATCGTTGCGAGCCAACGCCGGCAACCACTGCTCGAAGAACTCCATCGCAACGCGAACCATGTCCACCGTCTGACGCAGCGTCAGACGCCGCGCCAGATCCTGCGGAATGACCTGAAACGCATCCAGGCTGAACCTGATATCGCTCTGCGGGTTCTTCAACCATTCCAAAAAGTTGTCCACCGCCGTCTGAATCAACAACTGCACACTCGACCGCTGTGCCGCGTCCAGACCAGCGAAGAACGGCAACTGATCCTGCATCGCCGTCACGGCCTCCGTCGACAAGCGCCCGGAGAACTGCTTCACCCGGCGCAACAACGCGTCGGGAAGCGGATCGCGCTTCTGCCGTGACGGCGACAACGCCTTCACCGGAAGATGCACCTCGTTGTCGGTGATGTAGCTATCGGGGTACTCGCCACCACCGGCTCCGTTCTTGTCGACCATGAGAAAAACCTACGCCCGCCCACCGGGGTCCCGCGACGACGGGACTTCGGTGGACGGGCGAGGGTGGGTTATGGATTATGCAGAACCGGTATCGGCGTACGAGGTCGGCGCAGCATGCACGTCGTCGATGCGGTACTTCTCCGCGGCCTCGACAGCCTTCGACTTGTCGATCTCACCCGAAGCCGCGAGAGCCGACAGGACGGCGACGACGATGGATTCGGCGTCGACGTTGAACACGCGTCGAGCAGCCGGGCGGGTGTCGGAGAAGCCGAAACCGTCGGTACCGAGCGTGACATAGTCGCCCGGCACCCACTGGCGGATCTGGTCCGGGACCGCGCGCATCCAATCCGAGGCCGCCACGACCGGGCCGGCCGAGTTCGACAGGGCCTGCGTCACGAACGGCACACGCTTCTCGGCGCCCGGATTGCGAAGCGCTTCCTTCTCCGCCTCGACACCGTCACGGCGAAGCTCGCCCCACGAGGTGACCGACCAGACACCGGAGCGGACGCCCCACTCGGACTCGAGCAGCTCACGGGCCTTGCGTGCCGAGACGATACCGACTCCCGACGCCAGAATCTGCGCCTCGGGGCCGTCGCCGTCCTGCGGCTTCTCGAACAGGTAGATGCCCTTGAGAAGTGCGTCCACGTCGAGGTCCTCCGGCTGGGCCGGCTGCTGGTAGGGCTCGTTGTACAGGGTGATGTAGTAGAAAATGTTCTCCCCGCCGAAGCCTTCGACTCCTTCCGTGCCGCCGTACATCCGCCGCAGACCGTCCTTGACGATGTGGGCGATCTCGTAGGAGAAGGCCGGGTCGTACGCGACGGCGGCCGGGTTGGTCGAGGCCAGTAGCAACGAGTGACCGTCCGCGTGTTGCAGGCCCTCGCCGGTGAGCGTGGTGCGACCCGCGGTGGCGCCCAGGACGAATCCGCGTGCCATCTGATCGGCAGCAGCCCACAGGCCGTCACCGGTGCGCTGGAAGCCGAACATCGAGTAGAAGATGTACAGCGGGATCATCACCTCGCCGTGCGTCGAGTACGAGGTGCCGACTGCGGTGAACGACGCCGTCGAACCGGCCTCGTTGATGCCCTCGTGCAGGATCTGACCCGACGAGTTCTCCTTGTAGGCGAGCATCAACTCGGAGTCGACCGATGTGTACAGCTGGCCGTTGCGGTTGTAGATCTTGAGCGACGGGAACCAGGAGTCCATACCGAACGTGCGGGCCTCATCGGGGATGATCGGCACGATGCGGTGGCCGATCTCCTTGTCGCGAAGAAGCTCCTTCATCACGCGCACCAGCGCCATCGTCGTCGCGACGTCCTGCTTGCCGGAACCCTTGAGCAGCGTCTTGTAGGTGTCGTCGCTCGGCTGCGGCAGCGGCTTCGGGGTGACCCGACGCTCGGGGACGAACCCGCCGAGCTTGCGTCGACGATCGAGCATGTACGCAATCTCCGGGGCATCGGCGCCGGGGTGGTAGTACGGCGGCAGATACGGATCCTTCTCCAACTCCTCGTCGGAGATGGGGATGTGCTGCAGGTCGCGGAAGGTCTTCAGGTCGTCGAGAGTGAGCTTCTTCATCTGGTGCGTCGCATTGCGCCCTTCGAAGTGCTTACCGAGGGTGTAGCCCTTGATGGTGTGCGCCAGGATGACCGTCGGCTGGCCCTTGTGCGCCATCGCAGCGGCGTACGCGGCATGCACCTTGCGGTAGTCGTGCCCGCCGCGCTTGAGATTCCAGATGTCACCGTCGGAGAGATCCTTGACCAGTTCCTTGGTACGGGGATCGCGGCCGAAGAAGTGATCGCGAACGTAGCCGCCGTCGTTGGCCTTGTACGTCTGGAAATCCCCATCGGGGGTGGTGTTCATCAGGTTGACGAGCGCACCATCGCGGTCGGCGTGGAGCAGTGCATCCCACTCGCGTCCCCAGACCACCTTGATGACGTTCCAGCCGGCGCCGCGGAAGAACGACTCCAACTCCTGAATGATCTTGCCGTTGCCGCGGACCGGTCCATCGAGGCGCTGCAGGTTGCAGTTGACTACGAAAGTCAGGTTGTCGAGACCCTCGGTGGCGGCGACGTGCGCCAGGCCGCGCGATTCGGGCTCGTCCATCTCGCCGTCGCCCAGGAACGCCCAGACGTGCTGGTCGGAGGTGTCCTTGATGTCGCGGTCGTGCAGGTAGTGATTGAAGCGTGCCTGATAGATGGCGTTCATCGGACCCAGGCCCATGGAGACCGTCGGGAACTCCCAGAAGTCCTGCATCAAGCGAGGGTGCGGGTACGAGGGCAGGCCGCCGCCGGAGTCGGAGTGCGAGTACTCCTGGCGGAATCCGTCCATGCGCTCGGCGGGGATGCGTCCTTCGAGGAATGCGCGTGCGTAGATGCCGGGGGACGCGTGACCCTGGATGAAGACCTGGTCGCCGCCGCCAGGGTGATCCTTGCCGCGGAAGAAGTGGTTGAAACCGACCTCGTAGAGCGCGGCGGAGGAAGCGTAGGTGGAGATGTGTCCACCGACTCCCACTCCGGGACGCTGGGCGCGGTGGACCATGATGGCGGCGTTCCATCGAATCCAAGCGCGGTAGCGACGCTCCATCGATTCGTCACCGGGGAACCACGGTTCGTTCTCGGTGGGAATCGTGTTCACGTAATCCGTGGACGTCAAAGACGGCAGCGCGACCCGACGTTCACCGGCGCGTTCGAGCAACCGCAGCATCAGATAGCGCGCACGGGCCGGACCTGACCGTTCGAGGAGACCGTCGAAGGATTCGATCCATTCGTTGGTCTCGTCATTGTCGATGTCGGGCAGGTAGCTGGCGACACCCTCGCGGATGACGCGTACTCGACCGTCCGAGCCGGTGGGCCCGCTCGTCTTTGCGGCAGATTTTGTGTTCTGCCGATCGTCCTGGTTCATCTCGGACAACGTGTGTACTCCTCAATGTGGCGGGCGCTCGGTGTGGCGGCCGCTGCCATGTATCTCGCACTCTGTGACGGCGATCTACGTTCCTCGTTTCAGTGATCCTGATCAATTCTCCTACACATCTCCGGTGTAGGTAGTACGGAGTCCCAATACCCGCCAGTAGAAATTTATGTACGCAATTTCGGCGCGGTCAGCTTGCGGTTACGGCCAAAACACTGTTCGCTTGCACTACTTCACCCACTATGCAAGGAGGTCACCACCGTGGTCGCCGCGGCGGACGCTCAGAACTACGCTCAGAAACTTGGAATCACCCGCGACTTGGTTGTCCAGGAGCTGGGCTGGGACGAGGACACAGACGACGACCTCCGGGCAGACGTCGAGGACGCTATCGGCGGGGAGACCCTCGATGAGGACTCCGACGAGGTGATCGACGTCGTACTGCTGTGGTGGCGCGACGGAGACGGTGATCTCGTCGACGCGCTCATGGACGCCATCGGTCCGTTGTCGGACGACGGATTCGTCTGGGTCCTCAGCCCCAAAACCGGACTTCCAGGCCACGTCGAGCCCAGTGAGATCGCCGAGTCGGCTCCCACGGCAGGGTTGACGCAGACATCGGCTCAAAATCTGGGCGACTGGATCGGCAGTCGGCTGGTCCAGCCCAAGACGCAGGCAACCAAACGGTAGAGACAGCCGAACAGGAAGACGGAATTCGATGCCACTCGAGGTGGGCGCGTCGGCGCCCGACTTCACTCTGAAGGACCAGAACAACCAGGAAGTCACCCTGTCCTCGTACCGCGGGGACAAGAACGTTCTGTTGGTCTTTTATCCGTTGGCATTCACCGGGACGTGCCAGGGTGAGCTGTGCAAAGTACGTGACGAGCTACCCAAGTTCGAAAACGACGACTCGGCGATCCTGGCCATCTCGGTGGGGCCACCGCCCACTCACAAGATCTGGGCGGCGGAGCAGGGATACACCTTTCCGCTGCTGTCGGACTTCTGGCCGCACGGCGCGGTGGCGCAGGCCTATGGCGTGTTCAACGACAAGGCTGGATTCGCCAACCGCGGTACCTTCGTCATCGACAAGGACGGGATCGTTCGCTTCGCCGAGATGAACCAGCCCGGCGAGGCCCGCGATCAGTCAGCGTGGGAGAAGGCACTGGCTTCGGTCTAGGCGCTTCGCGCATGTGCGCGGAAATACATAGCCAGCTATGTATTTCCGCGCACATAGGAGGGCGTCTGACGTGCGGAATTGGAGATCCGGCGTCTACAGGATAAATTTCTCCAAGCGTTCCGTTGGCTCAGGCCAGCGGTACTCGGGCGTATAGCTCAGCGGTAGAGCTCTGGTTTTACACACCAGCGGTCGGGGGTTCGAACCCCTCTGCGCCCACAACAGAAGTGACGTTCGAACCCTTGACTGTCGAGGTCAGCCGCAATTTCAGGTCATCATCTCCTCGTTCGACCGGGCGGTTCTCGTCCGTCGACGATGTTCTCAACGCTTCGATGAAGTCCGTTGCATCCGCCTCGGTGTGCACAACCTCAGATTCATCGACGTTGAGGTGGATTCGTTCAAGCGACGCTTGGCTGTAGTCACGTCGGATTGGGCCGGATACAGCTTCGCACGCGGCACCACACCGGCTCAGCACGGAGTCGCAGCGACGATTGCCGCCTTCATGTCGACGGTTGATTGGTCGAAGACCGCGAGGTGGCCCTCAAGCTGGTCACGTTGCTTCGAGAGGACTGACTGCTTACCGCGAGAGCGATATCACCGCTGTTCGTGCCCGGCAACCAGAACTCGTTCGCGAGAACTGCACAAAATGAGCCGGTCTCATCGCGTGAAAGTGCCATCAATTCAGATTGCAGTCCTACCATGTCCGAACCCTTCGCCTAGCACCTACTCGGCAACTTCGTCGGCGACCTCTTCCTCAAAAGCTTTGTCCCCTGGGCTGATTGGCGCTTTGACTGCGTCGGCGTTGGCGACTCCGGCTTGCTCATTGCTGGAACCCTTGCCCGCTGGCCCGACGAGAGGCCCTTCGATTGTGTCGGCCGGGTCAACTGAGGCGGGTGCTCCGGTGGGAGCCAGAGCGTCTGCCTGATTCTCGCTGTTTGCGATGTCATCGACGTCCATCCGCCCTTGGTCTTTCAGCCGCGGCAACAGGGGCAGGCGTTCTAGCTCGATCCGAAATAGAGAAAAGGCCGCGATCCGCCTGAGTGGATTTTCGCCGAGGTCATGGTTGCGTTTGATGGTCGCCAGTCCAGCTCGGATGATGTCCCCAATCTCTGTGTCGTCAGCCGCTGCTTCAATACGACGAAGTACGACGAGAGCTTGGTCCTGGATACAGCCGTCGGGGTGCGCCTCAAAGAACTCAGCAATGAGCTGTTCAACGCGCCTGTCACGGCGCCGGGCCGCCTCGTTCTCGCGTGCAATTGCCAGTGTGGTGCTCAGTCGGGATATGAGGGATGCGAAGTTCGCGTCTATGGCATTCGCTTCCTCGGACTGCACTTCTTCATCGGCGTGTTCACCGAGGTACGCGATCAACTCTTTGGCGAACCCTGCCTTGCCTATGCCCGTATCAAAGGCAAGGCGGAATGCATTCTCGATGGCGTCCCACAGGGAAGGTGATTCCGCTGAGACCCCAGCTAAGATCGCCTCGTCGGTCAAGGCGGTGGATTCGTCGGCACTCAAGCCGAGTAAGTGTGTTGCGTATCGCCGTGCTGCAATTCCAGCTAAAAGCAACGGAACCAAGTCTTCGGGCTCCTCAACGACTACGCCAGGTACTGTCGTAGCGTTAGGTACGGCCTCCCCCACCATAACGATTAGATTCTCATGCACGGTCGGGCGGCCTTTTGCTCCGCCCTTCAAGATTTGTCGTCGAGCTTCCCTGCCGGCACCGTCGCTGTCGAGCAGCACTGCGCACGCGGGCTTGAATTGGGCTCGTCCACGTGCCAGGTACAGCATGTACGGCATGTTCGAGCCGCCGGGCACGAGCGTTACCTGGTTCAGGTCGAGGGTGGCACTTGGTGCGACTCCCGCGAGTCGCAGTCGCGTGTTCATGCCCGAAAGCAGCACCTGGTCGGAGATTCCTTCGACGAACAGGTTGTCACCGCCGATGAACGCGGTCTCCGCTACGAACGCTCCGAGCGAGGTACGCAGCGGCTCATAGTGGTTCTGGGTCACGTCCGCTACGAGACGTGTGCCTTCGTCGCCGGTGCCCTTATCAACTACGCGGACGCGGTGACCGGAGTTTCGGTTAATGAGGAACGGGGAGTGGGTTACGTACACGACTTGGTCGGTGCGATCGCTATTGTCAGGGTGGGCGTAATACTCCAGGATCCGAAGCAAGTCCTGTTGCCCGGCCGCCGACAGATATGCATCGGGCTCGTCCATCAACAACACTTCGGGTACGGAGGGTCGCTCGTGCGACCAGAGTTGGACAATGTATGACAAGAAATAGGTTAGCCCGCGGCTGCGTTCGCTGAACGAGTAGTCGGTGCCGGTGCGGTCACGAATAGTGAAGACCAGTTCGTGCTCACGCGGCGAGACGCGGAGCGCGAAGTCCTCGTCCTGGCTCCACCACCTCGAGATATTGAGGTGTCGGGCGATGGAATCATTCATCTTCTGGATGAGGGCGTTGACGAGGCCTTCACGTTCTTCTGCGATTGCGTTATAAAGGTCGGCGAAGGCGCTCTGATCGATGCGCGCAATTCTTGTCAGCAGGTCCTGACCCAGTTTCTGCCGCTTCGCGGCCAGTGCTTGTGGGGATTTTTCGTCGGGCGAGCTGGAAGCTAGATCGAGCAGGGCGAACAGGGTGCCAATTTGCTCCTTTAGGACGTCCAAATCACTGACTCCGGCCAGGAAGCGCAACAGATTAACGCGCTTCTTTCGCTCGGGAGGGGCCGGCTCGACTCCGGCGAGCAAGGCTAGTGAGACCGAGTCGGGGAGATCCACCTGAGTCTGGAGTTTGTGTGACTTCGGTAGCAACGCCTGTAGCGCGGCGACCTGAAGCGGGTTGAGCACGATCCGCTGCTCATCTTCGTTGAGGACCTGAACGACGCCCTCTTCGGGACGAAGCAAGAGTAAGTCGCCATTCCTGTGGAGAGGAATCTTCAACGCAGTAAGTTCGGTTCGCTCGTTGCCCGACAGTGCGAATTGAGCGCCTACCTCTGGGTACAGTCGTTTGTCCTTCTCAACCGAAAACAGCGTCGAGTAGCGGCAAAAGTCGCGACGAGAGTGTTCTTGTCCTGAGAGCACGATGTGGATGGCATCGAGTAGGTGGGACTTGCCAGACTCGTTCGCACCGACGACGGCCGTGATGTCGTGCTCAAGGCTGACTGTCACGTGAGGCAGCCAACCATCGGCCGTCACCTGCCAATCCTTCTTCTTCGACTTCGGCGCGAACTTCAGCTCGTAGTCGTAGTTGAACGACTTGTACCAGCGGACCAGAACCTTACGGATGCGCACGACTGTGCCTTTCGTCTATCGGAGCTCAGCCGCGTGTGCGGCCAAGCGAGCAAAGCACGAACCAGACAGGTGTCACGCCAAATCGCCGAATTATGTCGTCCGACAGGTCAAATGGACGCCTCGAGATGTTGCAAGCATAGGAGCGGCAAGAAACTCCGGACGGTTCAATCTGAAGATCGTGATAGCTTCCAACCAACATTGAACAGCCATGGGGGTAAGTTGTCCGATCGCGAACGTAAGACTAGTCGGGCCGAGCCTTGGACGAGAGCACACAAGCTGCAAGTCACCGCTATAGCGATAGCGGTCGTACTTGGAGTCACTGGACTGGTCTTTACACTCTCGGTGAACGCATTCAAGGACCAGAGCGCCGCAACAACCACGAGTCAAGAATCCACGGTCAACGAGTCCTCAGCCGAGGCTAGCCCACCTAATGATGGCTGCAAACAATCTGTGGACCTCGACAAACCTGCTGGCTGGGGTCCTGCTCGCCTTCTCACTCCAGCAGACGATTTCGTAGAATGGCCAGCTTTAAATCAAGACGGCGTAGGTCCCTGGGGAGACGAACGCAACTTCTACGTGGGACGCCCCAGCTCGGCTACCCAAGAATCCGATGTGCTTCGTGCCTCGGGCGAGGGCTCGAACAGTAACGTCATCAGAGTCGAGCGAGGAAAATTCTACGTCTTATCTATCTACGTTCACAACAGTGCGAACGAGTCGCCAGAGATGGCGTTGGTCAATACGCGGGCGAAGGTGTCGTTGCCAGTTTGCGCAGGTAAGCAAATTTCCACCAATGCTTTCCTTTCTGCGGACAACGCTTCGCCTGACACGGTGTGGGGTGGGGTCACGTTTTGGTCTGACGAGATTTTTAATTTAGCCTACGTCCCGGGCAGTGCGCGCATATGCAACAACTATTTTACTTGTCGAGCAGATGATGAAAGGCAAGGAACCCCAGTGACCGATGCCTTATTCACCCTGGCCGGACAGCAGGTTGGATTTGATTCTTTGGATGGCGTCTTGCATGGAAATTATAACGAGGCGACTTATATTCATTTTGTGGTCCGCCCTCAATTCGCCCCGGAATAATCGGGCCCGATGCTTAGAAGCTCTCCGTCAAAGAATCATTACCACTTCATCTCTGAGGCTTTACTGCTTCGCTTTACATTTTCGCCGACGCCTTTTAGCTTCCATCTGCATTTATGTTGCGACACGTTTCAGTCTACCTTTTCTTACCCTAGACCGTCCCGGGTTTGATGCCGCTTCGCTCGTTGTGAAGGACGAAGCGCATCCCGAAGCGTTACCCGGCCGAACAACGTGAGCGTGCGGTGAGGATGGGCCTCGTCACCTCCATTTGTACAACTCCGTCTACGTCGCGTGCAGGGCGATCGGACCCAAACTGGGTGTCGACGCAAAGCCACTCCGGCTATGGACGCGCCAGGCCCAGATCGATGCCAACCAACCTCCCGGAGCAACGACCGAGGAGCAACAGCACATCAAGGAGCTCGAACGTGTATCGGTGTACACCCTCACGTGACGGTCCCCGTACAACCTCATGTGTAGGTGCTCGGCGAGTCCTGTCGTAACTCGCCCACGACAAGGGCCACCCTTCGAATCGTCTACCGCCAAGTCGACG
>NZ_JAHUTG010000040.1:0-20574 GCF_020889545.1 Rhodococcus sp. I2R
CTTTTAATCCGCAGGTCGTAGGTTCGAGTCCTACTGGGGGCACCATCACCGTCCGGATCGGACGGCACTGGAGCCTGTCCCGTCTCCAGCCAGGTCAAATTGACGCCGGTCGCCATCGACCACGCGATAAGGATCGGACGCTTCGGGTCGCGCACGCCGGCCTCGTATGACCCGACCGTCCGCCGGCTCATCCCCAGGCGCTCGGCCAGCTCGTCCTGACTCAAGCCCGCGTGCCTGCGCGCCTTCTCCAGCCGGTCGGCGGTCGACCAGTCCGGTACGTCGCCCGCGCGTTCGTATGTCTGCTCGCTCACGGCTTCCCCCATCCCTTCATTCTGACTGTTTGGGCAAGCTTAACCACATGCACTGACATGCAGCAAGTCAAGAACATTCGCGTCTTTCTTGCGAAACCTGCCCAAATGGGCAACTATCACCAATATGGAAACAGAACTCATCGGCGCTGCCGAGGTCTGTGAGCGACTACGCATCAGCCGTTCCACCCTTCAGCGTTGGGCCGTGAGCGGCCGACTAGAGCCCATCCACAAGGCACCCGGCACCACCGGTCCGCGCTTGTACGACCCAGCTGATGTCGACGCCCTCGTGAAACCGGCGGTGTCGGCATGAAGAGCCGTGTGCCATACGTGACCCCGACCGACCGCCCACAGTGGCCCACGGGGCGAGTCAGGCGGTGGCTCGGCATCGTCCTGGTGTCGTGGGTGCTGCCGTTCGCGCTCAGCTCCGCTTCCGTTTACGGCCTGATTGGGCTGTACCTGTTGGCCGGTGGTCGCGGATGAGCGAGATCGTTTCCGCCGACCAGATCGAGCAGATTGTTGGTGCGCCCCGCACGCGCAACCTCCACTACGGTCGTGCGGTCTCTGCCGAGCAGCGTGTGTACATCCTGCATTCTCGCCGGTGCGTCGACAGTGGGATCGATTTGCGCGAGTGCCCGTACTCGGTGGCGCTGGATCGCGGAATTGATATTGACCAGTGGTGGGCTGGCAACGAGGACGTGCCCGTTGTGCTGGGTATCCGAGGCCCTCACCTGGTCCCGCTGCGCCGATGTGTTGCGCGATGACCGCCCGGCAGCTCGCTGTCGGCTACGTGCTCGGTGAGGAGAATCCGGCTGGCCATGTGGAGTTGGACTGGATTGGATCTGTGTACGCCAGTCGCGCCGCTGCGGAGACGGCCCTGGTCGAGGCGTATGCGCTCGGTGCAAGCCATCTGAACATCTACGAGCTCCACTCTCTCAAGCCCTTCGAATTCAGTACGCCGTCGTCATGATCGATCACGGCGACCACCTCAGGCGCGCGATCTGCGACGTATGCGAGCGTCCCTTCAGTCGCAATCGCATCGTTCCGGTTCCGCATATCTGTCGGGACTGCCGTGTCGATACGAACTCTCCCGCCTACCCCGTGACGTACTTGATGAACTCTCCCGCCTACCCCGTGACGTACTTGGACGATGGGGGTGAGGCCGTCCCTCCATGACCGCGTGAGCCTGTCCCTGCGCCCGTGGATCTGCATGTACGGGTGATGCGCCTAGCTCGCGTAGTCGTCGCCCGTTAGAGGGGCCACTGCACCCTCCCGATTCGAGTGTCTGACCTGGTTAAGGCGGACTCGGGCAGGAGCGCCGTTGCAGGCGTATCAGGCACTCGAAATATCCCAGTCCCGGCAAGCCGAGTAATTCCCGCGCTTGCGTTCACACCAACCGACCGATGACCGACGCGACCGACGCGAGGAGATCGGCTTGGGTGATCTCGTTCCATCGCGGTACGGGGTACGCCCTGCCCTCCCAACTCCCTCTACTCCCTCAACGAGGCGTCTAGGGCTCTCAGCGCAACGCTGAGAGCCGAACGGGTGCAACGGAACCGAAAAGAGACGAACGAAGATGAAACAGACGCAACTGGTGGTGAAGCTGTACTCACGATCGAAGATCATTCGCAAGGCGGTTGAGAAGTTTTGCGAGAACCACGATCTCGCCTTGTCCGTGAATGAGGGTGATCGTCCCGAGACGGCCTCGTTCGTCGTCACGACCAATGCTTTGAATCGGGACACGGTTGTTCTCGCGAATACCCACTGCACGCCGCTGATTCGGTGCGAAGTCGTGCACCTTCCCGAGGCGGATCTCTACCTGGCCGCTGCTGCCAGGTATGCACGCGGCCTCACGTTGTGCGGCTCCGATCATGTGGTCACCCGGCCACCTGAACCCAAACCTGAAGATGGAGTGCTGTTCTGATGGACAAAGATGTAGCGACACTGTTGGATGCGGTCACGTTCCAGGTGTCCGACATGATGGCGCCGGCGACCGTGCTGGAAGCGGCTGGCCGGCATCTACTCGATCGACTCGATTTGACTGATCCTCACCGGTGGGCAGTCACGTCGGCTCTCGGCTCGATCGTCGCGGCGCGCAAGGGGTTGGAGGCTGCGAGCGAGGAGCTGCTGCACGTCGTCGCCCAGGACGGCGCGGACATGCTCGCAGTCGAAGTGAGCAAGGGCAAGATCGTGTCTACGGCCTGTGCCCTGTTTAAGCCGATGATCTACGACGACCCCGACGTGTGCTTCGGCTGCGGCGAACGCCAGGCGGCCCACTGATGGCCGGCCAGTTCATTCCGCTTGATGGCTTGGATGGTCGTTATGCGTCAGTGGTGTTCGATGCGGTGCGGGGCATGATCACGACTGAGGTTGCTGATGCGGAGGGCAATGTCTTGTCCTCGATGTCGTGGGGGTACAGCGAGCCTGTCGTCATCGAAGATCCGGCGGTCGAGGGATGAGCGGCGGCGAGTATCTAGACCGTAGTCGAGAGCTGGCGAAGCGAATGGTGGCAGCGTGTGACTGCTGTCTGACTTGTGTTGGCAGTCTCCTTGTGGAGATGAACGACTTGGCCACGGACTTCGTTCTAGACAACAGTCCGCAATGAGTCGGTGTCGGGGGCGTGCTGATGAGTACGAGTATGCGAATGTGCCTGGTGGGCAGTGGCGTACGAAGCGTGAGGCTGCCAAGCGGTTGTGCGCTGGCTGCCCTGGCATGGCCCAGTGTGCTCGTCGCGCGCTCAAGCATCACGCTCTCGGCATGGTGTGGGCCGGTGTGCCCATACCACCTGACCATGACAACAAGAACACTCATGCGGCTCGGCGGCTGCTGATCGAGGTAGCTCTCTATGGCTAGTGATAGGCGTCCCCCGATACCGGACGACATGATCAAGGCGGTGCGTGCGCGTGACGGCTATGTGTGCCGCAAGTGCGGTAGCGATGACCGGTGCGAGATCGACCACGTCGTGCCGTGGCACATCGTGAAGGTGCACGAGCTGGACAACCTTCAGTTGCTGTGCTTGCCGTGCAACCGCAGCAAGGGCGGCAAGGTAGAGGCCGATGGCAGACACACGTGGTTCGATCCTGATTTCTTCGGGGCGAGCGCATGAGTGTCGCCGAGTGTGTCTATCCCCAGCGTTGCTGTGCGGCTTGGCGTGTGCCGCCTGTGCGCTGGGCTACGTCGGCCCAGCTGTACCCGTCGGTGCGTACTGATGTGACTGCTTGTGCGATCTGTTCATCCAGCGCGGTGCGTAGTGCGATGAGGTGTGGCAGTGACTCTATGTCGGTGCCTGCCCTGCGCCCTGCTGCTCTGATGATGCGGCGTACGAAGGTGATGTATTCGGCTGTGTCCATTGGTCGCTTCACGTGTCAAGGATGCCTTGACACGCATGGGTGCGTCAAGCATGTCTATTCATGTGCGTGTATATCATGCATGCATGGTCATTCATTACCATGCATGATTCGAATGAATGGTCATGCATAATCGTGGATGAATGTCGCTACGAGAGCAGTGCTCGTTTTTGCAAAGGGGGCGGTTGACACCGAGGGGCTCCCTGGATTTACACCCCCCGAGCCCTCCGGAGGTCGAGTTCCGCATGATGGGATGAATGGACGCTGTATTTTATGCATGACGTCATGCATGATCGGCGAATGGGATGCATAGCTCATGCATGAATGAATGGAGGTCGTCGTGGGGTATGTGCTGAACGAGTCGTACGAGGATTCGATCACGACGTTCCTGGCTGCGAACCTGTGGGTGAGTGACTCGGAGGCTCCGTATCTTGCGTCTCTGCTGCACATTGCGCGGCTCCTGGATCTGAAAGTGGCGGCGAAGCAGGCTCTGCCGGCCGGTCTGACGATGGAATTTCGGATGCTGTTCTCCGAGCTACGCAAGTGCAAGCCCGCCGAGGATGAGGACGAGGACGACTTCGACGCCGAGATCGCCGCCATCTGATGGACAGCTCGACGCTTCCGACGATCGTTCTGCCGGAAGAGTATCGCGAGGACTGGGTTGATGAGGTGCCGCCCTGGCTTCCTCGCGTCTACACGCAGCCGATCGAGCACCCTGACTACTCTGAGGGCGACAAGCTCATCCGCCTCTCGGAGAAGGTGTTCCGGTTCGCGGCCGGCGACGAGCTGCGCCTCGACGCGTGGCAGAAGTGGTTGATTCGCGAGATCCTCCAGAAGTACCCCGAGGACTATCCGGACGCCCGCCTCGCCGGCAACCTCGTCTATCAGCAGGTTGTCGTGTCGATGGGCCGGCAGAACGGCAAGACCGTGCTCGGTGCGGTCATGGCGCTGTACGGCCTGATCTTGATGGTGCCCCGAGCGCCCGAGGTGATCTCGATCGCAGCCGTCGTGGAGCAGGCCAAGAACCTGTACGCGAAGGTCCGCTACTGCGTGGACAACGTTCCGCTGCTACGGAAACGGTTCAAAACCACCGACCGCAGCGGCATCAAGTCGCGGAACTTGAAGAAACCAGCGACGTACGTTGTCAAGGCGGCTGGTGACGGCGACGGGTTGCAGGGATTCTCTGGCTGTCTCATGCTGCTGGACGAGCTGCATCTGCTCATGTCCGAGGCGTGGGACGCACTCACGCTCGGTGCATCGGCGCAACCGAAGGCGCTCGTCGCCGGATTCACGACGGCCGGCGACGACAACTCGGCGCTACTCAAGTTGCTGTACCGCATCGGACGCGCCGCCGCAGCGAAGGAAGAGGGGCACGACCCGAGGTTCGGATTCTTCCTGTGGGAGGCCGATCCGAACCTTCCCCTCTACGATCCGCAGGCGCTCATCCAGGCAAACCCTGCGATCGCGTCGGGCCGGCTCGATCTCGCGGACGAAGTGCGCCGTGGGAAGAACATGCTGGAGGCATCGTTCCGGCGGTACCGCCGGAACGAGTTCGTGTCCGTGGAGAACATTTGGATGCCCATGCCTGCGTGGCTGGCCGGCGAGTACGGCCCGATCCCCGCTGCCGCGCGGAAGCAACCGCTGATTATCTCGTTCGCGCGCTCTCGCCGGACGTGGAACTACATCTCGATCGTCGCGTCGACCAAGTACAACGGCGTCGTCTACACGCAGCTCATCGGTACGATCACGTTCGGCAACGACGAGCTGCTGCTGAAAAAGCTTGTGCAACTGAGCCGTAAGGTCAGGGTCGACAAGTTCGTCACCGACTCCGAGACGATGAAGCCCACGATTCTCGCGCTCGATAAGACGCACCACCTGCCGGCGGAATATATGACCCGAGGGAACATCGCGAACGCCACCTCGACGGTGCACTCGATGATCAAGGATGGTCGCGCGAAGCATGCCGGCCAAAAGGAACTGGCGACACAGTTGACGAAGACGGTGACCGTCAATGCCGGCCAGGGCGTGATCATCGATATGAACAAATCTTTGGGCGACATCGACGCGATGTATGCCACGGTCATGGGCGTTTTCATGGCCGAGCAGCAGCAGCCGGTCGTCTCTCCTCTGACCATTTTCTCGAAAACCACCGCATGAGAATCACACGGATGGCATTAGCGTTCCCCAGCAATGAACGCAATCAAGAGATTCTTCGGGCTGGGCGACCAGATCGAGACCCGCACGGGCTCGGTCGGTTCGGCTGGTGGTGACTCGCCACTGGCTGGTGTAATACCGCCTCCCAGAACAGAACTCGGCGTGACATGGCGCGAAGCGCTCAAGGTGTCCGCGTTCTCCCGGTCGATGGACCAGACGAATACGATGATGTCCTCGATGCCGGCGACGGTGCGCGATGCCCGCCGGCGGCTGATCCTTCCCGATGCCCGCGAGTTCCCCTCCATCGTCTCGCAGCCGAACCTCGATATGGACTACGAGGAGTTCGTGCAGTCGACGGTTAACGACCTATTCCTGCACGGCGAATTCATCTGGCTCCGAGTCGGTGATCCGCAGACGGTCAACCTGATTCCGGTCGCACCGCACGAGATGACCATCGTCCGCGAGAGGCTCCCCGATGGCACCTGGGGTCGAGTTCGCTACGGTCACCTGGGCCGCGCGATCCCCCGCTCTCGCGTCATCCACAAGAAGCACACCGCCATCACCGGTGAGCCTCGCGGTATCGGCCCCCGCCAGCTCGCACAGGCAGAGCTGCGAGCAGCATTGACGCTGGCCGAGTTTCAGCGCGAGTGGTTCGACTCCAGCAACGTCCCGTCCGGCACACTGAACACCGACCTGCACCTGAGTGCGACGGAACAGGACGAACTCCAGAGCCGGTGGAACAACTTCCTGCGCTCGCACCGTGGGCAATCCGTCGTCCTCGCCGCCGGCCTCAGCTACGACGCAATCCAACTCAAGCCCGCCGACGCGCAGATGCTCGAGGTGCAGGATGCCATCGACAGACGAATCGTACGTATCTGTGGCACACCAGCTTTCGATCTACTCGTCCCCGGCGGCACCGAGTCTCGCACGTATCAGAACCTCGAACAATCCACACTTCAGTATCTCGTGGCCACGCTAGCCAAGTACATGAATGCGTTCGAGCGCGGACTCACCGACGTGATACCGCGCGGCAACAAGGTCGAGCTGGACGAAACCGGCCTGCTGCGCATGGACTCGAAAACCCGCGCCGAAGTCGACACCGCCAACGTTCAGAACCGCACCCGCACCCCGAACGAGCTACGAGCTCGCGACGGGCTCGAACCGCTCCCGGACGGTGACGCACCGCCGGCCCCGAAGCAGGTTGCCTCCGAGCGCCTCGACCAGCCGAAGGAGATCGACGCATGATCCGCGTCATAGTCGGCCCGCCATGCGCCGGCAAGTCCACCTACATCACCGAGAACGCAGCTCCCGGTGACACCATCGTCGACTTCGACGCCCTCGCGAAAGCGTTCGGCTCGATCGGACACCACGACACCCCGCTCCCGATGCGCCGCGTCGTCCAGGCCGCTCGATCCGCAGCCATCGCACAGATACTCATGGGCCGCGTCGAGAACGCATGGGTCATCGACACCGACCCCACCCGAATGATGCAAGCCCAGTACCGCCGCGCCGGCGCAGAGATCATCCTGCTCGATCCCGGCCTCGCGACGTGCCTCGAACGCGCCACCGCCGACGAGCGCCCCGACTGGACCGCAGAACAAATCCGCCGCTGGTACCGACTGAGGATCACCGCATGACACACCACCCCGCCATCCAGCACTTGCTCGACCTGTTCGAGTACTCGCACCTCCCCGCCCACCTCCAGGAAGTCGCGAACCCCATCCAGTACTTGGCAGACCAGATGGCCGGCACTCTAGGTTCCGGCCCCGAACTGTCGGCCGGCCTCCGTAAGCTGCTGGAGGCGAAGGACTGCTTCGTGCGCCAGGCCGTCATCGACGCCCGCTTGATCGAGACTCGCACCGCCGCTGTCGACACCGAGGTCGAAATCCGCACCGCTGCTATCGGCGTCGTGGACGAGCAGACCCGCATCATCTCCGGCATCGCAGTCCCCTTCGGGCAGGTCGCCGAAATCCGCACCCAGTCCGGCAGCTACCGGGAATCGTTCGCGCAGGGCGTGTTCGCGGACGACGCGCCCGCCACCGTCCACGCCAACCATGGATGGAAGACACGGGGCGAGCTACCGGTCGGCACAGTCATATCCGGCAAGAACCGGCCCGAGGGCTACTACGTCGAGTGCCGTATCGCGAACACTGCACGCGGTGACGAGGTGCTCGAACTGGCCCGAGACGGCGTCCTGAAGTACTTCTCGGTCGGGTTCCTCCCCGGTACCCACGAGACGCGAGACGGCGTGCTCGTCCGCACCAAAGCGGCACTGCGCGAAGTGTCCATCACAGAAGTTCCCGCCTACAAGGGCGCGGCCATCGAAAGCGTGAGAAGCGCTGCAACAGAACAGGATAAGCGTATGGACCCCGAAGAGCTCGCACGCCTCGTCGCCGCCGGCATCAAGGACGACCCCGAGGTCACCCAGCTCCGCACCGACAACGCCGAGATGATCCGCCGCATCGGAGTACTCGAAGACGGCGGAGGTGAACAGACACGCGGCCGCCGCGAGTTCAAGGTCCGCACCGGCGGCGAACTACTCAAGGCGATGCTGCGCGGCGACACCGACGCGATCGAAGAGATTCGCTCGGTCAACGACGAGCTGGAATCGCTGCGCATCGAGACCCGCGCCTACGAGGGCCAGGTCATGGCAGATGGCGTCGTGCAGCCGGCATGGCTGGAGAAGCAGCTACGCCTCACCAACCGCAGCCGGCCGCTGTCGACCATGTTCTCCCGCGAGTCCCTGCCGCCGGACGGCACCAGCTTCGAGTACGCCAAGATCATCGCCGAAGCAGGCGCGCTCACCGTCCAGGCACTTGAAGGCGACGACCTCGGCTACCTGGAGATCGAGATCGGTACCGACAGCGGTACCGTCCGTACGGTCGGCGGCTACACCAGCTTCAGCCGCCAGGCCATCGAGCGGTCCAAGGTGCCGATCCTCGACGCCGGCCTCCGATGGATGGGCATTCAGTACGCCGAAGCGTACGAGAACTACGTGCAGGCCTTCATGCTTGCACTGCCCCTCGGCGCGGAGGGCGTCAACACCATCCCCCTGGGTGCGAAGCCGGCGACCGCCGCAGAGTGGATCGGCGCCACGCTCGACGCCAAGCAGGCGATTATCGAGAACGCCAAGGGACTGCGCGCCGACCTCATCGTGTGCAGCTTCGATGTCTACAAGGACATCGCCCTACTGGAGGATGCGACCGGTCGCCCGGTCTTCGGCGTCAACGGCGACGGACAGAACACGTGGGGCAGCGCCAACATCAGTCAGACCGACAACGTCGAGATCGGTTTCAACATCGCCGGCCTTCCCGGCGTCGTCGGTGACCGGCTCCCTCCGGACACGTTCCGCGTGTCCTCGCGTGACGCGATCACGTCGATGGAATCCGCCGGCGCTCCGTTCTCGCTCCAGGACGAGAACATCATCAACCTCACGAAGGACTTCAGCGTCTACGGCTACCAGGGTATCTACTCCGAGCAGCCCAAGGGCATGACCGCGCTCACCTGGCCGGCACCGTAATGACAACCCCTGCAAGCGGTTCCGTCGACGGCGGCACACCCGAGAGCGCCAACGCTCCCGCTGTGCCGTCCGTCGAGGAGTTCCGCCTGTTCGTCAACGCCGGCCCCGACGTTCTCGACCAGCTCACGCGAGACCTGAACAGCGCCATCGAGCAGGTGGACGACTTCTGCCGGGAGCCGATGCGGCCAATCCCGACTGCCAGCCTGAAGCGGTGGTACCTGCTCGTCGGTGCGGAACTCTTCGACGCTTCCAACGGCCCGAGCCCGAGCACCGACCCGTTCGGGAACACGAGACAGACCCGATCCTCGCGCGATCCGCTGCACGTGATCATGCGCCAGGCACGCAGGTACGTGAGTTTCATATGAACCTCGCACAAGCACGACACGAGATTGTCGACTCTCTGGAGCAGGCCGGCCTCCGCGTGCAGGGCTGGGAGATCAAACAGGTGGTACCGCCTGTCGTCATCGTCTGCCCCGCTGTCCCCCACATCGAAACCCAGGTTGCCGGCGTCTCCCATGGCAAGCCCTACATGACGAACTGGCTCGTCCAGATCATCGCCGGCCGAGGCACCGCCGACGAAGTACGCAAGGCCCTCGAAGACATGGTGACCAAGGCAGTGATGGCCATTCAGCCGGGAATGACTGGCATAGAGGTCAATTCACCCATGTTCGAGAAGGGCGACAACCCCAATCTGGGTGCCGAGATCACGGCGTCCATCGCTATCAACATGAAAAAAGAGGACTGACATGGCTTTCACCAAAGGGCAGAACCTGTCCATCCTGATCGGCACCGAAGAGTGGAACGCTCACGCCAAGGATCTCCGCATCGAGCCGGACGACAGCGAGGACAACGAGTTCCTCACGTTCGCCGCGTACTCGTCCGGCGACACTGACAAGTGGTTCCTGCGCGGCACCGGTTTTCAGGACTTCGCTGCCGACTCGTTCTGGACGTATGCCTGGCTCAACTCCGGGACGACGGTTCCGTTCGTGTGCGCGCCATACGGGAACGAGGTGCCGACCGCAGAGCAGCCTCACTTCTCCGGTGACGTGCGTATCTCGCGCAAGCCTGGTCTCGGTGGTGAGGTCAACGAGCCGTTCGAGTTCGAGTTCGAGTGGGAAGTGGACGGCGTACCCGAGCGGGTCACGGCCTAACCCATGGCCAGGATGAAGGTCACAGCAGAGGTCGACGGTGTTCGACCTCTGCTGGACAAGCTCACCGCGTTCCGTCGCACCTCGCGGCAGCTGCGGCCGGCATTCGACCGGATACGCGAGCGGACCTTCATCATGGCGAGGTTCCTTGCCCCGGTCTACGGCGGAAAGACCAAAGCCTCGATCCGCGCCAAAGCGTCAAACATGCAGATGTGGGCCAAGGCCGGCAACGGCTCGTACAAATCGCACGGTGGCGGCATCTATGTCGAGATGAACCACTCCGGCACTCGCTGGGACCCACAGACCCCGTACCCGTTCATGTTCATCACCCTCGAAGCCCAACGCCGTTGGGCAAGAGACGACATCGAACGCGAAATCATCAAAAAGAAAGAGGCAGCAGGACTATGAGCTTCAACGACACACTCGACAACCTCACCGGACGCCAGGTCCGTCGCGTCGAGCACCTCACCGGTGCACCACTGGACAAGTCGCGCGGCTTCGACCTGACGTTTGCGATCGGCTATGTCCTGGGACTGCACCCCGAGCAGGTCAAGAACTGGGGACAGCAGGAAGATGCCGGCTACGAGGAGTATCTCGACAACACCTCGTACATCGCCGCCAAGCGCGCCACCGGTCAGGAGACCGAGGACACCGACCCAAAAGAGCAGCCCGAAATCTAGCGAAGTCGCAGGCGAAGAGGCTCGCCGTGTTCTGCATGCTGACCGGCCAACCGCCCTCCGTCTTCTACGACCTGACAGTGCTCGAACGCACCGAGTTCATCGCGTTCGCCAACAAACGAGCGAGGAGACGGAAGTAATGGTCACCACAGAGAACGGCTGGGCTCAGATCGGCAATCCCACGATGCGTGCCATCGTCGGGACGAACATCGTCCTCCCGCTCCACTGGCACGCATGCGGATTCGTCCTCGCCGCGTTCGCTGGCATGTACAACCGGGAGATCGAACCGCTGGACGGCGGTGCTCGCGACGAGGGCGGTTGGACACCCACGAACAGTGTCCGCACCTCGAATCACGTGTCCGGCACCGCAATCGACCTAAACTGGAACAAGTACCCATTCCGCGTGTACCGCATGGCACGTGGAATGGTGACGGAAGTGAAAGCGCTACAGCGCGATTTTCGCGGTCTGATCGACTGGGGACGGGACTGCTGGGGCGGCAACCCGGTGGACGAGATGCACTACCAGGTCGCCAAGGGTAAGCCGATGGACGCCTACGTCGACTTCGAGAACGAGCTACGCGCTGGGCTGTTCGGGCTCTACGGAAACACCGCCCCCACACCCGTCCCCGTCGTCGTGCCCAACCCCGGCGTCGGGGGCGGCACCACGCTGCTGCTGCGAGGCTCGAAGGGTGAGGCCGTGCGCCGGTTGCAGGCACGCCTCAACCGCGACTACCCGCTGTACGCGAGGCTTGTGGTCGACGGCGACTTCGGGCCGGCGACCGAAGGTGTGGTGCGCGAATTCCAGAAGCGCGCCGGCCTACTGGTCGACGGGATCGCCGGCCCCGAGACTCACGCCAGGCTCGGACTGTGAGGTTCGCGATGCAGACACTGGCGACGGCGGTGGTGATCGGTGTCGTAGCCGGCGTCACCGCCGCCGCGAGCTACCTACTTCGGACCGAGCTGCCGTCCGAAGCCCAACTGATGGAAGAGAAGTCATGACCGCACCGCAGGGACCGCTCGACCTCGTTGCCAAGGAGGTTATGCGGATCGTCGGACCTGAACTCGACGCTCGGTTCGAGCAGCTGACCCCGATCATCGCCAAGGCCCTGAACCGGGGTGAGCCGTTGGACAAGGTCAAGGTGCCACCGGCCGGTGAGCCGGTGACCCCGGGTACCGCAGCCAAGCGCACCACCGTGCAGGGCGTCATCGCTGTCGTGCTCGCCGGCAGCTTCGGGTTCGCTGCCGACGCGGTGAGCGACGATAGCTTTGAGGTATTCGACCTGGGCGACTGGAAGGGCCTTGGAAGCGGAGTTGTTGTTGCCGGCATGATGGCTCTGATCGCGTTCGGGCAGCGCAAGATTGGACGCTGATGCGCGAGTGGAAAGCGGTCCTCTCTGCCGCACGGTTCCTGTCCCTCACCATCGCCGTGCTGACCCTGCTCGTCGGTGCGCTCTACGCCGGCCCCGAGCAACTGGTGCGCCGGCCGCTGCCGCCAGGGCAGGAGACGATCGTGGCCGTCATCGAGTATCTGTTCCCGGTGTGGCCGTTCCTGTTCGCGTTCGCCGGCGCAGTACTGTGTTGCGCCGCCTACTGCCGTCGCGGTCTGGCCGTCACGCACGGGCTCGTCGTCGCCGCCTGGGGCTTCTACGGACTGTGTCTGATCCTTGCCCCGATCCGATCCGTACCGCCGTCACCGATCCTCGTCGGTGTCATCGCAATGGGAATCGCTGCCATCAACTTCACCGCAGCGAGGCTGTGGTCCGCACTGGGGGTGAAGTAGGTGAACGCCGCCACGCTGATCGTCATTGCCGCCATTGGTGCCGCTGCAGCCGGCGTCGGCACCGTTGTCGGCGCACTGAATCGCGTCGAGTCCGTCAACGCCGTCACACTCACCACACGCAACGACGACCTCGAAGCGGAAAACACCGAACTGTACGCATGGAAGCTCACAGCGCGGCCCTACATCGTGAAGCTGATCGGCCGCATCCTCGACCTCGGCCACAATCCGCCACCTCCACCCCCACAGCTCGGACTGACAATGAAGGGTGAGAGCAATGGCGAGTAACACCGTCGACATCTACATCAAGGGCCATGAGAAGGATCTGCTTCGGGCCATTGATCGGGTCAAGGCATCGCTCGCGTCGATCCGCAACACCACCGCCAAGGTCACTGTCGATGTGGACGACGGTGCACTACGGCGCTTGCAGGCGCAGATGGCTGCGATCCGCAACGCCACAGTCCGCGCCACCGTCGACGTGGACTCATCGCAACTGGCTCGCCTGCGCGCCGACCTGGCCGCGCTACGCGATCGCACGGTTCACATCGATGTGGAGCTCGACACCGGCAGTGCCTTGGCTGGGCTCGCCGCGTTCGACTCTTCGCGCGGGGACGCCACGATCAAGCTGGATCTCGATACCAGCACTGCCGCTGCCGAGTTGGCAGTCTTCGTGGCCGCTGTCCCGCGTAGCGTCTCGATCAATCTCGATCTCAACACAGCCACTGCCGCCGCCGAGCTCGCCGCGTTCCGTCTCGCGATGGAAGCCTTGAACGACGTCACCATCACTCTCGGTTCGACGTCCAGGACTGCCAGTAGAGGTGTAGGCGCCATGGGCGGTGCTGCGTCCTCGGCGCTGCCGTTGGTCGCAGCTCTCGCGCCGGCGATCGGGGTACTCGCCTCAGGCGCGATCGGCGCGGGAATCTTCACTACTGCGGCAGCACTGGGCGCTGTCACCGCAGCGGCCGGCGCTGTATCTGTGGGAATCGGTGGCGCGTTCGCTGCCCTCCCCATCGCTGCTGCCGCATCATCGGAGCAGGTCAGGTCTGCTTTCACGACCATGAAGGACGACGTTGTCTCCACGATGCAGGAGATCGCTCAGCCCGTCGAAGAGCCGCTGATCACCCTGGCCGGCGCAGTCGGTGATGCGTTCGAGCAGATCCGCCCGAGCCTCGATGTCGTGACCGCCGGCGCTGCCCGCCTTGTGGACGAGCTATCCGGCGAAATGCCCCGAATTGCAGCCGAAGTCGGCCCCGCAATGGAGAAGGCATTCGGTGCCGCCGAGCCACACATCAACAACCTGATCGACAACATCCCGTCGTACATCTCCGCGTTCGGGGACTTCGCTGAAAGTCTCGGCGACCCCGCGATCGTGGCCGGCGCTCAACGGGTATTTTCCGCACTGCCGGGCATCATCAGTGGCGCAGGGGACGCTCTCGTCGGTGTGGGTGAGCGCTTCAACGACACGATGGCCTACCTTGACTCTGGTGCACTGGATGGATTCACCGGCGGCATAAGCGATTTCGTCTCCGAGCTTGGTGACACTGACTTCTCCACCTTTACGAGTGGACTGGCCGACGCCTCGAATGCATTCGGCGACTTCCTTGGCAACATCGACGGCGAGAAGCTCAACACCGCCCTGACCGGAATCACCGACCTCACCACCGCTCTGACCAACGTCGGTAGCGGGATGACAGAGGGTTTCCTCAGCCTGAACCAGTGGGTCGACGACAACCTCCAGTTCGACAAACTTCCGGGTCAAATCAACTCGATATTCTCGCAACTGGGACTGGAGAAGCCGTTCGACGTTCCGGTCTCCATCACGCCGCAGTTCGCCGGTGCGCCACTGGAATCTCTGTTCCCTGACGGCACAACGATTCCCGCGACTATCGAGCCGGTCATGCCCGCCGTGCCGCCGCCACTGCCTCCGATGGAACAGACCCTCACACCGATCTTCGATGGGCTACTCGCACCTAGCCTGCCTCCGATCGAGCAGCCCCTCGTCCCCGGTGAGATGCCGTCGCCGGCCGCACTCCCGCCGGTCGAGCAGCCTATTACGCCCGGTGAAATGGCAGCACCGCCACCGCCGTCGCCGGTGCCTGTGCCTGTGGACGTTCAGGTCGACGGTGCCGTGACCGTGCCGCCGCCACCGCCGGTGCCGATCTCGTTCGATGTCACGCAGCCGACGTTGCAGTTGACTCCACCACCACCGGTGCCGATCACATTCAATGTCACCCTGCCGACTATCACCATCCCACCGCCCCTACCCGTGCCAGTCTCGGTGAAGGTTGACACGGCGAGTGCGAGTGTCGACCTGTCAGGACAGGGCGCCGCTGCCGGGGCATCGTTCGCGTCGGGCCTGGCTGGATCGGCCGGCGCCGTAGCGGGGGCCGCAGCGACAATGGCTGCTGCCGCATCGAGCGTGTCGGTCGACCTGTCAGGACAAGGTGCCGCCGCTGGTGCATCGTTCGCCGCCGGTCTCGCGTCACAGGCCGGCGCGGTCGCTGCCGCCGCCGCGAACCTCGGTGCGGTCGCCGCAGCGAACAAGGGCCACTACAAGGGCCGCAAGGGAATTGCTGCAGACAGAATCATGCTCATACCGCACGGCAAGGCCCTCGTTGGCGGTTTCATCGCAGGCATGCAGTCGCAGCACCGAGCCCTCGTGGCGGCATCAGCGGCACTCGCCGCCGATGTGTACAAGGAGTTCGATGACGACCTCGTGCCGGCGATCGGATTGTCCGGTGGGATGGACATCAAGCAGGCTGTCTATGTCACCGTCGAGGCCGGCCTCATGGCAGACCCGGTGAAGGTCGGCCGCGAGGTCAGAGCCGTTCTCGGTGCGTACGCATCTGCTGTCGGGCAGAACGGGAAGTCGATCGATGTCTAGATTCACCGACGCAACGATGGTCGCCGTGCAGGTCGAAACCGAGCGTGAGAGTGTCTGGCAGCCGGACGGAATGGTCGATGCCACCTATCCACCGGCCGGCATCGTCTTGCGCGATCTTCTCGCCCTACCCAACGCTACCGACTTGCGTCCTGTGACAGCACCGATCACCGGCTACGGCATGTTCCCGATCGACCGTGATGACCGCGCGATCACGGGTGTCGACCTGGATGTCACATACGAGGGCAGCGGCTTCGACAAGATGGTGAAGGACGTATCGATCACCCAGCGGTCGAGTCGATCACTCGGCCCGATCGTCGTTCAGACCAAAATGCCGACACCGGTCAAGCCTGGCGACCACGTCACCTACAGCGGCCAGTTCGCGATCCGTCGGTCCGGTGACCCGGTGCAGCGCGACAGCAACGGTGATCGCACCGGGTTGAGGGTGCGAGTGTCGGTGTGGGGAGTCAAGAGTAACGAGGACGAGTATGGCGAGGTCTCTATCGAATCGGTGGAGCTACTCGCGTATGACGTTCTGTATCAACCGGAGTCGATCTTCTGGTCGTACGTGAACACCCTGATCACGATCCCTGCTACCTCGCCTGCGGTGGTCCCGGCCGGCGTTACCGGCGTGCACATGACCGTGGCTATCCGTGCCGCGACCACCGGCGAATGGATGTCCCCCAGCTACACTGTCCCGAACTGGTGGTCGACGCTGTTCGGCGGCACGCCGAACATGTTCACCCTCTCGACAGCCGATCCGCTGCGCCTGATCGTCACGCCCAATCCACCGGCTCCCGCACTACCGCCGGCGGAACAATGGGAGACCCTCACCCAAGAGCAGAACAGGCTCTGGCGGTGGACGTACGAGGACATCACCGACCACGTGGTGCGGATCGGTACCGAACGGATCGAGGCCGATCTGGGCATCCACACCATTCGGCTCTACTCCGTCGACGTGCCGGACAAGGTGAAGGCCGGCCGCCGTGTCCGCATGTTGGCGCTGCATCCAGACGGTGCGTTCACTGTCCTCGCCGCCGGCACGATTCGCACCCGCCGGATAGTGCACGACGGTCGACACAGTCCACAGGTCGAAATCGGCGTGCACGACAGCTATGGCAAACTCACCGCCACCACCGCCAAGGTCGCATTCAACACGCTCGCCGAATACGCCCCCGTCCTCAACACTCTCGGCGTCGAAGCCACGATCGACGGCACGGAAGTCACCGGCCCGGCACGCGAGCTGCCCCCATGGGGTGGTGTGTTCCCCTCGTATCAAGATGCCGGCCTCACCGCATGGGAATCACTGGTCATGGCACGCAACGCAGTCAAAGGGTTTGTGCGTCTCACCCGCACAGACCGCCTCGAGGTGCTCTCGGCCCTGCCGGCCGAGGTGGCTCTCGACGTATCAGATGTCCCCGGCGAGGGTGACATGCACTACGCCCTCAATCTTGAATTCGGTTCCGACAGTGCGGAACTCATCAATGCTGTACGGGTGTCCGAACATCTCCTCGACTCTGCGGACTTCACCGAGCGCACAGTCGGCGCCGAGGACCCACCGAAGGAGCTCGGTGCCATCAGTAGCCGAATCCAAACCGCCGAGTATCGCCGGCAGGGCTCGATCGACTCGTACGGTCTTGCATCGCGTTCCTTCCCCGTGGTGCGAGGTAGTGGACAGTGGACCGACATCGAGTCAGGTGACTACGGCTCGAACTTCGCCGCATGGGCGAGTGCCATCCTGGACGAGTACAGCGTCGAGCGGTCCGGCCCGAGGTCGATCACGCTCCCGGTGACGACCGACGCGCACCGCAGACTCGTCTCCCGCCTCGAGGTGCTCGACGCGGTTGTCGTGCGGTTCCAGGGTGACGCTCAAGTCCGCCACATTCGGCAGATCAAGCACAACATTCAGCCAGGTCGGTGGTCGGTCGACATTCGCTTCGACACCACCGGCGAGCAGGCCTACTGGCTGCCCCCTGTTGTCATTCCCGAATCCGACTATCTCAAGCCCGCGTCCGCCGGTGTCGACGGCGGTCCGGTCTACCCCACTCAAAGCGGCACCCTAGATGGAGGAACACCCTAATGCCACTCATTCAATTCAGGCGCGGGAGCACGGCCGAGTGGACGGCAGCAAATCCGACGCTTGCAGATGGCGAGCCAGGTTACGCGCTACCTGACGGGCCACTGAAAATCGGCAACGGCATCACCCCGTGGGCCGACCTACCCGAGTCGGCTTCTGACTCTGCTACCCGGACCGGTGCCTTCCAATTCGATCATGCGGGAGCCCTGTCGCCGCTGGGTGCGGCGACGTTCACCGCACGCCAGGGTTTCGCGCTCCCGTTCGACGGGCTTGAGTTCAGAGTGCACTACCGCAACCGCAACTTTCTCGGCGAGGTCGATGCAGTCGGGACCATTGATGCGTTCAAGGCGTACGTCGGCGAAGCGGTCATGGGACCGGATGGTCCGACAGGCGCATTCGTCGCACCGCCGGTTCAGATCCTCGCCCCGACGACGTTGGTCGACGGTGTCGAAAAGGTCACGCCGTGGATCACCCCGGCCACTTTCGCCCTCACGAAGAACAAGCGGTACCTGCTCTCGACCGGGTTCACGATGCCCAGCGCGGAAACTCCGATCGCTCTCGGCGGCGGCGGTCACTTCGTCAGTTACGACGGCGACAGGGCAGCGCAGCAGGCCGCGAATGCCGTGTTCACTCCGAATCAGTCGTTCTTTGATACGTGGATCGAGTACCGCTTCGTAGACGACAACGCTCCTACGATTCTCGTCGTATCGAACTCGCTTTCTGGGCCGGGGAACGTCGTCGCGGCGACGAACCGTGGCGACCTCGATGCATGGCAGCATCAGTGGGCTTTTGCGAACGGCGGTGTGGCGGCATCGATCGCGGTCGGTGGATCGTGGGCAGCGAACTACCCTGCCAGCTCGGCGAAGTGGACCCACTACGACACTGCCGCCACCCCGATGGTTTACGACGCGATCGTGCTGATGGGTCTGCTGTCGTCTGACGTTGCTGGCGGTGCTGGTGACGCGGCAGCGATCGAAGTAGCCAAGGGCAGCTATGGCGTGGTGGTGAACAAGGCTCGCTCGCTGTATCCGAACGCCCGCATCATCGGCACTACAAGCCCGCCACGGCAGGCATCGTCCGGCGATCAGGAAACCGCGCGCCTTTCGGTAAACGCGTGGCTGTCGTCGAGTCCGTATCAGATCGAGCAGTGTTACGACATCGACATGTTTCTCCGCAACGGCGGCACGCCGCAACGCTTGAAGCCAGAGTACGACTCCGGCGACGGTGATCATTGGACACCCCGTGCGCACGGGGCTGTCGCATCCGGTGTCCCCGTCCGCTCCCGCACTCGATGACAGGTCACACGCACCACGCGCCTGGGGTGCACAAGAAGGCTATGCGTCGATGAGTGCGAGCACAGCGATTGCCGCTGCGAACAGTGCTATGCCCGCAACGATGTAAGCGGCCACCGGCCAGCTGCGTTGGCTCGAGGCCTCAGGCTGTGGTGGCGCAGTAGTCTGGCGGCGTTGCGATCTGGAGTGTCTGATTCGGCGGTACACCACGTCGATCGCGAAGCCCCATAGCGTAAGCAAGATGAGTAGCTGTAGCACGGCCATTTCTTGAAAGACAGTCGTCATGCGTGATGTTTAACACATCGAACAGTCAAGCGATGGCTCGGTGTAGGTCGAGTTTCTCGACGGCGGCGCGCATGCGGATATCGGTCACGCCAGTGTACTGCTGTGTCGACGTGACCGAGCCGTGCCGCATCAACTCCTGCACCACTCTGATGTCGGCTCCGCCCTCCAGCAGTGTGGTGCCATACCAGTGTCGCAGTGGGTGCGCAGAACCCGGCAGGTTCGCACGCCGGAACACGTCACTGATGCTCTGCGACACGCTTTTACGTGTGACATGCTGCCCCGGCCTGGTGCGGTTCGACGGGAACCACCAGCCACGCACCGGCATCGTCTCTGCAGTGGCCGCGAGGATCGGATGTAGCGGCACCCACTTCTCGTCCCCTCCCTTGCCGAGGACGAGCATGCGGCCCCGAGGCAGGTCCATGTCTTCACCGCGAAACTTGGCGATCTCGATGCACCGCAGGCCGGCGAGTGTGGCGAGCAGGATCATCACTCTCGTGCGGTGATGCATGTTCGTCTTCAGCAGAGCGATCAGGTGGGTGTCGGCGACTGGCCGTGGTTTGCGTTTCGGCTGCTTGACCGTGCCAAGCTTGACCATGGGGTTGTCGACCCGAATGTCCTGGAGCTGTAGCCATTTGAACCATGTGGTGAGGTAAGAGTGGTAGGTGTAGTGGGTCCCCGGCGACCATTCCTCGTGCAGGGCGTACCACCGGACGATGTCGAGTGGTTGCGCATAGGCCGGGTTGACGCCGGTCTCCGCCTCGAAAGTCGCAAGCACGCGGATGCGCTCGGTGATTGTCGTGTCTGAGCGGCGCGTGCCGTGCTGAAAGATCTCCCACTGATCAATCGTCACATTAGTTGACATGCGTAACAACTATCCCAGGCCGGACATTGGGGATGTCGGTTGGTTGAGTGTTGGTCAACCCGTTACATGACTGATGCCGAACCGGAACCGGCGGCTGTGAACCCGACACCGAGCGGATGAACTCGCCGCACACATGGCAGTACAGGTCGCTCGTCATGCGACTGCCCCGAGTGCCGGTCGGAGGGGGTGAATCACTGACCTTTTAATCCGCAGGTCGTAGGTTCGAGTCCTACTGGGGGCACCATC